>NZ_JASPJJ010000014.1:0-63099 GCF_030232825.1 Corynebacterium sp. MSK044
CACAGCAGCTTGAACCACCGGGTCAAAGTCCGCCTTGTTACCCCAAGGCGTTTGGCTAAATGGTCTGCGGATTCGCCGGAAAGAATCCAGTCAATAAAGATTTTGAAGTGCCGAATCTCGCTGGTGTGTGCGCGGGCATTAATCGATGAAACGTTGCATTTAGGACACAACCAGCGCTGGGTTCCTGCCGCGGTTTTGCCGTTCTTAACCAGTCCGTGGCCGCACATGTCACACGACGGCCGATTCCTATTAGCCATAGGAATTGGCCTTACCGCACCAGCAGCAGTCCCCTTATCACAGACCTAGGACTATCCAGTGTTGATTCCACAGATCGGGCCGTTGGAACCGATTCAAAATCAAGATCACCGTATTATCCCAGGCTGCCTCGGGAATCCGTATCGGTTTATCCACACGAAATGTCCCTTAAGCCCACTTGAGTGTGCAGCGAGCGTGATTATGGGGAGGTTATCCACAACTTTTTGGTGATGCATCCACATAAAAGAGGGTTATCCACAGCCTGTAGGAACGCCTCTTGAGCATGCTGAATATGTGGTTCATCGTGGGGTCATGCGTAATGAAACAGCACCCATCGTCGTCGCCGTAGACGATGCGCTTCTCCACCCAGAGGCGATGCATCTCGCCGCGGTCACCGGTCGGCTTGTGATTGATGTTCGCGACCCAGCGGAGACAGCACGTCACATCGCGCGGGGCTTCGCCGTGCTTATCGACGACACTTTTTTAGCCGCTCTCGCCCCCTCCAGTGAAGCTGATGCGCTAGCGCATCCGGGAATGTTCCGGATTTGTGGGAATGCGGATGCTGAGGCTGAGGCTGGGACTGGGAAAGCTAGCGAGGGATCTGGCTTGGTGCGGGACTCATTCATGCTCCCAGCAGAGGCAGCCTCTTTGTTGAAAGCTCTCGGGGAATTGGAGCAGCGGTCACCGCACAGGAATGGTGGCCCGGCTCTTCCGGGATCTGGTGTGGTGCTCACCTTCGTCGGCGCAGCAGGAGGAGCAGGGACGTCAACTTTGGCTGGGGCGGTGGCGCGCACATTAGCGGGCAAGGTGGCAACTGGTTCTGGTGCAGGACTTGATCCGGTGTTGGTGGATGGGCACCGATATTCCGGTGGGTTAGATCTTCTCCTGGGGGTGGAAGATTCCGTGGGTGCGCGGTGGGGTGATATTCAAATCGGGGATGGAAATGTGGACCGCGGGACCTTCGTCCGTGCGTTGCCTCGCACCTCCGATGGGATTGCGGTGCTGACCCACTCACGTTCAACGTTGCCGGCGCCGATAGAGGATGTGAGCACGGAACCAGCAGCATTGGAGCGGGCGGTGGCGGTGCTTGGTGGGGGCGGGGTGACCGTCGTGGATGCACCGCCGGGTAGACACATGGTGCGTAGTGATCACACTTTCATTGTCACCCCGGCGGAGGTGCGTGCTGCAGCGTCGGCTGCGCTCATTGCTGCGGAGTGCCGGGCAAACTCTGTGCCAGCATCGGTTGTTCTCCGCCATCGCGCATGGTCAGGGATGACCGTAGAAGAGGTACAACACGTGACCAAAACGGAGGTCATCGCGGAGGTCCCCACGGTTCGGTCCCTGACCAAAGACACCGAAATCTTTGGGTTGCCAGCGCGCTTACCCCGTGGTTTGAGTGTGGCTACTGAAGCGATCATTGGGGCGGTGACGTGATGGACCGCACCAAAATCATCACCGCGGTGCAACGTCGCTTGGCAGATGATCCACGCCTAGCACCCACACACGGCCGCGTCGATCCTGCTGAACTTGCCGCCGTCATTCGGGAGGAAGCGGTGGTGATCAGTGACCTAGACGTGCTGGACATCATGCGTGCCTTGCGCGATGAGACAGTGGGAATTGGTCCGCTTGAGCAGTTGCTTGCTATTGACGGCATTACCGACATCTGCGTCAACGGCCCCGATGACATCTTCATTGACCGGGGTGCAGGACTCGAACGTAGTGGGCTTACCCTGCCCGATGATGCGGATGTGCGCCGTCTAGCCACCCGACTGGCCACGACGTGTGGGCGCCGGCTTGATGATGCCCGGCCCTTCGCCGACGGACACCTAACGCGAGATGATGGCACCCTCGTACGCTTCCACGCCGTGCTGCCACCCACCTCCGCGGCAGGAACCTGCATTTCCCTGCGAGTACTGCGGAGCAAAACGGCCACGCTTGAGCAGTTGGAAGCCTCAGGGGCGGTGGATGAGGAAAGGGTGGGGGTGTTGCGGGGGATCGTCGATAAGCGAAAAGCTTTTCTCGTTGTCGGCGGAACCGGAACGGGAAAAACAACGTTGCTCGCTGCGATGTTGGCCCAAGTCGCGCCACATGAGCGGATTGTGGCGATTGAGGACACGGTGGAGCTTGTGCCCACCCACCCACACGTGGTCAACCTGACATCGCGTGGCGCAAATGCCGAAGGTGCGGGCGAAATCAGCATGTCTGACCTGCTGCAACAATCATTGCGTATGCGCCCGGACCGCATCGTGGTGGGGGAGATCCGCGGCCCTGAGGTGGTGGATCTTCTCGCCGCTTTGAACACGGGCCACGACGGCGGTGCCGGCACCGTGCACGCCAACTCGATTGAGGAAGTGCCCGCTCGGTTGGAAGCGCTCGCAGCGTTGGGTGGCCTTGACCGGGCAGCGCTGCATTCGCAGCTCGCCGCTGCGGTGGACGGGGTTGTAGTGATGAAGCGGCAGCCAGATGGCACGCGCATCGTCCACCAGATTGGCGTGCTACGAGGCAACCCCGTGGTGCCTGAGGTGGTGTGGGACTCCGATCGCGGACCGCAAGCAGGCTACGAAGACCTCCTTGCGGAACTGGGGGTGGCCGCATGATCCCGCTCATCCTCGTCGCTGCCGCGGTGTTCATACTGCCCATCAGTCCATCCGGCCGCGTCATGGAGCACTCCCAGCGCCGCATTCACCCCGTTGTCCTTCCGGTGGCCATGGTGCTTGTGGTCCTTGCAATCTTGGCTACGGACCGCTCAACGCTGCTGATCAGTGCCTGCATGGCTGGGTTCGTCGCTTTGCGCACCTTGTCCAAGGCCCGTGAAAGAAAAACACGGGAGATAGCTCTGGCCGCCACATCCACATTCCTCGGCCACGTTGTTGCCGCGGTACGCGCCGGGTCCGCGATGCCGGACGCATGTAGCCGGGCAGTGGAACAACTACCGGCGAACACCCCAGCAGAACTGACAAAGGAGCTACGTCGCGTTGCCGCACTGAGCCGTGGCGGTGGGCAAGGTGCCACAGCGTTGACGTCTTCTGACATGCCCGAACTGCGTGAAGTGCGCAATGTGTGGGCGCTGTCTGCCCAGCTGGGTATTCCGGCGGCGGATCTTCTCACCAGCGCCCGCACCCGCATTGACCACACGCTGCGCCACAGGAATGCAACCAAAGCTGCCCTTTCAGGCCCGCGTGCAACAGCCGCCATCCTCGCGGTCCTGCCACTGGCAGGAGTGCTCATGGGCGAAGCGATGGGTGCGCGACCCATCGCGCTGCTCACCAGTGGTGGGTTAGGCGGGATCTTGCTCGTCGGCGGAACAGCGCTGGTGTGTGCCGGATTCATAACATCCCAGACGATCATCGGGAGGGCAGCCGCATGAGTGGAACAGTTGCATTAAGCCTGGTCGCAGCAGTGATGCTCGGTGCCGGTGCGAGCGTGGCACCACCACCGCCACACGGCAGATTGGACGTGGATGATCCCGTGCCACGTGGCGCATTCACTCTATTGCTTCGCCGCGGCCCGAACCCTAAAACCCCGCGCGATGGCCCCGGTGTGCGCCACAGGATCGCCAGCGATATTGAGCTCTTCGCCGCCTGCTACCGCGCCGGGCTACCGGCCGCCACAGCAGCGGAAGCGGTTGCTGCCAGTTATGGCGGCGTTCAACCGGGGCAGGGCACCACAGCTGACATGTGGCGGCGCGTGGTTTCCTACCTCTCGCTCGGGGTTGAACCTGACCGGGCCTGGGCCGTCATGGACGGAACCCCAGGGCTGGAAGAGCTCGCCTCGCTGGTCACCTTGTCTCACGCTTCGGGCACTGCCGTCGCGCAGGGGTGCGACCGCATTGTCACGGAACTCCGTGACGCGGCCGCCGATGATGCGACAACAGCTGCCGAACGCGCAGGGGTGCTCATCAGCATTCCGCTCGCCGCGTTCTTCCTTCCCGCCTTCTTTGTCCTTGGCCTAGCCCCGGTGGTTATCGGGCTTGGCGCCGGGGTGCTCGGCGGGTGACACAAAAAACCTTTTACAACCACTGAATAAAGACTGAACTAAGACAACCAACAAACACATCAAGGAGAAGAACAATGAAAACACTGACGAACCTCAAGGATGCTTTTAGCCAGCCGATTGACCGGGCACTGACCCGCGCTTATGCCCATGCCACCGCGCGGATGCAGGTGGTGCGGAATGATGCCGGAATGTCCACCATTGAATACGCCATGGGGTCATTGGCAGCCGCGGCACTGGCCGCGGTGCTCTACATGGTGATCAACGGCAACGGCGTGGTCGATGCGATTGAAGGAATCATCACCGATGCGCTTAGCAACAAGCCGTCCTAAGGTGATGGATGATCGCGGTTCCGTCACCATTGAAGCCGCATTATCGCTGGCTGTGTTGGTGACGGTGGCCGCGGCGATCATCGCGGGTATCTCCACCATGGCGGCGTACGTGTCCGCGGTGGATGTGGCCGGTGCTGCCGCGCGTTCGCACGCGATCGGGGTGGAGTATTCCCCGCCGCGGGCCAACATCGATGTCACGATCTCGGAGAACGCAGAGATGGTTACCGTGACCGCACGCGTGCCCGCTGTCGTGCGAGACATGCATGCCACAGCGGTCTATCCAGTGGAGGTGCGGTGAAGCACAAATTGCTTATCGGCGATCACGGGTACGCCACCATCCTCTCCGCCAGCATCGTGGCCGCGGTGGTGAGCCTGGCTGTTGTTGTTGCCGGAATAGTCAGCCAAGTGGTGAATTCTCACCGCGCCCAAGTCGCAGCGGACCTTTCCGCCGTGACAGCAGCAACTGCGTTGTATGCCGGGCATGATCCGTGCGGAAAAGCCACCTTCACCGCCGAGCTGAACAAAGCGCATGTACTGAGCTGTCAGGTGATCGAGTCCGACACCGTGCTCACAGTGAAGGTTGGGCGTGCTGAGGCTACAGCGCGGGCCGGACCGATCTAAACGCTCGGCGGGCTAAGAGCTTGGAGGGGCGACACGTGCGGAGAGCCCCGCCGTCATGGTCACCAACGCGCCCAGGAGCTTCAACGCCCCAGCCTTATCCAAAGGCTGGTTACCGTTGCCGCACTTGGGGGATTGCACGCATGACGGGCAGCCGGATGCACACCCGCAGGACTTGACCGCCTCATAGGTGGCCTCAATCCACTCGTGGAAGCGGGCGTAACCCTCATCGGCAAAACCCGCACCGCCCGGGTGCCCGTCATAGACAAACACCGTGGGTTGCATCGTGTCCGGATGCAGTGCAGTGGACACACCACCGATATCCCACCGGTCACAGGTGGCTAACAAAGGAAGGAGGCCAATGGCGGCGTGCTCCGCGGCATGCAGCGCGCCGGAGACATCCCCAGCAGCGATACCTAACTCATCGAGCACCAGCGGATCAATGGTGTACGCCACCGCACGGGTAACCAAGGTCTGTTCGGGTAGGTCGAGGGGGATGTGTTCGGAGACGGTGCCGTCCGCAAGCCGCACTACATAGCCCGTGACATGGTCGGTGACTTCGACGTCCACGTTGGCCACCCACAAACCTGGCGACGGATTGACCCGCGCGTGTGGTTCCCCAATGACCGCGATGTCGGTGGTGGAACGCGCCATGGTGGAATAGTCCGGCATCTCCGGGTGGGCGAGTGCAACGTAATTGTCCAAGTCCAGTTCATCGATGATGAAGTACTCGCCCTGGTGGATGTACACCGCGCCATCATGCACCTGCGCGGCGGCGCGGCCGGAATCGATGGTGCCCAGCAGGCGCCCATCGGTGGCATCCACGATCATTACTTCCTCTCCCGTGCCACCGCGCAGCGAGATCATCCCGTGGGCCGTCTCCGGGGTGATATCACCCGTGAGCTGTGGCACCGCAAACCACCCGCGCGGGCGACGGCGCAAAAAACCAGCGGATGTCAGTTCCGCGACGACATCGGCTGCACCAAACGCCACCACGTCCGCGTCCGTCAACGGGCGCTCCACCGCAGCGCAGTACACATGTCCCCGCAAAATGAAAGGATTCTGCGGATTGAACACACTGTTTTCCACCGGTTTGTCCAGCAACGCTTCGGGGTGGTGCACCAGGTAGGTATCCATCGGCTCATCCCGAGCCACCATCACCACCAAGGAGGACTGTCCTCGGCGGCCAGAGCGGCCTGCCTGCTGCCGGAAAGACGCAACCGTGCCAGGAAACCCTGCCATGACCACGGCATCGAGCCCGCCAACGTCAATGCCCAATTCCAGGGCATTCGTCGTGGCCATGCCTAGAAGATCGCCGTTGTCCAGTGCCTTCTCCAACGCGCGACGGTCCTCCGCCAAGTAACCAGCGCGGTAGGAGGCAATGCGGGAAGCGAAGTCAGCTCGACCCTTGGCCACGAGGTCTTCTGCTGCACGCATGGCCACTGTTTCGGCCGCGCGCCGGGAACGCACGAAGGTGAGCGTGCGTGCGCCGGCAGCGACGAGTTCGGCCATCATCGCGGCTGCCTCCGTTGTGGCTGGATGCCGGACGGGTGCACCGTTTTCGCCCTCCGCGCCTTCGATGAAGCCGGGTTCCCACAGGGCGAAGGTTTTCTCACCGGTAGGGGCACCGTCGTCTGTCACGGCGGTGACTTGGCGGCCGGTGAGGTTACCGGCATGGGCGGCTGGGTCAGCGGCGGTGGCCGAGGCCAAGATGAACACCGGCTCCGCGCCGTAGGAACGGGCAAGACGATCAAGGCGTCGTAATACCAACGCCACGTTCGCACCAAAAACACCCCGGTAGGTGTGGCATTCATCCACGATCACGTACTTGAGATTGCGCAGTAGCCGCACCCACTTGGGGTGGCTGGACAAGATCCCGGCGTGCAACATGTCGGGGTTGGTGAACACGAACCGGGTGGTTTCCCGGATGGTGGAGCGGGCTTCGGTGGGGGTGTCCCCGTCATAAGGCGCGGGATTGGCGGCAGTTTTGGTGCCGTTCCCCAACACTGGGTGTCCCTTGATCAGCGAGCTGACAGCCAGCAACTGGTCCGAGCCCAGTGCCTTCGTCGGAGTGAGGTACATCGCGCAGGCCGTTGGGTCAGTGGCCAAGGTGGTCAACACTGGCAGCTGGTATCCCAAGGACTTGCCGGAAGAAGTCCCTGTTGCCACTACAACGTCTGTGCCTTCCCACGCCAGCTGCGCGCATCGTGCTTGGTGGGTGTACAGCGCATGCACTCCTGATTCTTCCCACCGCCGGCGCAGTTCGGCATCTGCCCATCCCGGCCAGGGCGCGGTGCGGGCGTGTTGGGCAGGCAGTGTTCGCACATGTGTGAGGGTGCCGGCGGGGAGGGTGCGGGAGATGCTGTCAATGAGTTCGCTGGCGAATGAGCCGGGCGCAGTCATGGTGGCACCTCCTTGGAAAAACGAGTGAATAATGAACTTGTCCGACGTGAAAGCATAAATCATGGCAGACTTAGTGGCGGTTGCGGATAAGAAGATCCGCCGCCATGAAACCGGATAGGCCGGTTTTAGTTAGACAACCGGCATATACGGAAGGTTTTCAATAATGGCTACAGGTACTGTGAAGTGGTTTAACGCCGAAAAGGGTTTCGGCTTCATCGCTCCTGATGATGGTTCCGCGGACGTGTTCGTGCACTACTCCGAGATTCAGGGCAGCGGCTTCCGCACCCTCGAAGAGGATCAGAAGGTTGAGTTTGAGGTCGGCGAAGGTGCCAAGGGCCCGCAGGCTCAGCAGGTGCGCGCGCTCTAATTGCGCTGAGAGGCGCGCGACGCCCCTCAGTTTTCTAAACCGGTCTACCCAAAACGGGTGTGGCCGGTTTTTTAGATGCTGGATACCCCACGGCGGACGTCAAACCATTCCATTGCGGCGGCCTGCAGGCGCTGAATGGCCATACCGACGAGGCTGCCTAAGGTCACGCCCACGATCATGGCGAGGAGTGGGTAATCCGAGAAAAGAGTGCCGCCGAGGTAGCCGGTACCAACGCTGATGAGCACCCACAGGATGACGCCGATGGTGTCAAAGAAGAAGAACAGGAACCAGTTGTAGCGCACGGACCCCAATACGATGGTGGCCACCCAGCGGGCCCAGGGCAAGAAGCGGGCAACCATGATGGTCACCGGGCCATGCTCGTTCATGTTCGCGCGCACCCACGTGATTGCTTTACCAGCACGGGACTCCGGGTCGAGGCGGTTGACCAGGCCAATCAGGCGGCTGCCCAGCATGAAGCACAAATTGTCACCAATAATCGCGCCGATGCCGGCGGCGACCATCACCCACTTCACATCGGGGACACCTTGAGACGCAGAAAAAGCTCCCGCCAGGTTAAGCACCGTTTCAGATGGCACGACGGGGAACAGGGCATCAATGGTGATGAGGAGACCGACGAGGGGATAGAAAATAGGCATCGTCATCAATTGCTCAAGAAAGGCAATGAGCCCGTCGACGATCTCGGTCACGCGGTCGGCCTCCTTTCCATGACAGGTTCCCTCAGCACTTTTTTGGCAAGTTTACTCACGCTCGTTGGTCGGGCGAAGTGTTACGGTGCTAGAAAATGACGGTTGTAAAAAGGGGCCGTCGATAAGCAATTGCCTCCTAAAATTTGGAGCCGTAAGTTTCACGTGCTGCAAAATACGTGGTAGTTGTCTGTAGTGAGTTAATCAAGCACCGCATTAAGGAGTCACCCGGCGTGACGGAGAAGAACGCACAGGGCAAAACCCTGGTCATCGTGGAGTCGCAGACGAAAGCGAAGAAGATCCAGAAATACCTGGGCAACAACTACTTTGTTGAGGCTTCCGTGGGGCACATTCGCGACCTTCCCGGCCGCTCTGCTGACATTCCTGCGAAGTACAAGAAGGAGCCGTGGGCGCGCCTAGGCGTGAACCCGGAGAACTCTTTCGAGCCGATTTACGTGGTCAGCGCGGATAAAAAGAAGAAGGTCACAGATCTGCGCGCGAAGCTGAAGCAGTCCGACAAGCTGCTGCTGGCAACAGACCCGGACCGTGAGGGCGAAGCGATCGCGTGGCACCTACTTGAGGTGCTCAAGCCGAAGGTGCCGGTGGAGCGCATGGTGTTCAATGAGATCACCGAATCCGCCATCAAGGAAGCCGCGGAAAACACCCGTGAGCTGGACATGAACCTTGTGGACGCGCAGGAAACGCGCCGTATCCTGGACCGCCTGTACGGCTACGAAGTCTCCCCGGTGCTGTGGAAGAAGATCATGCCGCGCCTGTCCGCTGGCCGCGTGCAATCCGTGGCCACGCGTGTGATCGTCGAACGCGAGCGAGAACGCATGGCCTTTGTCTCCGCCGAATACTGGGATGTCACCGCCACCCTCAACGCGGGTGCCACGGGTGCAGGTCAGCCCGATGAATTCGACGCCAAGCTCATTGCTATCGACGGCTCCAAGATCGCCCAAGGCCGCGATTTTGACGACCGTGGCCGGCTGAAGAACGACTCCCTCGTGGTGGTGGACAAGCAGGACGCCGAGAACCTCGCCGAGAATCTCACTGGCCAGGCGATGGAAGTATCCAACGTGGAGTCCCGCCCGTACACCCGCAAGCCGTACGCGCCTTTCATGACGTCGACTCTGCAGCAGGCAGCCGGTGCGAAACTGCACTTCACCTCGGCCCGCACCATGCGCATCGCGCAACGCCTGTATGAAAACGGCCACATTACCTATATGCGTACGGACTCGACCTCGCTGTCCCAGCAGGGCGTGGCGGCTGCGCGCGCCGCCGCCACGGAGTTGTATGGAGCCAACTACGTCACCGATGCCCCGCGCCGCTACGACCGGAAGGTGAAGAACTCCCAGGAGGCACACGAGGCGATCCGCCCCGCCGGCGAGCGCTTTGCCACCCCCGGCGAGCTGGCTCAGTCTCTTGATGCTGAGGAATTCAAGCTTTACGAGCTCATCTGGCAGCGCACCGTCGCCTCCCAGATGGAAGACTCCCGCGGCACGTCCGTCACCGTCACCGTTGCCGGCGATGCCAAGACCGGCGAACACGTTGAACTGTCCGCCTCCGGCCGCACCATCACCTTCCCGGGCTGGCTGCGCGCCTACTCCGACAACCAAGACAGCAAGGAAAAGCACCTGCCTGAGCTGGCCAAGGGTGACGCGCTGACCGCCCGCGAAGTCACCGCCGACGGCCACTCCACCAACCCGCCGGCCCGCTACACCGAGGCCAGCTTGGTGAAGAAGATGGAGGACCTCGGCATCGGCCGCCCGTCCACCTACGCCTCCATCATCAAAACCATCCAGGACCGCGGCTACGTGGCCACCCGTGGCAACGCACTCGTACCCACCTGGGTTGCGTTCTCCGTGGTCGGGCTCATGGAGCAGAATTTCGATGCGCTGGTGGACTACGAGTTCACCTCCTCCATGGAAGACGAACTCGACGAGATCGCTCGCGGCACCGAGGACCGCACCGAGTGGCTCACCGGCTTCTACTTCGGCGACGCTGATGCGGACGATTCCACTGCCGAAGCCATCGCGCGCCGCGGCGGCCTGAAGTCCATCATCGAGACCAACCTCGAATCCATCGACGCCCGCCAGGTCAACTCACTCGAGCTTTACGTTGACGACGAAGGCCGCCCCGTCCACGTCCGCGTCGGACGCTACGGCCCCTACCTGGAGCGCCAGATCGGCGTCAATGCGGACGGCGAGCCTGAGTACCAGCGCGCCAACCTGCCCGAATCCACCACCCCGGATGAGGTCACCCCGGCTATGGCAGAGAAGCTCTTTGCCACCCCACCCACGGGCCGTGAGCTGGGCACCAACCCCGCCAACGGCCGTATGGTCGTGGCCAAGGAGGGCCGCTACGGGCCGTACGTCACCGAGCTTGTCCGCGACGATGAGCGCGCCACCGCCGAGGCCCGTGCGCTTGAGATCGTCGCTGCTGAGCGCGCCGAAGAGGACGCCCAGCGCGCCGCCGAGGGCAAGCGCGCCAAGAACTGGGAAACCAAAACCGCGACCGCGCAAAAAGAAAAGCGAGTCGAGCAGCTTATCGACGAGCACCTCAAACCCGCCACCGCCTCCCTCTTCTCCACCATGGAACCATCCACGGTCACCCTGGAAGAGGCACTGCAGCTGCTGTCCTTGCCGCGCGAAGTCGGTGTGGACCCGTCCGATGGTGAAGTGATCACTGCTCAGAACGGCCGCTATGGCCCGTACCTGAAGAAGGGCAGCGACTCCCGCTCCCTAGCCAATGAAGAGCAGATCTTCTCCATCACCCTGGACGAGGCCCGCCGCATCTACGCCGAACCCAAGCGTCGCGGGCGTGCCGCCGCCCAGCCCCCGCTCAAGGTGCTTGGTGATAACGACGTCTCCGGCAAACCCATGACCGTCAAAGACGGCCGCTTCGGCCCCTACGTCACCGACGGCACCACCAACGCCTCCCTCCAGCGCGGCGACACCCCCGAAACCATGACGGACGCCCGCGCCAACGAGCTTCTGTCTGCCCGCCGCGCCCGCGAGGCCCAGGATGCTGAGGCCGGTGGCACCAGTGGCACCGGCCGTGCAAAGAAGACCGCCAAGAAGGCCAAAAAGACAACCAAGCGCACCGCCAAGAAGGCTGCGAAGAAGACAGCCAAGAAGACCACGAAGAAGCCCCCGCAGACCACCAAACGTGTGATCAAGGCGGGTTCCCGCCGGAAGTAGGGCTTAACCCGGGTCTTCGGAGGGTCGGTTGTGTAAAAATTTACAACCGGCCTTTCGGGCAAATTTAAACCCGCTGGTCAGGGATTTCTAGTGCTGGATAGTTACCGGTGCAATGTAAAGTTTTACACACAGGCACCGATAGTTCAGTCTCCCTAGTGACGCTCCGCCAACGTCGGGCGCACGGGGCGGGCGAGTTGGGTCATCTTGTTGCGGCCGCGGAGCTCGATGGATTTCATGCGGGTCCAGCGGGCGTGCTCGATTTCGTTCGCTTCGGTGAGCGTTGAGGTGTTGGTGAGCACTCGGCCTGGAGTGGTTTTGGCCAGCTCGGTGAGGCGGGCGGCGGTGTTCACGGCGTCGCCGATGACGGTGTATTCGAAGCGGTCTTGGCCACCAATGTGGCCAGCAACAACGTGGCCAGCGGCGACACCAATGCCGGCGTCAAGCTCAAGTCCGCGCAGCTCCTGGCGTAGTTCACGGGCGGCCTTGAGCGCGTAGGAGACGAAGTCTGGCAGGTTAACCGGGGCGCCGAAGATGGCCAGTGCTGCGTCACCTTCGAATTTGTTGATCACGCCCTTGTTGCGGTGCACCACGTCGACGACGATTTCGAAGAAGCCGTTGAGGGCCTCCACCACTTCCTCAGGGGTGCGGTCCACGGCGAGTTTGGTGGAGCCGATGACGTCAACAAACACGACGGCGACTTGGCGTGCCTCACCACCGAGTTCCGGTTTTTCCTCCAGCGCCTTCTGGGCAACTTCGGAGCCAACGTATTGGCCGAAGATGTCGCGGACGCGTTCCCTTTCGTTGAGGCCGCGCATCATTTCGTTGAAGCCGGCTTGGAGGACACCGAGCTCAGAGCCGTCGTAAATGTCTACTTGCGCGGAGGTATCGCCGCTGCGCACCTGGTTGATGGCGTGCTGGAGTTCCTTGATGGGGTCAACCACACTCATGGTGGCAAACATGGTGCCGGCCATGCCGGTGATGATGGCGGTGATGGCAATGGCGGAGACGGACGGCATGAGCTCGCCGGGGGTGTCTTGGAAGAAGCCGTAGCGCTGGGCGGCGAGCAGGAAGAGGATGCCAAGGAGGGGCACCCCGGATGTCATGAACCAGACCAGGTAGAGCCGCTGTTTGATGGGCGGCTCGAGCATGGTGTCTTCGGCGCGGTTGGACAGGGTTTTGGCGGCGATGGGCCGCACGAGTCGTTCGGCTTGGACGAAGGTGAGCACGCAGGTGAGCAGTCCAGCCATGATGGTGGAGATGGCCACCACAAAGGCGAGTTGGGCGTCATGTCGGGCGGTGGCGGCGGTGGCGATGATAATGCCAACGAGCCAAATCACCCCCACGACCAGCGTTTGTAGCACGGGGATGCGCAATACGAGGGTGCGTACAGCAGCGGCGTCGTACCGGTCGGGCCGCCGCCCGAAGTGCAGCACGGGCCGGAAGAGCGTGTAGGACACGATCCCGCCCACAACCACGGCAAGGATCAAGTACACGATGCCCAGGGGAGCGAAACCGGACGCGACCGCGCCGAGTTCTTTCGCCCCAGGCATGGGGATGAGGTAGCGGACAAAGGCCATGATGGCCATCGCGCTGACAACGTTGGTGAACAGCAGCACGGAGGCGTACAAGGGCCATGGGGTGCCCATGATCCACCGAATACCGCGCCACATCCGTTCCACGATCATCTACTCTACGTTGCTTGTCGCCCCGCGGTTGTAGGGTGGGTGACGTGACTGCGCCGAATCTTCCTGCCTCGCGTTCTGTGGCTGAGCGTCTTGCCGATATTCCGTCGGTGCGTTCGGTGATCCTCGCCGCCGCAGCCGCTGCGCGTGGGGTGGAGGGGGCGCCGGCACATGCGATGACGCATTCGTGGTTGTTCACCGGTCCGCCGGGTGCGGGGCGTTCGACGTCGGCGTTGGCGTTCGCGGCGGCGCTCGTGTGCACCGATCCGGAGGAGCTCGGGTGCGGGCGCTGCCAGAGTTGTCGGGATGTTTTCGCCGGTGCGCACACGGATGTTGTGCATGTTGTGCCACAAGAGCTCGTCATCAAAGTCAAGACGGTGCGCGAGATCATCGCTCAAGCTTCTCGCTTGCCGACGATTTCCCCGTACCGCATCATCATCATCGACGACGCCGACCGGTTCTCCTTCGAAGCAGCCGACGCGTTCCTGAAAACGGTGGAGGAACCACCGGCATCCACGGTGATCATCATGTGTGCACCGTCGACGGATCCGGAGGACTTCTCCACGACGTTGCGTTCGCGGTGTAGGCATTTGTATGTGCCGGCTCCGTCGACAAGCGAAATTGTGCGCTTGCTGATGGAGGAGGAAGGAGCCTCGGAACAGGTCGCCCGGCTTGCTGCGGTGACGTCGCTGCATCATGTGGGGCGGGCGCGTCGACTGGTGCGCTCGGAGGAGGCGCAACTGCGCAGGGGCATCGCGATCAACCTAGCGGAGCTGGTCTTCCACGGCGACCAGGCGTTCAAGGCGGTGGCCGCGTTGGTGAAGTCGGCGGATGCCGCGGCGAAGGATGCCTACGCGGACGCGGACCAGGAGGAGCGCGACAAACTGGAAAATGCCCTCGGCATGGGCGCGAAGGGAAAGGGTGCTGCGCGGGCACTGCGGGGGACAGCGTCCTCGATCAAGGAGCTGGAAGCAGCGCAGAAGGCCCGCGGTACGCGTCGTTTGCGCGACGTGCTGGACCTCACCTTGGTAGATGTGGCGGGGATTTACCGCGATGCCATTGTGATCCGCAGCGGTAGCGGGGTCGAGCTCGTTCACCCAGACTTTGAGGGACTCTCGCGTGAGATAGCCGAGCGCGTTGATGTGGCCGGGCTGACCGAATGCCTCGATGCCATCGTCGAATGCCGCGAACGCCTGGATCAGTCCGTGCTGCCGGTCATTGCCTTCAACGGAATGTTGGGCCGCATCCGGCTCGCTTGTGGTGTGAGCTGACCGGCGATTTTTGCTCGGGGATCTTTCTCCACTAAGCTAAGCCATCGGATTGCACGCTGTGCTTTCCGCGCCGCCTTAGCTCAGTCGGCAGAGCGTTTCACTCGTAATGAAAAGGTCGCGAGTTCGATTCTCGCAGGCGGCTCCACCAAAACCCCAGCACGAAAACTGTTTCGGCTGGGGTTTCGTCGTCCAAGCGCGGTCACCTGTTCTCAACTTTCAAAAGTCGGTTGCACGTCCTGCGCGTTTAGTGAAATCCTGTAGCGTTTTCAAAATCTGATCGCGGGGAGCCACCCGATCTACTGCTGCTTGCGGCGGTAGTAGACCTGGCGGCGCACGTGTGCGACGACATCGCCTTCCTCATCGACGATGTCCACGTCGAACCAGTGGAGGTACTTATCGCCGTTCGCGGTCTTTTCCTTGATCAGCGCGTAGGTTTCCTCCGGGATGCGCATGTCAGCGGTGATCTTGCCGCGGCCCGGCTTGACGTACTTGATCTCGCCGGCGGTATCCCAGATGCGGTACTCCTTGCCCAGGCGGTGCATGGAGGCAAGCATGAAGAAGGGGTCCGTCATGGCGGACATGGTGCCGCCGAAGGCCACGCCCATGGCGTTCTTGGTCAGGATGTTTGCCTTGTGCGTGACCACGACGCGGGTGCCATCATCGGCGAATTCCTTGACTTTCACGCCGGCGCCCAAGAAGGGAGGCCAGAAGCTCATGAAGTTTTTCAGCTGGCGTGCAGTGTAGTGGGGCATGAAAAAGCTCCGTCTGAGTGTTGGTAATCATGGATCAAACGGAGCTAACTATACCGGGGTGCGGGGTGAGGTGTGGATCACACTCAGCCCGGTTAGTTGGCGGCGAGTTGGGTGTTGATGGCGGAGCGGAAATCGTCGATAGGCATCGCACCGGCAAGGAATTTCTTACCGATGATAAACCCGGGCGTCCCCGTGATACCCAGGCCTTGTGCGTAGTTGCGGGCCTCATCGATCGCGTCGTCGTACTTATCGCTTTGGGCATCGGCGATGAACTTATCGATGTCAGGGACTTCAGCCTTCCTGGCAAAACCGATGAAGTCCTCGAGTTCAAAGCCCGGGTGACCACCCTTCTCAGCCGCGGCAGCCATGTAGGCATCCTTGTAGGCGGCGAAACGGCCCTGCTCAGCAGCCGCGCGACCAGCCTTGGCAGCAGCGATGGATGCAGGGCCCTGGACAGCCAGGTCATTCCACTCGATGCGCACGTACCCTTCGTCCACGTATTCCTTGATCAGTTCCGGTTCCACGGTGGTGGCGTGGCGAATGCAGAACGGGCACTCCCAATCGCTGAATTCAGCGATAACGACGGGTGCGTCCAAAGCACCAACCGCCATCGGGTCCTTGGGGTCGCGGCGAGCAGCGTTATCAATCTCATCCTGGGAGGTGATGGGGGCGCTCGGCCCGTGGATGGTGGCGTCGAAGAAGCCATTGGAATTGGCCTTCACCGGGCTGAAATCGGTACCCGGGGTGGCGCCATCAGGAATACCGGCGCTGGTTCCTTCAACCACCGCACCGTCCGGACCAACGCCACCGACCTGCTCCGCCATCTGGTTCAGGGCGTTCTGCTGCCCATCGCGCTCACCGATGACGTAGCCGCCTACGGCGGAAGCCAGGGCGAAAACAATGGTGAAAGCCCACATCAAGGGCGGAATCTTGGTCTTTGGGGTGTTGTTGGTCATGGGGTCTCCGGTTGAGGGGTGATTCGCGGATAAGCGTGCGACCGCACGATACCGCAATTCTTACTCGCGGGCGGCATCGAGTAGATACTGCCCGTAGCCCGACTTCAGCATGGGTGCGGCAAGCTCCTCTAGCGTCTCCGCATCGATGAAACCTTGGTGATACGCGGCAACCTCGGGCGATCCGATGACCGTGCCCGTGCGCTTTTGCAACACCTCGACGTAGGCGCTGGCCTCGCTCATGGAATCGATCGTGCCTGTATCCAGCCACACATCCCCGCGGTGCAGGCGATGAACCTTGAGCTTGCCTTGCTTCAGGTAGGCATCGTTGACGCTGGTGATTTCCAGCTCCCCGCGCTCGCTGGGCTCGATGGATGCGGCTATCTCCACCACGTCATTGTCGTAGAAATACAGTCCGACCACGGCGAAGTTGGACTGGGGATGCTCGGGTTTTTCTTCAATGGCGGTGGCCGTGCCGCTGTCATCGAAGCTAACCACGCCGTAGCGTTCCGGGTCGCTCACCTCGTAGGCGAAAATCGCGCCGCCGTCAGGGGCCGTCGCCTCATTCATGAGGCGGGTGAGTTCCGTGCCGTCGAAGATGTTGTCCCCAAGGACGAGGGCCACCGAATCATCCCCGATGAAGTCTTTCCCGATGAGGAAGGCTTGTGCCAGGCCATCGGGGGAGGGCTGCACCGCGTAGTCGATCATGAGGCCCCACGCGGAGCCATCACCAAGCAAACGCTCAAAAGCCTCACGGTCCTCCGGCGTGGTGATCACCAGGATCTCCCGGATACCCGCGCTGATCAGCGTGGACAGCGGGTAGTAGATCATTGGCTTGTCATAAATAGGCATCAGCTGTTTCGAGATGCCCTTTGTAATCGGGTACAGCCGTGTGCCGGAACCGCCGGCGAGAATGATGCCCTTCATGTTTGGAAGTCTAGCTAGCCCAGATACAAGGCGAGTGCCACGCGCCAATTCGTCGGTGTGAACCCGGTAGCCTCAATCTTGTCCAACGCCAGCGTTGATTCCGCCGGGCGGGCAGCTTCTGGGCCGTTGAGCTCCTGGTACTGCGCGGTGGTCACCGGGGTCACGCCCGTTGGGTCGGAGCCGGTGGCGATGAAGGTGGCCATGGCGATCTCATTCCGCGATGCTGGATCCCCGCCGGAGGTGATGTTGTAGATGCCATACTCCGCGTTCACATCTAACAGGTGCACGATGCCCTTGGCTAGGTCCTCCGCCCACGTTGGCCGCCCGCGTTGATCGCTGACCACCTTGACCGTTGTGCCATTGGCGGCCAGCCGTGCCATCGTGGCCATGAAATTCGCTCCGTCACCGAAGACCCAGGCCGTGCGCACGACGTAATGGCGCGGGCACACAGCAGCCGCCGCCTCACCCGCGCTTTTCGACGCCCCATACACCGACAACGGACTCGGCACCTCTTCCTCCGTGTGCTCTTTTACGGTGCCGTCGAAGACGTAGTCCGAGGAGACGTGTACCAATGTCAGGTCATAGCGCGCAGCGATCTGAGCCAGCTTCGCCGGGCCGAGCGCGTTGACCTCCCATGCGGCTGTTCGGCCTTCTGCGGTTTCGGCGCTGTTCACGTCGTTGAAGGCAGCGGCGTTGATGATGGTGGAGTACTGCGTCCAGTCCCGCGCCGCCAGCAGATCTTCCACGGGTGCGGTGAGGTCAAAGTCCTCGCGGGTGCAGAAGTCGGCGCCAGGCAAAACTTGCTGCAAAGCCCTGCCGAGCTGCCCATTCGCACCCGTCACCAGCGTGCGGCGCGGTGCCACGCGCTGTGCTTCGCTCAGTGGTGGGTGGGCCAGGTCTTTCTCCGATACCTCGGTGGGCTCCAGTGGCCACTCGATCTCCCGATAGGAACAGAATGCGTACTGCGCATCTGGGCTCCAGCGCGCATTGCACAGGTAGATGTACGTCGTGCCATCCTCGAGCGCCTGGAAGCCATTGGCCACCCCGCGTGGCACGAACACGGCGGTATCGGGGCCGATCTCGCAGCCGAATTTCGCACCGAAGGTAGGGGAGTCCTCCCGCAGGTCCACCCACGCACCAAACACGCGACCCGTGGCCACCGACACGTACTTGTCCCACGGCTCCGCGTGCATGCCACGGGTCGCCCCGCGCGAGGCGTTGAAGCTCACGTTGTTCTGCTCCACGCGCATCGGTGGCTGACCGGCCCAGTTCTCCTTGAACCAGCCGCGGTTATCGCCGTGGACCTGCAGTTTTCTGATAACAAGCCCATCGATGCCCGTGTTCGTGTCAGTCATGCCCGCCATCTTAATCCCCTGAATATTCACTGAATCGCACACGCCAGATAGCTAGTTTTGCAATACTAACCAGCATCCACTTTGGAGACCCTTTGAGGAGGCTGACCACGCATGATCAACCACCAGGTGCGCACGCACCGTTCCGCAGAAGATTTCCCGTATGAAGAACACCTCGCGTACAAGGTTGCCCAGGTAGCGGCTGATCCCGTGGAGGTGCCGGCCGAGACGACGGAGATGATCATCAACCGCATCATCGACAATGCGGCGGTGGCCGTGGCATCGGTGGTGCGCCGCCCGGTGACCTCTGCCCGCGTGATGGCGCAAGCCCACCCGGTGGACAAGCAGGGCGCCACCGTCTTTGGCATTGATGGCCGCTACTCCGCCGAATGGGCTGCCCTGGCTAACGGCACCGCGGTGCGTGAGCTGGACTTCCATGACACGTTCCTCGCCGCGGATTACTCCCACCCGGGCGACAACATTCCGCCGTTGCTCGCCGTGGCGCAGCACAAGGGGCTGGATGGTAAGGCGCTCATCCGTGGCATTGCCACCGGGTATGAGATCCAAGTGAACCTGGTCAAGGGCATTTGCCTGCATGAGTTCAAGATCGACCACGTGGCGCACCTCGGCCCCAGCGTGGCCGCCGGCCTGGGCACGATGCTTGATCTGGATGTGGACACGATCTATCAGTCAGTCGGCCAGGCGCTGCACACCACCACCGCGACCCGCCAGTCCCGTAAGGGCCTCATTTCCTCGTGGAAGGCCTATGCGCCAGCGTTCGCGGGGAAGATGGCCATCGAGGCCGTCGATAGGTGCATGCGCGGCGAAGGCGCACCCGCCCCGATCTGGGAAGGGGAAGACGGCGTCATCGCGTGGATGCTGCACAGCCCGGACCGCACGTACACGGTCCCGCTGCCCGCGCCGGGCGAACCCAAACGCGCCATCCTGGACACCTACACCAAGGAGCACTCCGCGGAATACCAGTCCCAGGCCCCGATCGACCTTGCGCGTCGCATGCACCAGACGCTTATTGACGCGGGACGTTCTACGACGGATATTGCCTCCATCGTGCTGCACACTTCGCACCACACCCACTACGTGATCGGCACCGGTGCGAATGATCCGCAGAAGATGGACCCCACCGCGTCGCGCGAAACGCTGGACCACTCGATCATGTACATCTTCGCCGTGGCCCTGGAAGACGGCACATGGCACCATGTGGAGAGTTACTCGCCGGAGCGTGCTGGCCGTCCGGAGACGGTGGAACTCTGGCACAAGATCTCTACCGTCGAAGACCCCGAGTGGACACGCCGCTATCACTCCACCGATCCCGCCGAGAAGGCCTTCGGTGCCCGCGCCGTGATCACCTTCACCGACGGCGAGGTCATCGAAGATGAGCTCGCGCTTGCGGACGCGCACCCGGACGGCGCCCGCCCCTTCACCCGCCCGGATTACATCCGGAAGTTTAGGACGTTGGCGGAGGGGCTCGTCGATAAGCAAGAGCAAGACCGCTTCCTCGCGGCCGCTGAAAATCTGGAAAACCTCACTGATTTGAGCGAACTCAACGTGCGTCTCACGCAGGACGCGCTCGCCACAGCCCCGGCAACGCCTGAGGGCATCTTCTAACCCGACTAAGGAGCTGAACATGACTGAGCAACCCGACATCCGCAAAGGCCTCTACGGTGTTGTCGCTGACTACACCCAGATTTCCAAAGTCAACCCTGACACCAACTCGCTGCTCTACCGCGGCTACCCCGTGCATGAGCTTGCCGAGGGCGCCAGCTTCGAAGAAGTAGCCATGCTCCTGTGGAACGGCGAGCTGCCCAACGAAGACGAACTCAACGAGTTCTACCGCGTTGCCCGCGCGCGCCGTGGTCTTGATGAAGAGCTCATTGGCGTCATCGAGGCGATGCCGAAGGACTGCCACCCGATGGACGTGCTGCGCACCGCCGTGTCCTTCCTGGGCACGCGCGACCCGGAGAAATTCACCCCGAATTCTGACCACATCCGCGACATCGCGCTGACCCTGCTGACCAAACTGCCCACCATCATTGCGCTGGACATTCGCCGCCGACGCGGGGAGGGCTACATCGAGCCCGACGTGAACCGCGGCTACGCGGAGAACTTCCTGTGGATGGTCTTCGGCGACGGTGAAGGCTCACCCGCCACCATCCCGTCTGACGTGGAAGCCTTTGAGAAATCCATGATCCTGTACGCGGAGCACTCCTTCAACGCGTCCACATTCACCGCGCGTGTGATCACATCCACCCAGTCCGACACCTGGTCTGCCGTCACCGGCGCGATCGGCGCGCTCAAGGGGCCACTGCACGGTGGCGCCAACGAGTTTGTCATGCACAACTTCGTTGAAATCGACGACCCGGCCAAGACCGAAGAGTGGACCCTGAACAAGCTCAAGAACAAAGAGCTCGTCATGGGCTTCGGTCACCGCGTGTACAAAAAGGGCGACTCCCGCGTGCCCACCATGGAAGCCGCGTTCAAGAAACTCGCCTCCGAACACCCAGAGAAGAACGCCGACAAGTGGGTAGAGATGTACGACATCATGGCCAAAACCATGTACGAGAACACGTCAATCAACATCATGCCCAACCTGGACTTCCCAGCGGGGCCGGCGTACTACATCCTCGGATTCGACATCGAGTTCTTCACCCCGCTCTTCGTCATGGCGCGCATCACCGGGTGGACCGCCCACATCATTGAGCAGTTTGAGAACAACACCATCATCCGCCCGCTCGCCGCGTACAACGGGCCGGATGAGAGGCATTTGGACTAAGGGGCTAGTAGGCCATGGCTTGTTGTCCGTGGCCTACTGGCCGTGCGCGGCGTAGCCCTGCTCAACAGCATCTTTTGCGTCGCGCCACCAGGCCTCGTTCTCGCGATACCAGGCAATCGTCTGCTCGAGCCCCTCGCGCAGATCCGTGTAGCGGGGTTTCCAGCCGAGTTCCTCAGTGAGTTTGGTGGCGTCCATCGCGTAGCGCTGATCATGCCCCGGGCGATCCGCGACATGCTCGTAGGTGCCTCCCATTAATTCGCAGATGAGCTCGATGACGTCCTTGTTTGAGTGCTCGCCGTTGGCGCCGATGTTGTAGGTCTCGCCGATGCGGCCGCGCTCCAAGATGGCCAGAACAGCATCATTGTGGTCATCCACGTGGATCCAATCGCGCACCTGCTCGCCGGTGCCATACAACTTAGCCGGGCGACCAGTGAGCAGATTGGTGATTTGCCGCGGGATGAACTTCTCAATGTGCTGGTAAGGGCCGTAATTGTTGGAGCAGTTCGAAATCGTCGCCCGCACCCCAAAGCTGCGCACCCATGCTCTGACCAGGTGATCTGACCCCGCTTTTGTCGCCGAGTAGGGCGAGGACGGGTTGTACGCCGTCGTTTCTGTGAACTTAGCCGGATCATCGATGGCCAGATCCCCAAAAACCTCATCTGTGGAAATGTGGTGGAAGCGCTTGTCATATTTTCGTGCCGCTTCCAGCAGTGTGAATGTGCCCACCACATTTGTTTTTAGGAAGGGGGACGGATCGCGCAACGAATTGTCATTATGGGACTCCGCTGCAAAATGCACGATCGTGTCTACCCGCTGGCACAGCTCATCCACCAGTACGGGGTCCGCAACAGAGCCCTTGATCAGCTCGACCTGGTTGCCTGCACCTTTGAGGTTTTCCGCGTTACCGGCGTAGGTCAGCGCATCCAGAACAATGACGCGAGTATCCGGATAGCGCTGCGCCACCATGTGCACAAAGTTCGAGCCAATGAAACCGGCACCACCGGTGACGAGCATAGTCATGGCACTCATGCTAGCTGGCCCCGTTTGGGCTGGCTCGGTTCGGGCTGGCTCCGTTCGGGCGGTGAAAGATTTTGCATCCGGCCGAGATGTGGCCAGGGATCGCAGTGGCCTGACCTGCACTGATGGAAACTGGTGTTGGGGTGGCGCTTCGCGCGGCACTAAATCCTTCACCCAGCCTGATTAGGCCGCCTGCGCCGCCCGTGTCAGGAACTCAGGCAAACGTGGGAGCGTACCGGCAGTCACTCGGATGACAGTCCAACCCTGCAATGCGGCTTCAACATTGACCAGCGAATCCCAATCACGCTGTTCCCGTTTCAGGTGGTGTTCGCCGTCGTACATGATGGCCACTTTCAATTCCGGAATCGCCAGATCAAACACAGTGACCAGAGAACCGGCAGCCCACAGTGGGTGCTGCTCAACAACCATCAAGCCAAGTTTTTTGCACAATGCGTGGGCCAATAGGCGCATCTCAGTTTCTTTGGGTGAGTCCGCTTTGGCTGTAGAGAACCCCGCAACTTTTTGGAGCCAGTGCTTGTTCACTCTGTCCTTTCCAGCGGTGAAAATGTCCTCAGGACTAATAGCTAGGAACCGACGTGCAGCGTCAATGAGCTGGATGGACTGCATTTCCTGGTGCGTAATTCCATCAATATGCGAGGCTGCCCACCGGTGAACGTTTGCCCGGATCATGTTCAAAGCAGAAATAACGGCAATGGACGGTGGTGAAATTTTGAGGGGCACTCCCTCGAAGTAGACATACCAGTGTTCCAAGCTGGTTGGCCTTTGAACGAGGGGGCTGAACTGGGTTGGCGGTTTGTTCCGTTTTACGGGGCCGAACAGTGTGGTGTGGCAGTGATCAGCAAAGTAGGGCATCCCGAAAACAGCCAACGCACTCATCCCCGCAATGATGTGGCCGGGGTGTTCCATCGCCATGGCTATTGCACGCGCCGCAGCCGGTGCGGGATAGAGGGGGCGCGCGAGGTTTGTGGGTAGTGACGTGTAGATGTTCTCAGTGACTTGGGTTCCAGGACCACCACGGAAGAGGCCACCCGGCACAGAGGGGGTCACATCCATGGAATCGTGTAGTTCGCGGTAGGTCCGTAGGTTGTTCGGTAGGTTTTTCTGAACGTTGCTCATACCTACTTAGACCGCCGCTGACCCCGCTTCGGTTCCCTTAAACTTTGAGAGGGTGAAAGATTTAGCATCCGGACGCGCGCCAGTTTTTGTAAAAGCGCAGGTCATCGCAATCTGGTTGTCGGTGGCCTCCGCGGGAAGGCGCACATCCTTCACCCGGCAGAGTCTTAGCTAGACCTCAAACAGATCCTGGCCCCAGTACTCGTCCTCTTTCGTGCCGCGTGGCACCGCGAACACAGCGGAACCGATGTGGGTGATCCACTCGTTGAGGCGATCCGCTTCGTCGAGGCGTTTTTGGATGGGGTCGAACTGTTTCAGCGGGTTCTTTTGGAAGCAGATGAAGATCTGGCCGGCGTTGGAAGTACCGCGTGTGTCTGGGCCCGGTGGCATGTCGTAGTTGTAGGGCCGGCGGTAAATCCGCTCGGAACGGTCGGTGGAAAAAGCGCGCGCCATGTGGGAATTCGGGTCGATGACGGGCAGGCCGTATTCATCGAGCGCATCAAAATCGGGTTGATCGAATTCGTCGGTGCCAGTCAGTGGGGCGCCGGTATCGATTGTTCTGCCCATGGCCACTTCACGGGATGCGCGGTCAAGAATGTCCCATTCATCCATCAGCATGGCTACGCGCCGAATCACCATGGCGGTGCCACCGTGGAGCCACTCGGGGCCTTCATTGATCCACACGATATCGTCCAGCTCGTCCAGGGCTGGGTTGGCGGTGCCGTCGAGCTGACCGAAAAGGTTGCGTGGCGTGGTGCCCGGCTCGATGGAGCCACGGGCATGCAGGAAGCCATCCTGGACCCATGCGGCGTCAACGTAGGTGCGTGCCGTCTTGGTCATGAACCGGGCAGCGTGGGACAGGGTGAAGCGGTCATCGGAACAAATCTGGAGGCAGATATCACCGCCACTCCAGGTGTCTACGAGCTCATCGCGGGAATACTCAGGCAGATCATCGAGCCAGTCCGGCGCTTTATCGCTGAGACCGATTTTGTCCAGCAGGCTACGCCCGTAACCAACCGTGATGGTTAGGTTCGCAGTTGATTCGAGATTTTCGGGCTCCAAGTCGGCGAGCCCGGCTACACCACTGCACATGCGGCGTGCATCATCGGTCCAAAGGCGCATCAGCCGGATCACGTCGTCGCGGTTGGTTTTGCTGTCCTTGAGATTGAACGCGATGAGTTTGATGAAGGCCTGCTCGGGCGTGGAAATACCCGCTTGGTGGGGGCCATCGAAAGGAACCCGGGCTTCCGCAAGAAAGTCATTATCGCCGGATTCGTTTGCACCTTGGCCCGGCCATGTCTCGCTTGAAGGGGAGCCTTCAGCGCACCCGCCCAACCCCATCACCGTGAGTCCAGCGACACCTGCCGCACCGGCAGTACCTGCGCCACGTAAGAATTGGCGGCGGGTTGCTTCGGTTGGCTGCTGTTTCGCGTTCTCTGGATGGTGCTGTTCAGTCATGGCGGGTGGCGCTGCTCCTTTCGGGCTTTAGTGGCCGGCGTGGTCGCCGTGGTCCATGTGTTCCATGTTGTCCATGTCCCCTGCGTAGTTTTCTTCACCGGAAGGCTGTTCACGCACCGGGATTTCGGTGGTGATGGTGGAACCATCATCCAGCTTGAGCTCGACGGTCAGGCTATCACCGGCCGGGATGGCGTCAGGGTAGTTCATGATCATCAGATGGTCCCCACCCGGGACTAGGTCGTAGGTGCCGCCGGCCGGGATGGTGAAGCCGCCTTCCTTTTCGCGCATCATGCCGTCCACAGTCTCGTGGAGTTCGGTGCTTGCGCCCTCGAGGGTCGGGGAGGAGAAGGAAACCACGTTGATGTCTTTGTCGGACATGTTCTTGAACTGGCCGAAGCAAGCAGTCATGTCGGCGTGCTTCATGTCCTTCTCGGTCATGTGCTCATGTGCATCAGTGTCTTCCACAGCTGCCTTGGCGCGACAGTAGCCGTCGACCAGCTGGATAGCTGCTGCGCTGTTGTCAGCCTCAACAGCTGTGGTGCTTTCCACGGCGGAGGTGGTTGTAGAGGTGTCAGTTGAGTCGCCGTTGTCAGAGCAGGCGGCCAAGCCGAGAGAGCCGGCGCAGAGTGCAGCGGCCAGAGCAATGGTCTTCTTTGAGTTCAGCATCG
Source organism: Corynebacterium sp. MSK044 (assembly GCF_030232825.1). NCBI lineage: Bacteria > Bacillati > Actinomycetota > Actinomycetes > Mycobacteriales > Corynebacteriaceae > Corynebacterium > Corynebacterium sp. MSK044. The sequence goes on from NZ_JASPJJ010000014.1 coordinate 25,881, forward strand.
TAGTGGTCCTTCTGTCGGTGGAACGATGTGTTGGATTAGTCGCGTTAAGAATCCGGAAAGTTCCCGAAAAGTTTACCTTTCTTCCAACTTTTTATTGATCCATTGATAGATGAGTGTTTCTACCCGTGCGACCTGTTGGTTATCCGCGGCACCGGCATGACCGCCGGCAGTGTTTTCAAAGTAGTCCACCGGTTGCCCGGCCTTGGCCAGTGCAAGGGCGAAGGTGCGTGCGTGGGCTGGGTGAACGCGGTCATCGCGAGTGGAGGTGGTCACTAGCGCCGGCGGGTATGGGACGTTGGAGGCAATATTCTGTAAGGGCGACCATGTCTCAATTGCTGCCCGCTCCAGGGGGATGTCTGGGTCACCGTACTCGGCCATCCAGGACGCGCCGGCGGACAGCGTGTGGTAGCGCAGCATGTCCGTGAGCGGGACTTGGATGACGGCGGCGCCGAAGAGCTCCGGGTATTGGACCAGTGCGCCGGAGGTGAGTAGGCCACCGTTGGAGCCGCCGCGAATGGCCAGCATCGAAGGGGTGCTGTAACCCCTAGCCACCACGTCTTCGAGGACGGCGCGGTGGTCTTCCCACACTTTGTGCCGGTTGGTTTTCACTACTTGGGAGTGCCATTCTGGGCCGAATTCTCCACCACCGCGTAGGTTGGGCTGCACGAAGAAATTGCCTTGTTCCAGCCAGGCCATGCCGCGGATGGCGGAGTAGCCCGGGGTCAGTGAGACCTCGAATCCGCCGTAGCCGCCGACAAGGGTGGGGCGCGGCCCACGTCTGAAATCACCGGTGATGAAGTAGGGGATCTTCGTCCCATCGGCTGAGGTTGCCCAGTGCTGGCGGGTTTCCAGCCCCGAAGCGTCGAACTGGGCTGGGGCTTGGCGCACCACCGCACCGTCGCGAAGCAGTGTTGAGGGGGTGGTGAAGTTGGACACGTTGATCCACACTTCCTCACCATGAATTGGGTCCAGTGGGCTGGTGGCCACGACGGACGCGGTGGCAGCATCCGGCAGCTCCACCTCAGAGCGCTCCCAAGTGCCCAGCTCAAAGCGGGAAATACGCGTCACCACATTGTCCAGGGTGGTCACCAGGAGGTGGGTGGAGGTGATGGAGAGGTCGTCGATGGGGGAGTCGCTGATAAGCGTGCGGATGTCCCTGTCGCCAGCGAGGAACGCGTCGAGTTCGATGACGCCGAGCGCGCCGGCGGGCAGGCCCGCGAAGGGGGTGCGGGGGACGAGGAAAAGCCACTGTTTGTGGGGGACAACCGTGCAATCGGTGGGGGCGTCGATAAGCGTCATGCGGCCGGTCGCATCGCCCACGAATGTCAGCGACGTGTAGAAATCCAGCGCGCGCGAGAAGGTTACGCGCTCAAAACCGGGGGTGTGGTCCATCCGCGCGCCCACGGCAACATCGCTGCGCTCGCCGCGGAAAATCATCGGTGCGTCGGCCAGCTCAGTGCCACGTGTCCAGCGCCTCACCTCAACCGGGTAACCGGACTCCGTCACCGAATCCGCGCCCAGGTCCGTGCCCACGAGCAGCGTGTCCAGGTCCACCCAGCTCACATCAGATTTCGCCTCCGGCAGTGTGAAGCCATCTTCGATGAACTCGCCGCGCGCCAGATCAAACTCGCGCACGACCACCGCGTCCGCCCCGCCGCGCGAAAGCTGCAGCAGCGCGCGGTCATGATGCAGTGGGCGCACGGTCGCACCCTTCCACACCCAATCCTCATCTTCAGCATGCGCAAGCTTATCGACGTCCACCAGCACCTCCCACCCCTCCCCACCAGCGAGATACTCCTCCGTGGTGGTGCGGCGCCACACCCCGCGGGGATGATTCCGGTCACGCCAGAAGTTATACAGGTGCTCCCCACGGCGACTGACATAGGGGATTTTGTCTTCCGTATCTAAGGCCTCACGCATCCGTTGCTCCAGCTCGGCTGTGCCGAGTTGGGCGCGGACGGCTTCCTCAGTGGCATCCGACCATGTGGTGGCCCAGGTGAGGGCTGCGGGGCCGGTGATTTCGTCGAGAAGCTCCGGCTTAATGCTGAGGTCAGGGGTGAACTGTGTGCTCATGCCCCCACACTAATCACGTGCTCGAAACAGCGAAAAGCCCCTGCTAGCCAGCTCAAGCTGGCAAGCAGGGGATTGGGCTGCCTAGCAAGGGGTAGGGAAGTGTTCTTACATCTTGAAGGCTGGCTTAATGGTCTTCCACCAGGAATTCTCCAGATCCTTGCGCCAGTCCGGCCAAGAGTGGGTGCCCACGTTGCGGAACTCGTAGTGCGCCGGGATCTGCAGATTCTCCAGCTTGGCGCGCAGGTCATGGTTGCAGGAGTTGATAGCGGCCTCAATGACGCCACCTTCAATCTGCAGGGTCATGGCAGCGGCGGAAGCCTCAGCCGGGGTTGCGCCCTTGCCTATGAGGGTGCCCATCATGTCATTCTCAGAGGCAAGGCCAGTAGCGGTGGACACGTACAGTGCGGTGCCACGCAGCTTGTCGGCGTTGACCAGTGCGTCATTCCAACGGTTGTAGTCGCCGCCCATCGGGCCCCACATCTGCTCCGGGGTGACGTTCTGGTAATTCGCACCAGCAGCGCCTGCACCACGGTTCACGGTCAGGCGAGCGAAGTTGTACGGAGCCCAGGTGGACGTTGCGGCACAGCCAGAGAAGGAAGCAGCAGCGTCATAGAAGCCCGGGATCTTGGTGGGCAGCACCAGTGCGGAGGTACCCGACATGGAGAAGCCGACGATGGCGCGGCGGCTATCTGCGCCGAGCTGCTTCTCGATCGGGCCCGGAAGCTCCTTGGTCAGGAACGTCTCCCACTTCTGTGGGCCACGGAAGTACTGTGCCTTCGGGGTGTTCAGCCAGTCGGTGTAGTAGGAGAACGCGCCCTCCATCGGGATGACCACGTTCACGCCCTTATCCGCAAAGAACTTTTGGGTGTCCGCGTAGGTCAACCAGTCATTGTTCTGCTCCGCGCCACCGGCACCGTTGAGCAGGTAGATCGTCGGTGCGTTCTGCACCGGCTGGCCAGCTTCATTGCGCGCCGGGATGACCGCGACTGGGATGTCGCGTCCCATGGACGGGGAAGTGACCCAGTAGGCCTGCACCTTGTTGCCGTCAACCTCATTGACCCACTCTGCGGTCTCGCCGGTGGAGATGGCCTTGGGTGCCGGGTTGGCATTCCAATTTTTCACGGTGCCCAGTGCGGCATCACCGGCTGCCTGCTCGGCGGTGACGGTTGCGGCGTTCGCTGGGGTGGTAACGGTGGCGCCAAAAGCAATCGCGGATGCTGCCGCGATGGCGAGGGCGGAGCGGAAAAGCTTCATGGTGTTCCTTTACTGCTTCGGGTTCACTCACATTATTCGCTTGAGTGGCGGTGGGTGTTACCGAGAGATACTTTAAGATCGCACTTGACTTTAACTGTGCGATCCCTGACCGACAAGCGATAAAAGTTACTAAAGTGACCCAAGTGAATCATGTTATTGTGGGGATTGGCTGTAACGACACTTTGTTTCCTCACGAATAACCGCGTGAAGGTAACTTAAAACGGTTCGGCCCACGGGGCATCGAGAACCAACACTCAAGGAAAAGGACACCATGAATCCCATCGAGCAGATCCAGCTTACGATCAACGAGTTCCTCGGCGGCCTGGTCCACGGGGCATCCTCTATGTCCTCGGGCATCGCACTGGCTCTGGGCATGTTCTAATTCTAAGAACAAGCTCACTGCAGATAACTGCAGATAGAAATCGGCCGTCCCCACCGTCTTCACGAGGCAGCGGGGATGGCCGATCTTGGCTTAAACGCGGAGCTATCAGCTGGATTTATCAGCATCCCAGGACGAGGAGTCCGGCAGTTCCTCCGAGTCGGCCACGAACTTGTCGCCGAGCAGGGCGGGCCCGATCACGGTTTCCCAGGAGCGACGCATGTCGTCCTTCCATACCGGCCAGGAGTGTGTGCCGGCATTCTTGAACTCGTAATGGGCAGGAATATTCAGGCTGTTGAGCTTCGCGCGTAGGTCATGGGTGCATGCGTTGGTTGCTGCCTCGATGACGCCACCTTCGATAGTGGTGGTCATGGAACCACTAAGGGCATCCGAGGGGCTTTGACCACGATCGTTGCGGCGGTAGCCGTACATGTCCTGTTCTGCGGCCAGGCCGGACGCGTTGGAGATGTACAGTGCAGAACCCACGAGTTTGTCTGCATTCACCAAAGCATCGTTGTACCGGTTGTATGGGCTGCCCATTGGGCCCCAGATATCTGCCGGGGTGATGGAGGCGTAATTCGGGTTCTTAGCAGCACGGTTCACGGTGAGTGAAGCAAAAGCCCAGGGTATAGAGGTGGAGGTGGCGGCGCAGCCGGAGAAAGAACCAACGGCCTGGTACTCGCCCGGGTAGTGCTCTACCAGGAGGAGTGAAGATGTGGCGGACATGGACATGCCAACAACGCCGCGCTTGGTGGCGTCAGCCCCCAAGTAGTTCTCCACCGGCTCGCGCAGTTCGCGGCCCAAGAAGGTGGTCCATTTTTGAGCGCCCTTGAAGTAGTTGGACTTCTGTGCCAGCTCCGAACCATCGGCGAGCCAGTCCACGTAGTAGGAGAAAGCTCCCTCCATGGGGATCACTACGTTGACGCCTTTGCCAGGGAAGTAGGTATGAGCCTTACCGACGTTGACCCAGTCAGCGTTCTGTTCAGAGCCACCGGCGCCATTGAGCATGTACAACGTCGGTGCGTTGGGGATACGCGTTGTCTTATCCGGTCCGGTGGCCGGAATGAGGGCCACTGGGATCCAGCGGTTCATGGACTCGGACCAGACTTCCCAGGCTTCGACGTGGGAGTCCGCGCCTGTGGTGGTGGCAAACCACGCTTGGGTTCCACCACTTGCCGTCCGTGGTGGGGTGGTTAGCTTACGCATCTGCGCGGCGGCCGGGGCTTGGGCAGCGTGATCCGGCTGGGACTGGGCCTCTTGGACAATCTCCTCGGGAACGTGAGTTTCAGCAGCATCAGCCTCAGCAACATCAGCCTCGTCCACAACCTCCACCGGGAGATCAGACGCGTCTTCTTCCGTAGTAGAGACTTCCTGCTCGTCCTTGGCCTCGGGGGTTTCGGGCGTGTCGGCGTCGCTGTTAGCGGTGACCTCGGTCGCGTCGACAAGCGGTGCGAAGACTGGAGCTGACTCGCTGGCGACGAATGAGCCTGCGATGAGTGCGCCTGCGGTGGCAGCGGCCAGCACGGGGCGGGAGGGCTTCATAGGGGGTCCTTCTTGGATGACGGGGCAACTTCGTACATCATGCCAAACCGTTCAGGAAGGCTCTGAATCAGAGGTAAAGGCCCCTATTTGGGCGCGGAAAATTCGGTTTGAGTAAACCTGTCCGAGCGTTTAGGCGCAAGCGCACGTATCCTAGTGGGCGTGGCTAATGAACATTATGACGTTGTAGTACTCGGCGCGGGCCCTGGTGGCTACGTCGCCGCTATCCGTGCGGCTCAACTGGGTAAGAAGGTTGCAGTCGTAGAGAAGCAGTATTGGGGCGGTGTCTGCCTGAACGTGGGCTGCATCCCGTCCAAGGCCCTCATTAAGAACGCTGAGGTCGCGCATATCTTCAACCATGAGGCGAAGACCTTTGGCATTAAGGGTGAGGTGTCCTTTGATTATGAGGACGCGCACAAGCGTTCCCGCCAGGTCTCCGAGAAGATCGTGGGTGGCGTCCACTACCTGATGAAGAAGAACAAGATCACGGAGATCCATGGTCTGGGTTCCTTCAAGGACGCTAAGACGATTGAGATCACTGAGGGCGATGACAAGGGGAAGGAAATCTCCTTTGATAACTGCATCATCGCTACCGGTTCTGTGGTGAAGACCCTGCCGGGCATTGAGCTGTCTGAGAACGTGGTGTCTTATGAGGAGCAGATCCTCAACCCGGAGGCCCCGAAGAAGATGGTCATCGTCGGCGCGGGCGCAATCGGCATGGAGTTTGCGTACGTGCTGTCCAACTATGGCGTGGACGTCACTGTCGTTGAGTTTATGGACCGTGTCCTGCCGAATGAGGACAAGGATGTCTCCCGCGAGATTGCGAAGGCGTACAAGAAGCTCGGCGTGAAGCTCTTGACGGGTCATGCCACCACGGCTGTGCGCGACAATGGTGACTCGGTTGAGGTTGATATTCAGAAGAAGGGCTCTGACGACACGGAGACCCTGACCGTTGACCGTGTCATGGTTGCTGTTGGCTTCCAGCCACGCACGGAGGGCTTCGGCCTGGAGAACACCGGCGTGGAGCTCACTGAGCGCGGTGCAATTGATGTGGACGAGCGCATGCGCACCAACGTTGAGGGCATCTACGCCATTGGCGATGTCACCGCGAAGCTGCAGCTCGCTCACGTGGCTGAGGCCATGGGGATCGTCGCTGCGGAGACGATCGCGGATGCAGAGACGATGGAGCTCGGCGATTATCAGATGATGCCGCGCGCTACCTTCTGCAACCCGCAGGTCGCTTCCATGGGTTACACCGAGGAGCAGGCACGCGAGAAGTTCGCGGACAAGGAGATCAAGGTTGCTACCTTCCCGTTCTCCGCGAACGGTAAGGCGCTTGGCCTCGCTGAGTCCCAGGGCTTCGGCAAACTCGTTGTTGACGGTGAGTTCGGCGAGATCCTCGGCTGCCACCTCGTTGGCGCCAATGTTTCGGAGCTTCTCCCGGAGGTCAACCTTGCTCAGCGCTTTGACCTCACCGCTGGTGAAATCGCACGTAACGTGCACATTCACCCGACCCTGTCTGAGGTGCTCAAGGAGATCGCTCACGGCGTTGAAGGCCACATGATCAACCTGTAAGCACTTGCTTATCGACGGCTGGTAGGCCCCAAACTCCACCTGCGCAGGTAGAGTTTGGGGTTTTTTAAGCGCCTATTAAGCCAAACTGTTTTGTGGACGGTAAAGTTAGCGATGTTATTTACCGTATGAACTGAGCAAGAAGGGTCAAGACGTGTCAACGAACAACCCCAATGGCGGCCCCACCCCGGGCCCGAACGATCCGAAGGGTCCAGTAGATCCCAAGGATCCGAAGACTGGTAATGACTCTCAAGCCGGCTCGTCCGGCACGAGTGGCTACACCCCGTCGAGGTATTCCACCGGCGCCGGCGGCACCAATGGCACTAGCAGCACTGGTAGCACCAGCAGCGCCAGCACTTCTTCTGGGTACACGAGTTCCCCGTACGGCAGCACGCCGTCATCGAACAGCTCGAGCCCCACAACCCCCTTCGGCCAGGCCAACCAGTCGGCTTCTGCTAGTGCTTCGGGCCAGTCCGATAAGCCAGCTTCGTCTGGCCAGCCCAGCAAGCCGAGCGAGCCAAGCCAGCCGACGCAGTCAGGCCAGCCCGGCCACTACGGTGCGGGTGCTGGTTCCTCGTTCGGTGGGCAGCAGTACGGCGGACAGCAGTCAGGTTCCGGTTACGGTGCCTCCAGCTTCGGTGCGCAGGGTAGCCAGGGTGGTCAGAGTCGCCCGACTACGCCGGGTGGCGTGAATGAGACCCGTGAGTTTGGTGCACCGCAGTCGGCGTATGCGCAAGGTGGTCAGAACTCTGGCTTCCAAGGTGGGCCACAGGGCGGACAGCAGGCTGGTCAGCAGGGCTTCCAGCAGGGTGGTTACGGCTCGCAGTACGCGGGCGGCCAGTACGGGGCACAGGGGCAACCTGGCCAGCAGGGCCAGTACGGCCAGCAGGGCCCATATGGTGGTGGCGGCTACCAGAACCCGTACCCGGGTATGACGCAGCAGGCGGATGGGGAGAAGCCGAATATTGCGGGCATCATTGGTCTGATTCTCGCGGTCTTCGGTTTCATTCTCGCCTGCATTCCGGTTATTCAGGTCATCGGCTGGGTCGTGCTGTTTGTGGCATTTGTCCTGGGTATCGTCGGTCTGTTTATTCAGTCCAAGTCGAAGGTTCCGGCTATCGCGGCGATTGTAGCTTCGGTTCTGGGTGGCATCGTGGGAACGGTCGTGTCCTTGGGCATTCTCGGGGCGGCACTCGGCACTGATGATCCGGAGCCGACCACTACTGCGCCAAGCACCACAGAGGGTACGGAGGCTCCGGCTGCTACGGACACTTCAGCGGCAAAGCCGTCGTCTGATAACAAGCCGGATCCGAACAGCTCGCACAAGGGGACGCGTGAAGATCCGCTGCCGATCGGCACTCCGATTCAGTCCGGTGACTGGGTGATCACGGTGAATTCCGTTGACTTGAACGCGCATAACACGGTCATGTCTGAGAACCCGTTCAATGATGAACCGGGAGCTGACATGGAGTACATCATGCTGAATCTGACTATTGAGTATGTCGGTGACAAGGCAGATGGTGACCACGCTATGGCGGACGTGGACTATGTGGGAGTGGACGGGAATACCTACTCCTGGACCGACCACGTAGCTGTGGTTCCGGATGATCTGGAACTGTACAAGACCCTGTACAAGGGTGGCAGCGTTACCGGCAACATGGCTATCGCAGTGCCGAAGGACACGAAGGACCAAGGCGTTCTGTCTGTCCGCGCGGACTTCATGGGTGACAAGAAGTTCGTCGCTGTGAAATAGTGCTGTGAAATAAAAGCCTGATACTGTGCCCCCGGTTCCGAAATGGAGCCGGGGGCATTGCCATGAAAGCGTGAACAACAGGCGGTTTTATGCCGATTGGCAGGCCATATTCACTTAGGTTCATCTAACCAACCAAAGGTTGACACCCTTCGGGGTGAACCTGGTGGGGGTGACCAAAATTAGGGGTTGAAAGTGGGAAACCTCACAGCTATGGGTGGGGGCAATGGGGCAAGTGTTGCCAGGCTTGCCGGGTGGGAGAGAAACGACAGCGCAAAGGGGGTAAATGAGGGGGATTGGGTCGGGGGACCGTGGGGCGCCCGAAAGTAACTGTGAAGAGATGCGCGTCAAATGGCCTAAAAAGTGGTGAGAAGCGGGGGTAATAACCAGAAGCAAACCTGTTTGACTCGTGAGAAATCTCAAAGAAACCGTAAAGTTAAATCGACACTGGAGGTGCCATGACTGTAAAAAACGCAGATCGTGACGCAATTCGTCACGGCAAAATCACTGAGGAGCCGCTGCGTGAGCGGCCCGGAGTGCCTACCTGGGCACTCAAGCTCATCATGGCCGTGACCGGCCTGTTCTTCTTCTTGTTCGTCATCGGCCACATGGTCGGTAACCTCAAGATCTTCATGCCGGACCACGGCGCGCAGCCGGCTATCGACGAGTACGGTGAGTTCCTGCGCTCGATGGGCCAGCCCATTTTCCCAGGTGAGTCGCTGCTGTGGATCATCCGCATCGTGCTGCTTGCCTGCTTGGTGCTGCACGTGTGGGGCGCATTCGCCCTGCACGGTCGTTCCCGTCAGTCGCGCGGTAAGTTCCGTCGCACCAACCTGATGGGCGGCCTGCAGTCCACCGCTGCTCGTTGGATGCTGGTGACCGGCGCGATTCTGCTGCTGTTCATCATCTTCCACCTGCTGGACCTGACCATTGGTGAGGTTGTGGCCTCCGACAGCTTCGTCGCAGGCTCCATCAAGGCGAACATGATCGCTACGTTCGATCCTGCTCGCTGGCCGGTCACCCTGTTCTATGTGGTGGCAATGCTCGCGCTCTTCATGCACATCACCCACGGTGTGTACCTGGCTGTGTCTGACCTGGGCTGGCTGGGTAAGCGAGGCCACGCGATCATGGTCGTCCTGGCTTACTGGATCCCGGCCATCGTTGTGATTGCCAACATTGCGATGCCGCTGGCTATCGCATTCGGATTGGTGTCTTAGGAACTGCTGGAGGAACGTCAATGACTACTGCAACTAACCCGGCTACTGACGCCGACAAGAAGGACTTCACTAACCCGCAGTCCAAGGCCAAGGGTGTAACTCCGGGCACCATCCTGGAGAACAATGAGCCCAAGGGCATCCCGATGCGTGACATGTGGAGCTACCAGAAGGACCACATGGAGCTGGTCTCCCCGCTGAACCGTCGTAAGTTCACGGTCATCGTTGTGGGTACCGGCCTTTCTGGTGGTGCTGCCGCAGCCGCACTGGGCGAGCTGGGCTACAACGTGAAGAACTTCACCTACCACGATGCGCCGCGCCGTGCGCACTCCATTGCTGCTCAGGGTGGTGTGAACTCCGCCCGCGGTAAGAAGATGGATAACGACGGTGCGTACCGCCACACCAAGGACACCGTCAAAGGCGGTGACTACCGCTGCCGCGAGTCCGACTGCTGGCGCCTCGCCGTTGAGTCGGTCCGCGTGATCGACCACATGAACGCGATCGGTGCTCCGTTTGCTCGTGAGTACGGTGGCGCTCTGGCTACCCGCTCCTTCGGTGGTGTGCAGGTCTCCCGTACCTACTACACCCGTGGTCAAACAGGCCAGCAGCTTCAGCTGTCCACGGCGTCTGCACTGCAGCGCCAGATCCACCTGGGCAACGTGGAGATCTTCACCCACAATGACCTGGTTGAGTTCATCATCACCGAGAAGGACGGCAAGAAGCGCTGCGAGGGCATTGTTACCCGTAACCTGATCACGGGTGAGTTGGTTCCGTTCACCGCGCACGCTGTGGTTCTGGCTACCGGCGGTTACGGCAACGTGTACCACAAGACCACGCTGGCGAAGAACTCGAATGCTTCCGCCATCATGCGTGCGTACGAGCACGGTGCGTACCTGGCATCTCCGGCTTTCGTGCAGTTCCACCCGACGGGTCTTCCGGTCAACGCCAAGTGGCAAGCCAAGACGACCCTGATGTCGGAGTCCCTGCGTAATGACGGCCGTATTTGGGTGCCGAAGCAGCAGGGCGATGACCGTCCGGCGAATGAGATCCCGGAAGAGGATCGTGACTACTTCTTGGAGCGCCGCTACCCGGCCTTCGGCAACCTGGTTCCACGTGACGTTGCGTCCCGCGCTATCTCCCAGGAGATCAACGCTGGCCGTGGCGTTGGTGCCCTGCACAACGCTGCGTACCTGGACTTCGCTGACGCGATTGAGCGTCTGGGCAAGGACACGATCAAGGAGCGCTACTCGAACCTGTTCGAGATGTACTTCGACTCCGTGGGCGAGGACCCGTACGAGTCCCCGATGCTCATTGCCCCGACTGTTCACTTCACCATGGGTGGTCTGTGGACGGACTTTAACGAGATGACCTCCATCGACGGCCTGTTCGCTGCCGGTGAGTGCTCCTGGACCTACCACGGCGCTAACCGCCTTGGCGCGAACTCCCTGCTGTCCGCTTCCGTTGACGGTTGGTTCACCCTCCCGTTCACGGTGCCGAACTACCTGGCTGGCCACCTCAACGAGCCACTGCTCGACCTTGAGGCGAAGGAAGTCACCGAAGCTGTGACCCGCTCCCAGGAGCTCATTGACCGCCTGATGAACATCAACGGTGATGAGCCGCACGGTCCGGACTACTACCACGAGCAGCTCGGCGCGATCCTCTACGAATCGTGCGGTGTTGCCCGTAACGTGAAGCTCATGGAGAAGGGCCTCAAGGCTGTCCGTGAGCTGCGCCGTGACTTCTGGGCAAACGTGAACATCCCGGGTGCCGCAATGGACATGAACCAGACGCTGGAGAACGCCATCCGTGTGGCGGACTACATCAACCTGGGTGAGCTCATGATCATTGACGCCCTGGACCGTGACGAGTCCTGTGGTGCGCACTACCGTGAAGACCACCTCTCTGAGGATGGCGAGGCCGAGCGTGATGACGAGAACTGGTGCTTCGTCTCCGCTTGGGAGCCGGCTGGTGAGGAGAAGTTCGTCCGCCACGCTGAGCCCCTGTACTTCGATTCGATCCCGCTGATGACAAGGAACTACAAGTAATGAAACTGACACTTGAGATCTGGCGTCAGGCCGGACCCGACACTGAAGGATCCTTCGAGACCGTTCAGGTGGATGACGCTGTTGAGCAGATGTCCATCCTGGAGCTGTTGGATCACGTGAACAACGCCCGCGTTGAGGAGGGCAAGGAGCCTTTCACCTTCGCATCTGACTGCCGTGAGGGCATCTGTGGTACCTGTGGTCTGACCGTCAACGGTCGTCCGCACGGTGCTGGCCAGAACATCACTGCCTGCCTGCAGCGTCTGTTCAACTACAAGGACGGCGACACGCTGAAGATTGAGCCGTTCCGTTCTGCTGCTTTCCCGGTGATCAAGGACCTCACCGTTGACCGCTCCGCACTGGACCGCGTCATGCAGCAGGGTGGTTACGTCTCCATCCAGGCTGGTACCGCTCCGGATGCAGATACTCTGCACGTGAACCACGAGACCGCTGAGAAGGCGCTCGACTTCGCTGCCTGCATTGGCTGTGGTGCTTGTGTGGCTGCCTGCCCGAACGGTGCTGCACACCTGTTTACCGGCGCTAAGCTGAGCCATCTGAAGCTCCTGCCACTGGGCAAGGAGGAGCGCGGCAAGCGTGCTCGTCAGATGGTTGATGAGCTGGAGACCAACTTCGGCCACTGCACCCTCTTCGGTGAGTGTGCGGATGTGTGCCCGGCTGGTATCCCGCTTGAGGCTGTCGGCGCTGTCAACCGTGAGCGTGCCCGCGCGGCATTCCGCGGTAAGGACGACTAGGCTTCGCTTTAAAGGAAGAGAGGAATTTCCATGAGTGGACACCACGGACCTGCACCTGTTGCGGATCGTTCCGTCGAGACCTTCCCGGAGTACGGCCAGAAGATCCAGGACAGCTACATCGAGGGCTATGACCCGGTTTCGTTGGGTGCACCGCACTCTTCGCTGATGCGTAATGCCACCTGGATCGGCATGGGCCTGATGCTGGCTTCCCTGGCTGGCATGGGCACGTTGATCTACGGTGCTGGCACCTACATTTGGGGCCACGGTGCTTCGGACAACATCACCAACGAGCTCTTCATCGCTGGTGCGGTGATGACTGCGGTGATGGTGATTGGTTCGATTGTTCTGATCGCTGTTGGTCGCAAGGACTACAAGGCTTACCGTAAGGAGACTGGTCGCCGGAACTAACGGCGCCACGAAAGCCTAAACAGGGAAACCTCCCACTTCACGTGTGTAAACGTGAGTGGGAGGTTTCTTTGCGCTTTAATCAAGCTATGGCTGAATACACTCTCGATAGTGCCGCCGCCGATTTGAATAGGTTGGGGGTTCCGGGCTTGTCCCTTGCGGACCAGGCAGAGAAGCGCCGTTCGCTGCGGATCCATAAAACGATCATGACGGGCTTGCTCGTCGTGGCGGCGATTATTTTTATCATCTGCACGTTGTGGCTAAAGCACCTGGATGGAAATGCTGCATGGTGGGTTGGTCTGCTACGCGCAGGCGCTGAGGCCGGCATGGTTGGTGGTTTGGCGGATTGGTTCGCTGTTACAGCGCTGTTCCGGCACCCGATGGGACTGCCAATCCCGCACACCGCGTTGGTGCCTCGTAAGAAGGATCAGATCGCTGGGGACTTGTCTAAGTTCGTTGGGGATAATTTTCTGAATGCGGATCAGATCGCGCAGCAGATCTCTAATGCGAATCTCTCGGAGAAACTGGGTTCATTCTTAGCGCAGCCGGAGAATGCGGAGCTGGTTACGGACAAGGCGTGCCAGTTCACTGTGCACGCCATCAATGCGATTGATTGTACGGAGGCAGAGGCCCTGATTAATCAGCAGGTGATCAGCCGGTTTACGGAACCAGCGTGGGGGCCTCCGTTGGGGCGGATACTTGATGCACTCATTGCGGACGGCAAGGTTGAGCCGGTTGTGCAGGAGATCATTTCATGGGGCCGCGTCAAGGTGCGGGAGATGGAACCCACGGTGGTCACCTTGATTGATGAGCGTATGCCACGTTGGGCACCGCGTTTTGCCAAGGAGCTTGTGGGGGAGCGGGTGTACCGCGAGCTGGTTGTGTTCATGGCGGAGGTGGATACTGATCCGCAGCATGAGGCGCGTGGCGCGATCCGCCGTACGCTTTCGCAGTTCGCGCAGGACCTCCAGTTTGATGCGGAGATGATCACGCGCATCGAGGAGCTGAAGCAGGACATAATGGGGTCGCGTGCAGCAGCGAATCTTGCGGGAGAGTTGTGGGATGCGGCCTCAGAGTCGCTTATCGACGCTGCGGTGGACCCCAACTCCTACCTCCGTCGCCGTGGTGCCGCCTCCGCTCAAAGGTTGGGTGAGCGCATCAACAATGATGCATTGCTGCGGGAAGACTTGGACCGCCGTATTGAGGGCCTAGCCCGCTGGTCGGCGAAGTATGCCGCGGACGAAATCACTGGAATGATTGCTAAGCAGATTCAGAGCTGGGATGGCCAGGAAGCCGCGGAGAAGATTGAGGTGGAGGTGGGTAAGGATCTGCAGTTCATTCGTCTGAACGGCACGATTGTCGGTGCGCTCGCCGGCATTGCTATTTACACGGTGAGTCACTTCCTGCTCTAAGCTCAAACCCAAGACAATTCCTGACCGTAGAAAGGCTTTGATCCCGCCATGACCTTGCTCCAGCTCTCGAACCTTCCGCTTGAAGCGTGGATCATGCTTTCACCCACCTTGCTGCGCCAGTTGGTTATGGCGCTCGTGGGTCTCGCAGGCCTCGTGGGGGCGGGGATGGCGAGTGTCACGCGCGATGATGCGTTTACTGCGGCAGACCGTATGCAGAAGTGGGCGTGGGTGGCCGTCCTCGTAGGCAGTGGTGCTGCCTGCTTGAGCGGTTTCGGCTTCCTCGGCCTGATTGGGTGCGTGTTCATCGGTATTTACTTCTTCGATGTGCGCCCCCAGATCAATAACATCCTGCGCGGTAATTACGGCTGGTAGTCGGCGTGGACGTTTCCGCTGAGGATCTTGCGTGGCTCTCACAGCGCATCGGAGTCTTTGACCCGGGGGCCAAAGCGCCATCAAGCAGCAGCATTATCGACGACCCTCAGGCAGGCCTTGTCGTCGAACCCACCGGAGTGGCCGGGTCAGCAGCCCCCGTCATCGCGCTCGTGGGGTGGCCAACGGGACGCCACCACAGCCTGATCAAAGCGGCTGAGGCACGCCTGGCGGTCCAGGAAGGTGCAGGGGAGATTTGGCTAGCGGTGGATACTGATCTGCTTGTCGCCGGCGACAACAGCAGTGCCAGCGCCGTGCTGGCGGACATCATTGCAGTAAGCCAGGTGGTGGATGAGCCGGCGAGGGTGGGGGTGGTTGCAGGGAGCGTCGATAAGCAAAAAATTGAAGCTCTCGCGCGCATCGCGCAACGTGCAGAGGTAGCTGTCCTCGCGGTGCCTGCTGGGGCGGATCTACCGTCGACGGCCTGTGAACTGGCGGTCTATGGTGTGGAGACCCTTGAGGGGGCAGTGGACGCGCTCTACGCTGGCGCGCACCGCGTGTTTATTACACCTGCAAGTCGTTGAAGTGAACGTTCTCTCCGATGATGGTCACGGCAAAACCGCCATCAACCACGTCAAAACGTTCCACCTTCATGGGGCCAACCACCTGGTCATTGAGGCCACGCTCGAGCGCAACGCTCACTGCGTCTGAGAAGAAGTCCGGCAAACTACGCCCCAGAAGCTGAGTGGACACCGCCTCAAACACGGGCTGGCCGTTCTGAATATTCGGGCGTAACTCTACGGCAAAAGCACCACTGGAAAACACGATGGTGAAGGTGCCACCATCCGGGTTTGCCTGCACGTTGGAGACATTAAGGATCTTGTTGTAGCCGGGGAACTGCCCATCGCTGGTCTCCTCCAGCGAGGCCCCAAGCTCGCGCTGCAGCATGTCGCGGACAACCGCCTGCGGCAAAATAGTGTGCACCTCAACCCGGTCTGCCCGAGGATCATCAGGATCAAGAATGAACCCAGTCGCATTGATTTTCGCAGCTGGGGTGCCAGCAATAGAGGTGCTATCAGGGGTGAGAGTGGACGGCAGATCCAGGTTGATGTGGTGGATCTTCCCAGTGGCCAGCCCAAACAAAACTGGCTGCGCACCGAAGTACACCTTGGGCTCACGCTCCACGGTCACGGTTTCGGGCGCGCCATCGAGAAAACTTGTTTTGATTTGCTGCGTGATGAACACTCGGATGGCTATTTCCAAAACGAAAAACAGCACGATCAGCGCAGCGAGGATTCCAAGGACAATTTTGAGTCCTCGGCGTGATTTCGTGCGCGTCATGGAACGTTATTGTTCATCACACACTTGACATTGCCACGTGTGCTCCCACCAAAGATCCTGTGAGTTTCCTGGGGGGAAGCGGTGTGGCGTGAGGCGGGGTTTAGAGGTTCTCGCTGATCCACTTCTCGGTCAGCTCGCCCTCCTGGTTGAACAGGTCACCCAGGGCTTCGCCCACCTTCGGCTCGATCGCCGGGCCCATGAACGGGATGTTCACGGAAACCTCGTTGTCGTAGCTCAGCGTGGTGGTCTCGCCAGCACCGGCGAGCTTGATGGTGCCACCGAAATCCACCGGGGTGCCCTTGACGTCAGCGGTGTAGGAGACCTCAGCTGCGTCGCCCTCGAGCGCGCCGATGTTGACCACGCGCTTGACCTTCAGCGCCTGGGAAACCATGGACTGCACAGCCTCTGGCAGGACGGTAGTGGGTAGAACCTCGAAGAGGGTAACGGAGTTATCGGTGAATTCGTTGACCTCGCCTGCCTCAGGCGACAGGTTTGCGGCGATGAACTCCCAGTATGCGCGGGAGGAGTATGCCTCGTGCACCTTTGCTACGGGCTGGTTGATGGTCACGGTGTTTTCGCTATGAGTTGCCATGCCAAACAGACTACCGTTGTTTGAGTGCATGAACATTCAGCGACTCCACCGGCCGAGCAAATTGACGACGTGCGTTTAGCCGACCTGACTACGTTGCGTGTGGGAGGTTCCCCGCGCTACGCATATCGCGCCCGCACCTCTGACGAGCTTGCGCGCACCGTTTCGCTTATCGACGCCTCCCGTACCCCCCTCCTCATCATCGGCGGCGGCTCCAACCTCGTCGTGGCTGAGGGGGACCTTGATCTTGTTGTGGTGATCGCCGCCAATGACGGTATTGAGGTGAACGCCGATGGTGTGCCGGGTCTTGTTCGCGCCGGCGCAGGTGCTGTGTGGGACGACGTTGTGGCCGTCACGGTGGAAGCGGGCCTGTCCGGTATTGAAACCCTGTCGGGGATCCCCGGCTCTGCCGGTGCCACGCCGGTACAAAACGTCGGCGCTTATGGTGCGGAGGTGTCCGACGTGCTCACTCGCGTCCACCTGTACAACCGCGAAACCGGTGCGACTGAGTGGGTGCCCGCCAGCTCTCTTGAACTGGCATACCGCTATTCCAACCTGAAGTTCACCGGCCGCGCGGTTGTCCTGGACATCGAGATGCAGCTCGCGCCCGCTGACCTGTCCATCCCACTGCGTCACCTGGGCGGGGAGCGCCTTCCGCTTGCCGACGCCCGCGCGGACATCCTCCGCGTCCGCGCCTCCAAGGGGATGGTGTTGGAGGCTGCGGACCATGACACCTGGTCCGCCGGCTCCTTCTTCACCAACCCGATCGTGCCCGCGGCCGTCGCTGACGAGGTCGCCCGTACCGTCGGCCCCGACGCCGCCACCATGCCGCGCTACCCCCAGCCCGACGGCATGGTGAAGCTGTCTGCCGCCTGGATCATTGAGCGCGCTGGCTTCTCCCGTGGTTTCCCCAGCGAAGACGCCCCCGCCCGCCTGTCCACCAAGCACACCCTGGCGCTAACCAACCGTGGCACCGCCACCGCCGACGACATCGTCGCGCTGGCCCGCACCATCCGCGACGGCGTCCGCGACCGCTTCGGTGTCACCCTCGTGCCGGAACCGGTGTGGGTGGGTGTTTCCCTGGACTAGCTTGCGTTAGTTAAGGCCGATCGGCGGCAAGTGCTTTCGCAGATCCGGGTATGCGTTCAGAAGCAGCACGCCCATGAGCGAAAGTGCGCTAATCACACTTGAAAGGACCACCAGCGTCCCACCGAGGATGCGAAGCCACGCAGGAACATCAGACGATTCCGAAGGGACGGGCTTCGGAGGCTCCGGCGAAGGAATCGGTGTGATGGTAGGGTCCTGCTCCGTCTTGGCGTCAAAGTCGATGGTTATGGGGTGCGGAACCTTAGCCGCGTCCGTGGAGCCTCCTGAGGTGTACCAGAACGACGACAGGCCTGTTTCAAATTGGAAGTCCACAAACTCTTGTGGCCACGCTCCCCACGCTGCTCCGGAGCGCACCTGTGGTCGGTTCCCTTGCTCTACCTCAATTTCGCGTCCCGCATATTCAGGCGAAATAACAACAGATCCAGTGCCGTCAATGTGGACATTCTTGAATGTCGCAATTTGAACATCCTGACGGGGTGCCAGTGGGTGTTTTGTTAGTTTGACGCGATCAGATCTGTAGCCTGACAGGTCCCCACGCAATTCCCCGGTGCCGCCTGAATTGACCACCAGGTGGGGGTTGGTGATGCTGAACACCGCCATCCCTCCGAAGAAGTTGAAGCTCATTGAGCCTTCCCACGCGATTGTGGCAGAACCATCCGGATTGACCACGCCATGGCCGCCAGAAAACTCAACTACCTGCTGTGCATTGCCCATGCGCAGGAAGTTGTTCTTGGTATTCCAGGTAGGGGAAGTGACGGAATCACCGTTGATGATCTTGATGGCCACGGCACCGTCGCTGGCGGAATAGGTCCCCTTCTTTCCGTCGGAAATACCAGCTGTGAGGTAGTTGACACCGCCTACAGGTGGCCGTTTTTGAAGCTGATCATTAATAGACCAACGCAGCTGTGCGTCCTTGATGGTCCGTGCTTCCTGCGGAACAGGGGTGGCTTCCTGGGCATGAGCGCTTGTGGGAGGTGGCATGAGTGGGCCCAAAATGATCGCGAGCGCCATAAACAGTGTCGCCCATATACGCCTTGCGGAGATAGACATGAGCCTTCCTTAGGTTGAGGGGATTGAGAACACGACCGCGGGAACCCGCGGGATCAGATGAATAAAGGGTAACCTAAACCTGTATCAATCGAAATGGTGAGTGGTTTGTGGGGGCATGTCAGATTGGATTTCGGGCTGGTTTGACTATGTGCCCCGCTGCCCATCCGCGACCTGGGTTTTTGCTGCGCGTGCTGTGACATAGTCAAACCAGTTCCGCAGCCAACAACGACGAAGCCCCTTCCCGCGTTTGAACTGCTCCCCACTAGTCAGTAACTGATTTCTCAGTCCAACTTTCGGGGGCTAGTTCATTGGCGGGAAGGGGCTTTAGCGGTTGAGCGAGGCGTTAGTTGGGGCCGATTGAAGGCAGGTACTTTCGCAGGTCTGGATATGCGTTGAGAAGCATCATGCCCACGAGCGAAAGCGCACTAATCACACTTGAAAGGGCCAGCAACGTCCCGCCGAGGATACGAAGCCAGGAGGGGCCATCAGAAGATTCTGAGGGGGTAGGCATTGGCGGCTCCGGCGTAGGAGTTGGCGTGGTGGTGGAGTCCTGATCTGCCGTAGTGCCGAAGTCGAAGGTAACCGGATGCGGAACCTTGGCACTGTCAGAGGAGCCTCCCGACGAGTACCAGTAAGAGGACAGGCCTGTTTCGAACTGGAAGTCCACAAACTCTTGCGGCCATGCTCCCCATCCTGCTACGGAACGGTTCTGCGGTCGATGTCCTTCGGGAACTTCAATCTCCCGGCCCGCGAATTCAGGCGAGACGGTAATGGATCCAGCTCCATCAATATGGACATGCTTGAATGTTGCAATTTGAACGTCCTTGCGGGGCTGTAGTGGGCGTTTTGTTAACGCAGTGCGATCAGTTTCGTAACCGGATAGGTTGCCACGTAGTTCTCCAGTTCCATCTGCGTTGGTCACGAGACGGGGGTTAGTGATGCTAAATACCGCCAAGCCTCCGTAGTAGTTGAAGCTCATTGAGCCTTTCCACACGATCGTGGCAGATCCATCTGGATTGATAGAACCGTGACCGCCCGAAAGCTCCACTACCTGTTGTGCTTTTTCCGTACCGAGGAAGTCAGCCTTGGTCTCCCATGAAGGAGACACTACGGAATCGCCGTTGAGAATCTTGATGGATACATCACCGTTGTCGGCGGAGTAAGTTGCTTCCGTTCCATCAGAAATGCCAGCCGAGAGGTAGTTAACGCCTCCAGCGGGTGGACGGCGCTGGAGCTCGTCGTTGAAAGCCCAGCGCATTTTGGCCTCTTTGACAGATCGCGCTTCTGGTTGGGTTGGTGTTTCGCCTGAGCTCCCTGTCTGCTTCACGGTCAGTGTTGCCGGAGCGGTGAAGATATCGCCCGCGTCGTTCACTGCGTGTGCTCGGACCCTCACTGAATTCATGTCGGGAGTGATCTTGGACAGGGTAAGCACCGAGGTGGTGTCATGGGTTTCTACCGTCGTGTCGTCGTCAAGCGAAATATCTGCCCAGAACCCGTTGGAGTAGCGCTGCCACACGACTTTGGTTGCTGGCGGATGGGATGCGAAGCTCGCGCTGAAAGCGGCTTGATCACCTGCCTTAACGGTGATGTCTTTGGGGTGTTGGGTCACAGCCGGTGCGCCTGTCACAGTGATGGTCGCGGCATCGGACACCACGTCCCCGCGTGCAGTGCGTTCGACCGCACGGAACTGTGTGCCGTTATCGGCCGCGGTGACATTGATTGTCAGCTCATCCCCTGTTTCTCCGGCGATATCCTCAAAGGAGCCTTCATTGGGGCGTTTGACCTGCCACTGGCGAGTGCTAGCCAGGTCTGTCTTCGTTGCCTCCGCGTTCAGGGTCACGGACCCTTCATAGTCACGTCCGAGGTTGATTGTGGCGGACGCTGGCGAAGCGGTGAACGACGGCGATGTTCCGAGCAGCTCAAAGCGCCTCAAGCCAGCGTTTTTGGTTTCAGGGTCTGTCACCTGGAAGACCACGGATCCGTCTGCGGTGACCGTGAGTGGGAACGTTGGTTGTGGAGACAAGCCGGCATTCGAGGTATCAGGGAATTGGTAGCGGTGGACAAACGCACCGTCACGGAGAACATACAGGGCTTTATCCCGGCCGAGCACATACTGGAATCCCGATGTTGGATCGAAGGTTGCGGCGTAAGCTGCAGTATTTTCCCAGTTAGGAAGGGTGAATTCTTCGCCTGCCTCGGCCTCGTCGTCTTCTACAGTGACTACCTGCAGGTCACCGTAGAAAAGGTCAGCGGTGCTAAGGAGGACGTGCTTATCGTCTATTCGTTGAGCAATGGAGTATGCAGTTCCTAGCAGTGCCTGCTTTGAAGGAGTGGTGCCTGCGATCGGTGTTGCAAATGTTTGCTTGCCGGCGCGCTCAAGGAGAAA
This sequence comes from Corynebacterium sp. MSK044, assembly GCF_030232825.1. Classification (NCBI taxonomy): domain Bacteria; kingdom Bacillati; phylum Actinomycetota; class Actinomycetes; order Mycobacteriales; family Corynebacteriaceae; genus Corynebacterium; species Corynebacterium sp. MSK044. The sequence goes on from NZ_JASPJJ010000014.1 coordinate 47,115, forward strand.
CGCTGGCATACCTTTACGTTTCGCGCTCCCCGCAGTTTGGTAGGTGCCACCGAGTGCAGCCACATAAACACCGTCGCCGATGGGAACGATATTCATTGGCTGGAAAGACTCACTGGTGAACATTGACGGGCTGAGCATGAAGGGCTGTTGTTCGCCGATTCGACGGGATTCAAGGTTCAGCGGTGCGATCGTTTCGCTCCAGTCCTCCCCGTCCAGATACACGAACCCGATCTTCTTCGGATTGTTCGTGCCAGTGTCGATTGCGACAACAAGCTCGTTTTCGTGGGAGTCCCAGACGATGGAGCCGATACGGCGATAATCCGGGTCGTCGGTAAGCGTTGCGACAGTACTGACCTGCGTCTGCTTGGTTTCAGGATTGTATTGAGCCCTCTTGATGTCCACATTGCTCAGGCCAGAGCGGTTCGCACCAAGCGATAAATCACTGTAAAACACCGACTCGCTTTCCGGGTCGTAGGCAAAACGGGCCGAGGTTGACTTGCTCACCGGCAATGGTTCGGACGCAAGTTCCTCCATCGTGCTGGCCTTGATATGCCGGAGCGTCAGCGCAGGTGTGTCCGAGGTGATCTTGGAATATTCGATGACGTGCAACAGGTCATTTGTTGGTGAGGCGAAGGTGACAAAAGGTTGCTCGTCCTGGGTGTTGCTCACCCATGTTTGATTCGGGGACAAGACGGGAATGCCACCGGGGAGTTCCGGTTGGGATGTATCGGGCTTGCCACCAGGTCCTTCATACTCGATGGACACTGGGTCGATGGGTGTGCCCTCCGGGTAGAGGTCAATGAGAGAGGCCTGAAAAGCAGGAATCCGATTCCACGTGGTCGTGTTGTTTTCCGTCGTGGGATTCACGTCGGAGAGATTCAGGGTCGCGTACGTGCCGGATTTTTCTTCCAGCTGCCCGGTCGACCGAGAGTTGCCCACGTAGTCCAAACGAATCTCTTGGGAGGTAGGAGAAATCACAACTTCAACGTTTTTATAGGTCGAATCGAGCTGGTACGTGCCGTCAGGCATTTTGTACTGCGTGAACCTAACTTGGCCTTTGGTTTTCACCTTTAGGGTGTTCGACTCCGGGTCGTACGTGCCGGATTCAATTGGCCAGCTGTACTCACCGCTGGGTAGCACTTCAACGCCCCCAGATACTGTTGCTGCTTGGGCACCGACGTAGTTGCGCCAAGACTCGTAGATTCCCCAAGTCACTCGGCCTTGAGTGATGGAGAAACTTTCTTGGGCATGGGCAGTTTTGGGCGGTGGCATGAGCGCACTCGAAATGATCGCGAGCACCATGAACAGTGCCGCCCATGTGCGCCTTGCGGAGATGGACATGAGCCTTCCTTGGATTAAAAAGATTGGGAAAATGGTCCTGGAAAATTACCAGATCAGGTGAATGAAGGTTAGCCTAATGTCACATCAATCTAAATGTTGAGTGGGTGGCCGGGGGTAGAGCTAGGTTCTTGGTGCACACGCTGCTTGGCGCCTCGAGCGGCTTTCGGGTCCGTTTGACTATGCACTTCGCTGTGTGTTTTTGACCTGGGTTTTTGCTGCGCGTGCGGTGGCATAGTCAAACCGGCTCCGCAGCCAACAACGACGAAGCCTCTTCCCGCGTTGGCGGGAAGAGGCTCGCGTGGCGTTGGGCTAGGCGTTAGTTGTCCTGCTTGCCCTGCTCGATCTGCTCCTCGCTCGGTGCCTCCGGGGTGCCGGCGGCGTTCTCACCGTCGGCAGCGGTGCCGGCGTTGAGGCGGTCGATCAGAGACTGCTGGACCTCACGGCGGCGGATCTTGCCGGTCATATCGCGGTTGAGCTCCTCGAAGTGGTAGAAGGTGCGCGGCACCTTGTACGCGGTGAGGCGCTTACGCGCGTAGTCCTGCAGCCCCTTCGGGTCGAGCGCTGCACCCTCGGCGAGGGTGATACAAGCAACGACATCCTCGGAGCCATCATCGCGCGGGCGACCCACGACAGCGATGTCTTCGATGTCGCGGTGCTCACGCATGACGTTTTCAACCTCATCCGGGTAGACGTTGAAGCCACCGGTGATGATCATCTCCTTGATGCGGGAGACTAGGCGGAGCCAGCCGTCCTCTTCCATGATGCCCATGTCTCCGGTGCGGAAGTAGCCGTCCACGAACGCCTTCTCGGTAGCCTCGGGCTTGTTCAGGTAGCCCTTCATCACCTGCGGGCCCTTGACAATGAGCTCTCCTGGCTCGCCGTCCGGCATGAGCTCGGTCGGGTTGTCCGGGTTAACAATGCGCACGAGGGTATTCGGGAACGGGATGCCGATGTAGCCGGGGCGACGGGTGCCGTCCATCGGGTTCGCGGTGACAATCGGCGAGGTCTCGGTCAGACCGTAGCCTTCCACGAGGTTACCGCCGGTGACCTTCTCCCATGCCTCCACCGTGGAGACCGGCAGCGTGGATGCGCCGGAGAAGGAGTTGCGGATGGAGTCCAGTGTGGTGCCGTTCTTGATGGCGGACTGGCTGATGCGCTGGTACAGGGTGGGCACGCCCGGCATCCAGGTAGGCGGGTTCTTCTTCAGTGCGTCCTGGATCAGGTCTGGCTCTGGTGCGGGCAGCAGGATGATCTCGCCGCCGACCATGATGCCCAGGCCGAGGTTGAGGGCCAGACCGTAGACGTGGAAGAGCGGGAGGACAGCGAAGATCTTCTCATCGGTCTCGCCGAGGCCCTTCACCCAAGCCTTACCGGCCTTCATCTGGTAGTTGAAGTTGCCGTGGGTGATCTGGGCACCCTTGGGCTCACCGGTGGTGCCGGAGGTGTACAGGATCACGGCGGTGGTGTCCTGGTCAATCTCCGGGCGGGCAAGATCATGGCCTTCGCCGCCGATGGCGGAAGACAGCAGCATCTCAAATGCGATGGTGTCCGGTGCGGGGCCGGAGAGCTTCTCACGGGATTCGCGCAGCTTCTTCACCGGAACGTACTTGAGCGCGAGCTCCATGTACTTAGGCATTGCCTTAGTCATGTCCACGGAGATGATGGTCTCCAGCGGAGTGTCCTTGCGTAGGCCTGCGAGGTTGCCTGCAGCCTTGTCCCACATGATGGCCACGCGTGCGCCGTGGTCCTGGAACTGTCCGCGCAGCTCGTGCTCGGTGTAGAGCGGGTTGTGTGCAACAACGGATGCGCCCAGCTTCAGTGTGGCGATGAAGGAGACAACAAACTGCGGGCAGTTCGGCATGACCAGTGCAACGCGGTCACCTGGACGGACGCCGAAGGCCTGGAGGCCGGCAGCACAGCTACGGACCTGACGGTCAAGCTCAGCGTAGGTGGTGGTTTTGCCGAAGAAGTACAGAGCATTCTTATGGGACTTCTTGGCCAACGTTTCGTCATAGATGTCCAAGATGGTGTCATCGCCGAGTTCTACCTCCGGCGGAGTCCACTCTGCGTAGCTGGATAGCCAGGCTCTTTCTTCGAATGCCGACATTATTGTCTGCCCTCCACGTTTGTTGTGAATTGGTTTACTCCCGCGAAGTATATATGTGATCCGTAAGCTATGGGGGAAATTTTGTAACTTAAATCACGCAACCTTTGCTTGTTCCGAGTAAGGCGCATTGGCGCGCTAGGATGATGGGCCACAGCGGGCTGTAGAGGGGCAGCGCGCACGGTAAAGGGGGGGATTTTTTAAGTGACGGATACGCACGACCATCCTCAGCAGCACCGTGAGCAGCCTTACAGGCGGTTCGCTCACAACGGATTGGGAGAGTGGGTGCCAGAAGTTACAGCGTCCCGTGGGGGTGCAGCCAGTGCCACCGCAACCAGCACAACCAGCGCAGCAGGCCCAACCAACACCACCAGCCGAGCCAGCCCAACCACCGTCGGTGATGGAGGGGCCGAAGGCGTTGGATGGGGGAGTCGTCGTTAAGCCTGCAAAAGCTCCCCCGAAGTCTGGCTGGCGCAAGCTTGTGCACGGGGTGACAGGCGGGCGCGTGAATCCGGGTGCTTCTCCCCGCGAGCAGGAGCTCAATGATCTCACCGAGTTGATCCGCACCCCGCTGCGTGGTGATTACCGGATTGCGGTGATGTCGCTGAAAGGCGGCGTGGGTAAAACAACAACGACGGTGGCATTGGGTTCTGTGTTGGCGGAAGAGCGCGGGGATCGCGTGATCGCGATTGATGCGAACCCGGATTTTGGCACCCTCGCGCAGCGTGTGGCGGCGGATGCGGCGGGTGCTGCGACGATTCGAGATTTGTTGAGTGCCCCGGACACCAACCGCTACGGACAGGTGCGCGCTTACACCACGCAGGGCACGTCACGCTTGGATGTGATTGGCAGTGAGCGCGACCCGGCAGTGTCAGAAGCATTCAGTGAGGCTGATTACCGGCACGCGGTGGATATTCTGCAGCACCACTACAACCTCATTCTCACGGATTGCGGGACAGGGTTGATGCACTCGGCGATGGAGGGCGTGCTGGATTTGGCTAACACGCTGATTCTGGTGACCTCACCCGCGTTGGATGGGGCGCAATCCGCGGCAGCCACCCTGGATTGGTTGAGTCTGCACGGCTATGACCGTTTGGCGGCGAATGCGGTCGTGGTTGTGTCCTCCCCATCCCCCAAGGTCGCGGTGTGTATGGATAGTGTGGTGGGGCACTTCGCCGCGCGTACGCGGGCAGTCCACGTCATTCCGTATGACGCGCATTTGGCGGAAGGATCTGGCATTGATGTTGCACGGATGCACCGGCGCACTCTGCGTGCCTACCGGGAGCTCGCGGCCACACTGGCCACGGATTTTCAGCAGTGGCACAAGCATGCGCGCTAGGCTGGGGGACCATGCGCGTAGCCATGTTGTCCATGCACACATCCCCGCTTGAACAGCCGGGGTCGGGTGATGCCGGCGGTATGAACGTTTATGTTCTGAATATCGCCCGTGAGCTTGCCGCTACTGGCATGGACGTGGATGTGTATACCCGCGCCACGCGGCCAAGCCAGGGGGATGTGGTGCAGGTGTGTGAGAACCTGCGTGTGATCAACATTGTGGCGGGACCGTATGAAGGCCTGGCTAAAGAGGAACTGCCTACGCAGATGGCGGCGTTTGCTGGCGGGATCGTGCAGTTCACGCGGGATGAGGGGCTGGAGTATGACCTCATTCATTCCCACTATTGGCTGTCCGGCCAGGTGGGATGGCTCCTGCGGGATCTGGTCCGTGTGCCACTGATCCACACTGGGCACACGTGGGCCGCCGTGAAAAATGCGGCGCGCCTGGGTGCGGCTTCTGCGGATGATGCGGATTCGCCGGAGACAGAAGCGCGGCGTATCTGTGAGCAGCAGCTGGTGGACAATGCCGATGTCCTGGTGGTGAACACGCCTGATGAGATCACGCAGCTGGGCCGCCATTATGACGCGGACCCTGCCCGCATCCGCGTGGTCACTCCGGGCGCGGATACACGGATGTTCACGCCGGGTACGAACCGGAATACGGAAGTGGCTCGGCGTCATCTGGGTATTCCGCTGGATAGCAAGGTGATTGCTTTTGTGGGCCGGCTCCAGGAATTCAAGGGGCCACAGGTGCTCATCCGGGCGGTTGCGGAGCTGCTGGAGCGGGATCCGGATAGCAATGTGCGCGCCATCATTTGCGGTGGTGCGTCTGGTGCTGATGCGTCGGTGGATTATTACCGCGCGATGGCGCACAAGCTCGGTGTGGGCCGCAAGATTCGTTTCCTCGGTCCGCGCCCGCCGGAGGAGCTCGTGCAGATTTACCAGGCGGCAGACGTCGTCGCGGTGCCCAGCTACAACGAGTCTTTCGGGCTTGTTGCCATTGAGGCGCAGGCGACGGGCACCCCGGTCGTGGCCGCACGTGCGGGCGGGTTGCCCATTGCGGTGGCTGATGGGGAGACCGGTGTGCTGGTGGACGGCCATGACCCGGTCGACTGGGCTGATGCGCTAGAGCAGTTGCTTATCGACGACTCCGGGCGCATCACCATGGCCGAAGCCGCCGTCGAGCGCGCAGCGCAGTTCAGTTGGGCTGCCTCCGCTGCAGCGCTTGCGCAGGTGTACGGGGAGGCCGTGAAAGGATTTGAGCCCACTCCACAAAGGCGTGCAGTGGGCAATTAGAGCCAGGAACTGTTAGTTCAGTCCGTCGAGCGCGGCGTACACGCCTGTGTTCACAATGTTGTTGACGTGGGCGCCGGCGTAGTTACCTACGGCGTTGGCCAGGGTGTTGCCGGCATCAGCGATCTGGTCCAGGGGTACACCGGCAACGGCAGCTGCCGCGCCGAGAACAGCGAAATCACGCAGGTCTGCGGCGATCACATCCACATCAGCAGTGGCGTTAGCTACTGCCTGGTCGAACTGCTGGCGTGGCGTAGGCTGCGCAATCATCTCCGGGGAGAGACCCGGGTTGTGCTCTGTGAAGTACCGGTTGAACTCCACTTCCTCATCCTTGATGGACATGAAGTCAGCACGGTTCCTATTCGGCGCAGCCGGGGTGAAGTAGTCATTCACTTTGCCCGCAGGCAGTGCATAGGCGGATTCAATCGCACGGTCAGCGCGCTGTGCAGTACCCAGTGGGCCAAGACCAAGCGAGGTCACGCCGATGATCTGCCCAGTGTTGGGGTCAAAGTTCACACCGCCGGAATCGCCGGTGGCGTAACCCAGGTTCAGGGACCACACGTTATTAGCCGTGTAGAACAGCTGGACGCCACAGGTGCGGCCCTTCGTGGAACCGTCCTTGCACACCGGCTGCGCGAAGTTATCCAGAGCAATCTCACCCGGAGCGAGCGTGCGGTACGTACGCACACCCGTCAAGGTGACAGGGGCGCTGGGTCCACGGTTGAACTGGTCGCGGGAGGAGGCGGAGCCGTCGGCCCCCGCGCCGTCGTCAAGCACCACAATGCCCCAGTCTTCCGCGCGCAGAGCTTTCTGCGTGGACTCGCCGAGCGTCTCGTACCCGCTGGGCAGACCGTTGGTGTGCACGAGGTCGATGGAACCGAGCTTCTTGTACCCGCCACGCACCGGCGCGTCGACGTTACGGCCCATGAGCATGCCGCTGACATCTTCAGCAACAAGGCAGTGACCGGCGGACACCATGATGCGCTGTTGTGTGCCATCCGGAAGCGTCACAGTGCCCACAGGACCCTGGGTGCACACGCGGGCGAGCATGTCCGGATGCACGTCAAGGCCGGTGACCTCCTTGAAGGTTGCATTGCCGGGGCCAAACGGGGACGCCGCATCAAAGGGGCGCAGGCGCATGGGCGCGCCGGGAGCAGCAATGGCAGGGCTGGCCGTTGTTCCTTGATTACTCACTGGCTCAGCAGCGGCAGAAGGAGCCTGGGTAGCGGGAATGAGACTACACAGGACGGCGAAAACGATGGCGGGGGAGGAAAAACGACGCAAATTCACACCAGTTAATTTAGACCACAGGGGGCACATCTGGGGAATAACAGCGCCGGTAAGTTTTCGTACTACCCTATTTCGGTAGGGGAACCCCGTTTCACCGGCGAAGAAGCCGATGTTTTGGCATGCTGGGCAGTATGAGTAACGGAAAGCTAGTCCTTGTCCGTCACGGACAAAGCAAGTGGAATGAGTCCAACCAGTTCACCGGCTGGGTGGATGTGGATTTGACGGATAAAGGTGTGCAGGAAGCTATCAACGCTGGCAAGTTGATGGCCGAGAAAGGCGTCCTCCCGGACATCGTGTTCACCTCGCTGCTGCGTCGTGCTATTCGCACCGCCAATATTTCCTTGAATGCGGCTGACCGGCACTGGATTCCGGTTGTGCGCAACTGGCGTTTGAATGAGCGCCACTACGGCAAACTGCAGGGCCTGAACAAGGCTGAGATCCGGGACAAGTTCGGTGAGGAACAGTTCATGTCCTGGCGTCGCTCCTACGACACCCCGCCGCCAGAGATTGACGTGGATGACCAGTACGCGCAGACGAATGATCCGCGTTACGCATTCCTGCCTGAGGTCCCCCGCACGGAGTGCCTGAAGGATGTTGTGGAGCGCTTCCTGCCTTACTACATCGACGTGATCCTTCCAGAGGTACTCGAGGGCAAGACTGTCATGGTGGCCGCGCACGGCAACTCCCTGCGCGCTCTGGTGAAGTACCTGGACAACATCTCCGACGAGGACATTGCGGCGCTGAATATCCCGACGGGTATGCCGCTCGTGTACGAGATTGACGGCAAGGGCAAGGTGTTCAACCCTGGCGGCACCTACCTGGACCCGGAGGCAGCAGCTGCAGGTGCCGCTGCTGTTGCGAACCAGGGCAACAAGTAAGGCCTGCTTGTCCTGGTGAACACGGTTGTTGCCTTCCTTGCTGGAGGCCTCGTTGTTGCCCTCGCCGCTTATGGAGTAAAGCTCTTCAATGAACGGCGAGGGCCTCGTCGTGCTGCCCCGGGCCCGGATGAGAATCGGGTGCGTACGGTCAGTCAGATCCTGCACCTAGTCATCCAAAGCTCGCCGACAGGTGTGACTGTGGTGGGACGCAACGGTGACGTGATCCTGTCCAACGCGCGAGCACATGAGATGTCCATCGTGCATGACCGAGCCCTCAACCCGCAGGTGTGGGAGGTTGGCCAGCAGGTCTTTGAGGACCGGGAAACGCGGGTGCTGGACCTGAACATGAGGCATCGCTCGACGGGCAGTCGGGTGAACAACGTTCGCGCAGTCATCCAGCCAATGTCGTTGGCGGAGGATTCCTACATCATCGTCTACGCGGCAGATGAGTCGGAGAATGTGCGCATGGAATCAGCGCGCCGGGACTTTGTGGCGAATGTGTCGCACGAACTGAAAACTCCGGTGGGTGGTATGTCGTTGCTGGCAGAGGCGCTGCTGGAAGATCCGGATGATCCGGAGATGGTCAAGTACTTCGGCGACAAGCTCCTCGGTGAGGCTCATCGGATGGGCGCGATGATCACGGATCTGATCAATCTGTCCAAGCTGCAGGGCGCTGAGGCGTTGCCGGAGATGTCCCCGTTGCGGGTGGATGATCTGATTGATGCAGCGATTGAACGCAACCTCATCGTGGCGGATAACCATGAGATTGAGCTGACCCGGGGCGAGCGGAGCGACACGTTTGTCATGGGGGATAAATCCCTGTTGACTACGGCGTTGGCCAATTTGATTACAAATGCGATTAATTATTCGCCGAAGGGTCAACCGGTCAGTGTCACACACAAGCTTGTACGTGATTCGGTGGTGCTCATCCGTGTAACAGACCGCGGAATCGGCATTGCCCCAGAGGATCAGAAGCGCGTGTTTGAGCGTTTCTTCCGCGTGGACAAGGCCCGTTCGCGTCAGACGGGTGGCACTGGCCTGGGTTTGGCCATCGTGAAACATGTGGTGGCTAACCACGGCGGTAATATCAAAGTGTGGTCGCGCTTGGGCACAGGCTCGACGTTCACGATTGAACTTCCGGTTTTCGCTCCTGACTCCATGGCCTCAGCGGTGGTGCCGGAAGAAATTGAACAAATTGAACAAGAAAACCCAGATAAATAACCATCAGCTGCACCTGTGAAGCAGAGGTAGGAAGAATCGATGACATCGACCATCCTGATTGTCGAGGACGAGGAATCACTGGCGGATCCGCTCGCGTACCTTCTGAAGAAGGAAGGTTTTGAAGCCGTTATTGCGGTGGACGGTCCGACGGCATTGAAGAAATTCGAGCAGAACCAGATTGATCTGGTGTTGCTTGACCTCATGCTTCCGGGAATGTCTGGCACGGATGTGTGCAAGAAGCTGCGCGCCACGTCGGATGTGCCGATCATTATGGTGACGGCGCGTGATTCGGAGATTGACAAGGTGGTGGGCCTCGAGCTCGGCGCCGATGATTACGTGACTAAGCCGTATTCCACCCGTGAGCTCATCGCGCGTATTCGCGCTGTGTTGCGTCGTGGCAATGGAGCCGCCGAGGCCGCGCAGGAAGCGGAGGGCGATGATGTGCTGGTGGGCGGTCGCGTCCGCCTCGACGTGGAGCGCCACACGGTGTTTGTTGAGGATCAGCCGGTGGCCATGCCACTGAAGGAATTTGATTTGCTCGAGTACCTCATGCGTAACGCCGGGCGCGTGCTCACTCGTGGGCAGCTCATCGACAGGATCTGGGGTTCAGATTATGTCGGTGACACGAAGACTCTAGACGTGCACGTGAAGCGTCTGCGCACGAAGATTGAGAAGGAGCCTTCGCGTCCAGAGCAGCTCATCACAGTCCGCGGTTTGGGGTACAAGTTCGAGGCTTGATGCCCCTTGTAGGGGCATCAAGATAGTAGGGGCATCAAGATACTAGGGGGCATCAGGATTCAGCGGCGCGCGTCGCTGGGTGAACCGCCTTCGCATCCGCGGGGAGGGCGGCACGTGCTGCGCAATGCTTTTCGACGATCGCGTACGGCCCCTCCCCAATCAACTGCGTCAGCTCCGCCTTCATGGATTTCCACACCGGCTGCGCATCTGGCCCACCGTGACAGGCGGGATCATTGGTGCACCACCAGTCAAAGTCCTCACCACCGTTGCCCCACTGGCGGCGGTCATATTCACCGATAGTGGTACGCAGGATCTCCTGACCATCGCTGCGTTCCTGCCACTCATCCTCACGCGAAAATGGCACCTGCCAGCACACTTCCGGTTTAGAGCCAATGATGTTGCGCCCTTCTGCCATCGCCCATTGGTGCAAGGCACAACCGGCGCCGGTTTCGTGGCCGTGGCGGTTGGCAAAGATACACGCGCCGTCGATAAGCGTGGTCTTGAGCGAAGGTTCCTCTTCATCCTCATCCCACTCGAGCCACGGCTCAAGCTCCACTGGATCTCCTGCTGCGAGGTAGCTATCCACGCTGTCCGGACGGAGCTGCCAATATTTCGCGGGCATCGCCGCGACGGCGTTGTACAGATCATCCCGGTCTGTCTCATCGGACAAATACGCGCCGTGAATACAGCACCCCACCACGGGCAGATCCTCCGAAATGCCACGGCAGGTTGATGTGCCAAAGCGACACGACCACGTGGATTCCAGCCAGGTCAGATCGATACTGAAGTAGTGCAGAGGATCATCCGGGTGGATGAATTCGAACCACTCGCGGGGAAAGTCCGGCGGCAACTCATGGCCGGCGCGAATGGATTTCCCGGCGGGCGAATTTTTTGGAAAACCCAGAAATACAGGTTGGTTCACACTTGACCACGGTAGACGGTCTACTGTGGAACGCGTGCGACTAGGTGTATTGGACGTGGGCAGTAACACTGTTCACCTCGTAGCGGTGGATGCCGTGAGCGGTGGGCACCCAACCCCCATGAGTGATTGGAAGCAGTCTTTGAGGCTGGTTGAATTGCTCGATAAGAAGGGGGCTATCGAGGAAAAGGGCGTAAAAAAGCTTACCGACGCTGTTCAGGAAGCCGCCGACCTCGCCGGCAACCTGAAATGTCAGGAATTCCTCGCTTTTGCTACTTCCGCAGTGCGTTCCGCGACGAATGCGGATGAGGTCCTACAACACATTGAGAATGTCACCGGCGTGAAACTCGATGTCCTTTCCGGAACGGATGAAGCCCGCTTGACATTCTTGGCGGTGCGTCGCTGGTACGGCTGGTCTGCCGGCCGGATTACCAACCTGGATATTGGCGGTGGCTCGCTGGAACTCAGCACTGGAAGTGATGAAGAGCCGGACATTGCTCGCTCCCTCGACTTGGGCGCAGGTCGCTTGACCCACGAGTGGTTCGACTCCGATCCACCATCAAAGCGCACCGTGAATACCCTGCGTGACTTCATTGATGCGGAACTGGCCACGGTTGCTGATGAGTTCCTCGCCCACGGCGAAGCCGGCCTGACGGTGGGCACATCAAAGACATTCCGCACCCTTGCGCGCCTTACCGGTGCCGCACCCTCCTCAGCCGGCCCATACGTCAAGCGCACACTGACCGCACCCGGCCTGCGCCAGCTCATTGCCTTTATCACCCGTATGACGGCAGCGGACCGCGCGGAGCTCGAAGGCGTGAGCCCGGACCGCTCCCACCAAATTGTTGCTGGCGCGCTGGTCGCCGAAGCAGCGATGCGAGCACTTAAGATAGAGAAACTAGAAATCTGTCCATGGGCATTGCGCGAAGGCGTGATCCTCCGGCAGATTGACAAGGGATAGAAGCAAAAGGAGACGCTCAATTGGCTGACAAGCAACTCACCGTTGCCGAGTTGATGGCCCGGGCACAGAAAGAAAACCCGGACATCCAGCCTCGGCGCCGTCGCCGCCGCAGCCTCGAAGAAGGTGGCATCTCTGTCGCCGAACTCACCGGCTCGTTCCAAGCGGTTAACGCTCGCCCGGCTGAGCCTAAGCACTCCAGCGCTCCCATCGACGCTGAAAACACCCAGGGTGATGAACCCCAGGCTCACGCTTCTGCGAAGCCCGCTGAGGCCGAGAAGCCTCAGCTAAAGCCCGCTACATCTGCTGAGCAGGCTGCTGAGAAGCCGAACGTCAAGGTAGTCAAGGTTGAGCCGACCGCGCCGACAACGCCGACCAAGACCCCTGAGGCCGAGGCTGAGCCGGCTCAGCCGGACGCTGCGAAAAAGGCTCCGGAGACCCCAGCTACGACCGATGCTGTGCCTGTGCGCCAGGTTGAGGTGGAGGACCAGAAGCAGAAGCAAGAGGCGAAGCTTGCCGAGAAACCGGTCGAGAAACCTGCCGCGGATACCGAAGAAACCCACGTGATCCCCGTTGTGCGTGAAACCCCGGCGCAGGCAGCGTTGGTGGCGCAGCCTAAGACTGAGCCACAGGAAGCTGTGGTGGCTCAGCGTGCCCACGAAGACGAGCTCGAGGACGAGTTTGAGGATGAGGCTGACGTCGACGAGTTCGTCGATGGAGACCTTGAAGATGAATACGAGTACGAGGACGACGAGGACATAGACCTCGAAGAGGACGCGTCTGTCAACCCGGTCATGCTCGTCCTCATGGTCTTCGGTGGTCTGCTGGTTGGCGTGCTCGTGTTCCTGGGCTTCCAGGCACTGTGGGAGAACTTCAACTCCATCGTGGTGAGCGTGCTCGCTGTTGTTGTGACGGCAGCCATCGTGCTGACCGTGCGCAGCATGAAGACGGGCCGCGATGGTTTCACGTTGGCCCTGGCAGCGCTAGCTGGTCTGGCCATGACTGTCGGTCCGGGCCTTATCACCGGTTTCTAGATAACCTCTGGCCACAGGCCCCTCGCAGAGGAAAATATCGCCGAGTTGCGTGCACTGTGGCACGCTAGTGCGCATGAGTAACATCGCAGTAATCGGTGCAGGCAATATTGGCGAGGCCCTGATTTCCGGCTTGGTGAACTCCGGAATCGACCCGGAAACCATCACCGCCACCAACCGCACCGCGGAGCGCCGCGAAGAGTTGGCGGGCCGTTATGGGATCAACACCACGGAAGACAATATTGAGGCTGTCACCGATGTTGATGTGTGCTTCCTTTGCGTGAAGCCGCATGACATCACCACGGTTATTGAGGAGCTCTCGGAGCCCATCGCAGCATCAGATACCCCGACGGTGGTTGTGTCCATGGCGGCGGGGGTGACGCTGGAGACGATGACGGAGGCGTCGCATAGCGCAGGCACTCCCATCGTGCGCGTGATGCCGAATACCCCGATGCAGGTGGGCAAAGGCGTCTGTGTCGTCGCGTTTGGCAAGTATGTGGACGAGGACCAACAGGAACTAGTCACCGATCTGCTCGCTGCCGCAGGCAAGGTCGCCGTGGTTCCGGAGAAGCTCATCGATGCCGCGTCGACGATCTCGGGTTCCGGCCCCGCGTACTTCTTCCTCATTGCAGAAGCGCTTATTGATGCCGGGGTGGCCATGGGCCTGCCCCGCGACACCGCCACGCTGTTGGCTACTTCCACGGCCGAAGGCGCTGGCGTGATGCTGGCACATTCCGGCAAAACACCGGTGGATCTGCGTGCGGGCGTGAGCTCCCCGGCGGGCACAACCGTGCAGGCGATCCGTGAGTTGGAGGAGTCCGGCATCCGCGGGGCTTTCTACCGCGCAACGGAAGCTGCCGCCGCCCGCGCTGCCGAGTTGGGGGACTAAAAGCGGGTACGCCGAGGGGGTAATTTCAAAAAACTTTTCGTGTCCGGGAGGTCACTTCCACATCCTGTTGCAAGGTGTGTTCTACCAGCTGGAATGAAACAGTTGACCCAGAATGGCCCTTGAGGGAGCAGTGGGGATTTTGTGAATAGTGTGAATCTTTTCTTGCTTTTGAGTCGCATGTGACACTGGTTTCACGCTAAGCTCGTTCAAGCACGTGCGTGTTCATTCTGTGGGAGGGGAAGCCTACAGCGCGCACAGATGCTGGAGGTTAACTACACATATGGCAAATGAAGATAAGGGTAAGTTCCTGACCGTTGCTGAGGTCGCGGAGATTATGCGCGTATCCAAGATGACGGTGTACCGCCTGGTTCACTCCGGTGAGCTGCCGGCTGTTCGGGTTGGTCGCTCGTTCCGTGTGAACGAGAAGGCTGTCTCCGAGTACTTGGACTCCTCGGTCTACGACGTCAGCACCGACGTCGGATAGTTATCCCCAGAGGGCACGCCCCCTGGTTTGTGGAAGGGTCAGCTTCGGCTGGCCCTTCTAATATTTTTGGGATTGACCCGTATTTAATCCCGTGATGAACGATTCCCACGTCTCGGGTCATTGTTCAAGATTCTGGGGATCGGGTCGTTTGCGGAGTAGTTTTCTAACACTGCTGGACTAAGGCAGTTTAAAAGCTCGAATATCTCTTTTCGGTATCGTCGACAGTCAATATCAATGAGGGACTCTTGGTGTCCGATTCTGTTTCGGAGCAGGACGACATGGTTCATGATGAGACTGGCTCGATCAGGGGAAATAGACTTTGGGCCTGAGGAAAGTGCACGAACTGTAATCTCTTCATAAACGCGTTTGCAGTCGTTGTAATTAGTCTCATTGGGGTAGAACTTGTACGAGCCATCGGGTAGCTCCTCGGGATCGCGGTAGAAGAAGTTGTTTTTCCATTGAGTGAGAGTTACTTGCGCAACCACATCATCTCGAGTGATTGACTGTCCTTTTCTAGGGTGGTTACCGATAAAGAGTCCATCCCCTTCATCGCGTAACTTTTTGGCCTCGAGGGCCTTCCTGAGTGCATCCTTTGCAACAGACGCCGCGACCTTTGACAGGGGCTCTCGGACGTTCACCCGAGGGTGTCTGATCCATTGTTTATTGCTTTGTGGGCGCTGTTCCTCGCTCCATTCATCGACTGCCTCGCAGATCTTGTTTCGCAGAACGACCTCAAAAATAGAAAGCAGGTTCCACATGGCGCCAGAAAGCTCTGCGTCCCATTTATAAAGCTGCAGCGCGCGTCCTGCGTGGTTTCCCATCTGTGATAGATACTTCTCCATGCGTTGTTTCCCCAACGCAGTTACAACAGATTGTTCGTTTCTGCTTCCGTGCATGACTGTGACTCCCCCTAGCCTTCATCTTTGGCTCTTGATGTAGTTTACCTTTTGCGCTATCCTTCTTGGCGAGAGAACGGCTAGGGCCAGAAGGGCCCTTGAACCGTTCCGGTAGAGAGGGCCACGTCCGAATACCGGCTTTATGCCGAAGCATCGGAAGGGGTCCTTTCGTTTTGTCCTATTTTTGGGATTGACCGAAACCGGCGGTAAACTCAAAACCCATTCGTGCCGGATGTTCGGCCCGCGCGTTGGGAGTGCACCCCGTGCGCACCAGGTGAAGACCCAATGGTTTTCACTTGGGTCCGGGTCCGGCGGGAACTGTACGTACAAAGAGAAGCGAGGTAACCCATGGGTTCAGTGATTAAGAAGCGCCGCAAGCGTATGTCCAAGAAGAAGCACCGCAAGATGCTGCGCCGTACGCGCGTTCAGCGTCGTAAGCTCGGCAAGTAAGCCGTTGCTGGTTGCATAACCTTGGATTCCCGTTCACCTGGTGAAGGTGGGCGGGTTTTCTTTTGGTTTGGGGCCAGCCCCGGGTTAAGGGTCAAAAAGTGTGTCTGGCCCCGGCGTGTCGTGGGGTTAGATTTGGCCTTTTTGGATGCCGATTGAGT
>NZ_JASPJJ010000015.1:0-62619 GCF_030232825.1 Corynebacterium sp. MSK044
ACTGCAGTGTTACTCGATACTCACCATCGCGTTACCCGATAGTCACCACGGTGTTACTAAATGCACGCGCGCAACATCTCCATTGATCGTTTGCTGGTTACGTTGGGGTTCCTGCTTTCTGTCTTGTCGAAGACGATTCGGCCGTCACGGTACTTGACGGATGGACCGAGGATGACTCCGGCATAGTTGAGATCAAATCCTTGGACAGTGAAGATCGATCCCACTTCATCAACGGTTGAGTTTCGCTCAGCCCATGACTGTTTCTTCTCACTTCGTGAAATTTGCATTTGGTTGTTCCAAGGAAGGCGGAAATCACCGATGGTCACGTCCCACGTGTCACTGTCCGCTGGCCGGGTCTTTCCGGACGAAAACTTCCAATCGTAGGTTGCAATGAGTCGGCTTAAACCCTTTTCTACCTCGGACGATTCACTCGGTTGTGATTTTGCGCGAATCACGGAATGAAGGTCGTGTGGAGTATCGAATATGTCAATTCGATACCGGTCATTCGTGGGGATCTGAGTGATCAATCCTTCATCAATAACCGTTCGAATCCAGGTCTCGGCGGGGCCATCGGAATCGATGCGCATTTGTTGGCTGAGGTTGATGATATTGCTATGACCTGCACGCGCTTCGAGTTCTTGGAGCTGATCTGCAGTCCAAAACTGGTTGCCTGCTAGAACTTGCAGAGGATCAAAAACAGCAACTACTACATCAGCCAATTCAAGGATGTCGCGGAGCTGATTTTCACCGCGATAGGACTGCTTACCCTGTGTCCAGAGGAGGTGGGCTTCGTCGATGAATACGACATCGGCCTTCGTCCCCTTGTTCTTGTGCTCATTGATAAACCGTGTCGGTTTCATAACTCGCGAGTGCTTATCATCGTGTAATCCAAGTTTCTCAGCGATTTGCTCGTAGACGGTCACCTGCTCATCGTGATTGACAAGCAAGTACACGTTAAAGTTCTGGTCAGCCTCCAGTCCTGTCTTAGCTACATGAGCTTGGACCAGGTCGTAGAAAACACTACTGAGCAACACAGTCTTTCCGGTTCCAGCTCCGCCTTTAACAAGAATCAGGTCAGACTGAATTCGCTGACGCTGAAACTCATCTGGGGTTAATGCGCGATCAACCGCTTTGAGGATCTGTACCTTTGCACCAACTTGCTGCTCGTTGAGTTGATGGAACGGAGAGGCTTTAAAAAGCGCCGATTCACGAATCAGCCTCTCAAGGGGAAATAGAACAGGGTCATGCTGGCGAAGTTTTCGCCAGATCGAGTTGAAAGCGTCATCGACATAGTCGCGTGTGAAGTAGTCGGTCTGGATGTTTCTGCGTGCGTTAGTTAGCGTAACCGAATCAGCTCCCTTAACCCCTTCAACGGAGGACAGGTAGAGCATCAATCGATCCTCGATATCCAAGGTCAGGGACTTATTGAACAAAGAATGACCGATGACGATAATCGTTGAATCGTTATCCCTGAATGAATTCCACTTTGAAGGTTTAAGCGCGACCACTTCTGGGTCTTCTACCGGGAGGAGTGCGTCATCAAACGAATTTTGAGTCAAATCGATTTTGTCGGGATCAACTTCGAGATGAGTTTTCGTTCGCTGCGCAATGTCATTGGTTTCACCGACGTAGACCTGATATGCGCCATCAGACTCCTGGTAGATCACATACACCGTCGGGTACTTCAGAAGAAGCCGCCGGGTTGCTTCATCTTCTTGGGCCGCTTCCACGAGGAAATTCTCAAGGTGTTCAACGCTGTACGGAAATGACCTGACTACAGCTTTACCCTTGAGTTTCATGTTTCCTCCAAGCACGGTGAACCTTAACCCAGAAATATAGCGAAAAGGCCACCTTACGGTGGCCTTTAGCGCGGGTTGATGTGGGGCTTTCTTTGCCCTAGCGGATCGTCTCGGAGCGGGTTGCGTTGACGATGGCCATGCCGGGTGCGCCGCTGAGTTCGGCGTCGACGTCGGTGGTGGCAACCATGGTGTGGCCGGAGTCGGCCCAGGCGTCCTCGAACTGGTCGATGGGGACTTCGAGGCCGTTGCCGTAAGGGGCGCCCGGGTCGGTGAGGGTGACTACGCCGCGGTTGAAGTCGATCTCAGAGACGACGAGGAAGTGGTCCATCAGGTTGTCCTCGCGGACGGCGTCTTCGGGGTCACCCCAGATTTCGCCGGAGTCGACGCAGGCGATGATGCCGTAGCCGTCGTTAAGCTTCATGGCCAGGTCCTCCATGTTGGAGGTCTGCATCTCAGCGGGGAGGCCAGACTCCGTGAGCAGGGTGGCCAGGTCCTCGGTGTACATGCCCTCAGTCGGGTCGCCCATGAGGCCGAGGTTGACGGCGCGCTCCACCATGTACTCCGGGTTGGAGATGCCGGCGTCTTGGAACTGGTTCAGCAGGAATGCGGCGGCGGTGGGGCCACAGTAGCCGTCAACTTCCTGCCAGAACCAGTCGTCGGACCAGAGGAAGTGGTTGCCGGCAACGCCGTCTTCGAGGCCGGTGGAGTCATCAATAACCGGGACGTCGTCGGCGGGCTCAACCGGGGCTGGGGCATCGTCCGCGATCGGGGCGGGCTCGTCCTGTTCCACCGTCTGGGTAACTTCCTCATCGGCAGGCTCGAGGATCGGGGTGGCGTCGGTGTCAGGTTCGGGCGTGGTGTCCACGATTGGCGCGGGATCGGTTTCTGGTGCGGTATCAGCCTCAGTGGTGTCCGGCTGGGCGATGTTCGTCTCAATGGGCTGTGGGTCCGGGGCCTGCGGGTAGGCGTAAGGGTTGGACTCAATCGGGTCGAGGGGGCTCGGGGTGATGTCGGCGTCATTCTCAACGATGTCGTTGAGGAAGTCAGGCAGGTCTGCGGAGAAGTCGGACATTGTTACGGCCTTTCGGTGTGGTGCTTTTCATGTTCTGACCGTTAGACGGTCCGAGGGGACAAAAGGGTTACACGGATTCTTGAACAATTTTTATGTCATCGCCTGGGCGTTGCGTTCAAGCTGGTCATAGGCTTGGGCGAAGGTGACAAGCGCGTGTTCCTCCGAAGGGTCGAGGAGGCCGAAGGACAGGGTTTGCATCTCCCGGCGCTTTTCCTGGATGCGGTCGAGGATCTGCCACGGGTTGGCATCATCCGGCAGGCCAAGGCGTTGGGCGGGGCTGCCGATGGCGGCCAGGCGGGTGGCTTCTTCCACGAAGATGTTCTGCGCAGAGGATGTGAGCAAACCCTTCAGGGTGACCAGGAGTTTGGCGGGGAGAGCAGCCGGGTGGTTGCGCACGGTGGATACTGCCTGGCGGATGGCATCCGAGTGGGTGGGGTGGCGGTACACCAGGGTTTCCATGGCGGCGAGGATCTCACCGGCGCGGTGAAGATACGCGTAGGTGGACAGTTCCTTCTCCAGCACGTCGCGCACGGCACCGATGCCGGAGGATTGGGTGAGCCACTCGTTGAAGGTAGCGGCACCCTTGGCGGCCTCTTCGGCACCGAGGAAAAGGCCATACTCCCCCACCACGTCGATGACGTTGGTGATCTGGTTGATGGCACTGCGGCTGCCACCGGGTTCAGCGGTGAACAATTCGGTGATGAGTTCCGTGCGGGACATCGCCGTCACGCGGGCGATCTGACGTGTCAGGGATTCGGTGACCACACCGGTGGCAGCGGTTTGAGCAAGCAAACCGGAGACAGGCATGACGCGACCAACATAGGAGGCGAGCTCACGCTGCAGCTTCTGCGCGTGGTGGCCGGCAGCCACCATCGGGTCCTCCTGACCCAAGGGACCCTCACCAAAAGAATCGGCGCGGGAGAGCACGCCCATGGTGTTCAGCGGGGTGAAGCCAAGTTGTTGGATGAACTCCACTTCGTCGCGGCGGGGAGCCGAATCAAAAAGGAACATGGCGGCGTCGGCGTCGACGGAGGCGCTGCGGGTCTGCTCGTAGCCGTCGATAAGCGCGGCGCGCGTTGTTGCCTCATTCTCATCCGTGAGGGTGGCTAGACCTGGTGTATCGATGAGCGTGTAGTTGCTCACGGCGCTGGCTGGCATCCACCTGTCGATGAATGCGATGTCCACCGGCGGGGCAGGCAGCGCGGCCACTTCCCCGCGCATGGTCTGGATGGGCACGCGCTGGCCGTTGCGCAGCATCGCTTCCGCGCGATCCGGCGCGCCGTACTGGTACACGGTGACCACGTTGGTGGCTTCCAGCGCCTTGGTCTCCGCCACGGGGGCGCCGACGAGGGCGTTGAGCAGCGTGGACTTACCCGCCTTGATGCGACCAACGATGACAATGCGCGGCGGAGTACTCACCCGCGCAGTCAGTGGCGCACAAGCTTGAGCCAGTTCCGGCGACTGGGCGGACAGACCCTGGAGCTCTGTCAGCAAAAGGTCAAGGATAGAGGTCATTTACACCATCTCCTGCGCCGCGATCTTACGCAGCAAAATCTCGGCATCACGGTAGGAACGCTGCACAGCCTTGAGGTTCGTGTTCAGCTGCGCCAACTCCCGGTCGCGCTTCTCAACGGCCTTGTTCTTATCGTGCTCAATCTTTCTAATGCGCGTCTGAGTTGCCTTGATCTCCTGCGCCAAGAACTCGGAGTAGCGGATGGAAATACGCGGCTGGGCAATAGCAATGAAGGTCTGCAACGCATTGCCGGTGTTCTTCTGCGCGGCATTCGCTGCCTCACGCAGCCAGTTCTGCAAATGAGACTTGCCTTGGCGCATGGCGCGGTAGCCAAAGGTGATGGCCACGAATCCGGCACCGGCCACAATGCCCACGCCCGGCACCAGCACCGCACCGAGCAAGCCACCGATGGTGGAACCGGATGAAAAGCCCATCATGAGCATCATCGGGTCGAAGGTGTCCTTCATGTAGTTCTGCAGCTCCGAGGTGTGCAGCTCACCCAAACTCAACTGCGCGCGCACATCCCCGATGATCTCATCCGGAATATGGGATGCCCCGAACTTCTCCCGCAGGTACGTTTCCACTTCCCAGCCGAAAGAATCCACGGTGGCCACCACCGCGCGCTGGAAGTCCTCCTCCATGAGGCGGGTGAAGTGCTGCGGATCCTTGCGCAAAAGCTTCACGCCGTGTTTAGCAATGAAGTCGGTCCACTTCTTCTTCACCTCCTGCACGTCGGTGTCCAGGCGTTCCATCGCCCGGGTGCGCATCAGCGACAGGTCCGAGTAGAAGAAGCGCTCCCACTCCTTGCTCGTGCGCTGCAGATCCTCCAGCCGCGCCAGATCATTAGTCAGATCCGGCAGGAGTTTCTCCGCCTCACGCACGTCCTCAATATCGCGGTGGATCTGTTTATCCACATCTTCCAGGCCCTCCAACACCACGTTGAGGCCCTTGGTCACCGGGATGGATTGTGCGCGGGTAAAGCGCTCGCTGATCTCGGCGCGGAGTTGCCCGAGGCCCGAAATATCGTCGATAACGCTATCGGACGTATGCAGGCCCACGAACGGCAACAACGAAGACACACCGATCACCGGAATCGGCTCATTCAAATGAGTAGCAATGAGCGCCTTGTCTTCCTCCACGATCTCGCGCCAACGCGTCGAGTTCTTATCCGTCTTCGTCACAGCAACCACCACGTTGCCGTTCACCGCGTGCGCCCGCGCAAGGAAGTCCATCTCCGGTTTAGTCAACGGGGTCGACGCATCCGTGACCACCACAACCACGCTGGCCTGCCGCTCCGAATCCGCGTGCACCGCCGAATCCATCGAGGAAATCCCGCCCACACCCGGCGCGTCAATGACCACAGCGTCGCCCATCATGGAGGATTCCAGCGCAACGTGCGCGCGCGTGGGCACAAAGTCATCGAAGTGCTGCGCCGCACGGTCCACGCGCTGCGCAAGGTCTTCTGGCTTAACGACGATCGCTCCGTCCGCCGACATCAACGCCGCCTGCCCCGCCGCAAGATCCTCCGTGGGCATGGTCAACGCCACCGGGATAACTGTGGTGAAGTCTGCCCCGGCGGGCGAAACACCCTGCCGGCCCACCAACGCATTGGCCAAGGAGCTTTTACCGCGGCCCACTTCCCCCACCAGGATCACTGTGTTGACCTGGTTTTCCGCCGTCGCCAACGCCTTGGCATGCTCGCCGTACTTCTCCCGGCCGTAAGGGTTGAGGATCTTCTCGCTCACACGCTCAATCCACAGCGCCGCTTCTTCGCGCGGGCCTCTCGTGGGGGCCTGGGGCTGATCGGACTGATCGGGCTGATCGGACACTGAGCAGAGCCTTTCCGGAACACGGTGGTTGAACACGTTAGTTGGACGTGGTTGAAAACTAGAGGGAAGTATATCTACTGCCCCAGTCATGGGCACATGATCTGACGCACGAGAAAACTTGGTTTACACATAGCAGCACAGTTGAAGAACCTGTGTAAAGCTTTAGAAAATCTTTATGTAACCTTTCCGCATGCGCGTTCATCTAACAGAGTGAAAGCGTTACTCCCCTGCTGGCCTTCTTATGTGGCCAGCGGGGACGCGTAGCGCACATCCTTCCGTTAAAGCAGAAAGGTTTTGCCCGTGTCCTCTAAATTTCTCACTGTCGCCACAACCGCCGTTGCGAGTGCGTTGCTTTTGACCGGCTGTGATCTCCCATTGAAGGGCGGGGACGGTGCACCGACTAAATCCTCTGAAGAATCACTGTCCATGGCCCCTGCCTATGACACCGGTTCGTACAAGCCTGAACCCCACCCAGGTTGGCCGGAGGAAACGTGGGAAAGTCTCGGTCCGATCACAGAAACCACGCTCATCGGTGGCAACACATTACTGCCCTACGAGGTGGATCCCAGGTTCACGCTTGGACTCACCGCGCAACGCCAAACAACGTTTGAACTTTTCACAAACACTATGCCCACGGGTGTGCCGGATAGAATCACATCCTTAGAGCCGACTTACCTGACTGGCTACACCCAAAGGGCATCGGACACCCTGACCAACTCCCGTGCGGAGAACACACTGCTCCGTTTCGTTTCCCCCGAGGCGGCAAAGGAGGCTGCGAAAGTTTTGCATGAGGCGCTCCTAGCCGCAGGTGGCACCGACTTCATCACCGATTCTTCTTATCCGTTGGAGAATGTGACCTTCCCCAGCAATGAAACAATCCTTGCCTCCAAAGATGAGCGCCGCCAGATCCTCCGGGCTTTCGTGCCCAAAGACGAGTACGTCCTTTACGTTTACACCAGCAACCTGGAGGTTGATGCGAATGGGAATGAGACACAGCCCGGGCCAGAGGCGATGGATTGGATGTCGGAGTATGTGAATACCACTGTGGATAAGCAGCTCCCACTCATTGATCTGATCCCGTCGCACAAAACCCCTGAAGGCTACGGCAAGTCTGATAAGTGGCAGGACGTGGATCCAGATGACATTTTGCGCTACACAGTTCTGAAGCCGGAAGATAAGAACCTCGTTGGCGTTGTGCCTATGTCCATGAATAGCCGGCTGTTCGCGGCACAGTTCTCGAACGTCCCTGAGATTCTGAAGATGTTCGATAGCGCCAAAATCGAAGCCGCTGCAGCATCAGAAACAACGCTTGTTCGCGCGTCTAACGCAGCCAACGCGGACCTTATTGAAGCGTCGTTCAAGGCTATCGATTCAAACTCGGAGGACTCCGCAACACTACAGCTTTACGACGAACCGCAGAACGTCCCCGGCACCACCTGTTACGCCTCCCCTCGAGACGGGCAGACCTACTACTTCTGCTACCTCCGTTATAAGAACTATTTCGCCCACGCCGGCATCACGGAATCACATCCTCTCGACGATGAGGTCAAAACAACCCCTGACTCAGGCGCCGAAGAACTGGATCCGAAGAAGACTCTCTCCCAAATCATTGCTGCCCAGTACTACATTCTGGAGAAGGCTCCTACGAAATAGCATGTAACCTTTTGTCCCCACCATCCGTCTAAGGGGTGTACCCACCCGACTGCGTAGAAAGAAAGATCAATGAAGAAACGCACTTCTCTCCCGCTCGCAGCGATGCTGACTGCGACCGCTTTGTTGAGCACCGGCTGCTCCGTCTTAGACGGGATCGGTAAAAGCGGCGAAGCCCCGTCTGAACCAACCTCGGTTGAGGTTGCGGAACCAACTGGCCCGGAATTTGATACCGGTTCCTACGCCACCGAGCCCCACAAGGGTTGGCCCGAAACGAACGATGAGATGGGCCCATCGGCCGAAATGGCACTCTTTGCCAACAACACATTGCTGCCGTATGAGGTGAACAACGAATTCACACGCAATGCTGCTCACCGCCGTGTGTGGAAACTCGACAATCTCAGTATGGACTTGCCTAAGGTGGCTCTTGACCGTCTGGCTCCGTTGGGTGAAAAGTTCCTGCTCGGCTATGCCTACCTTGGCAATGACGCTTCAAAGAGCCGCTCAGTAGGTAACTTTGTCCTCCGTTTCGAAGACCCGGAAAGCGCGCAAAAGGCGGCTGATGCTCTCACAGAAACACACCTCACAGAAGGCTCGATGTATTTCTTTGAGGGTGACCCGCACAACCCGGGCACCGAAGAACCAGTGGCAGGCCATAATGATGCTACGGCTGTACGCACCGCTGACGGCGAAGGCCTTGATGCGGTGAAGGTGCATAAGGAGTATCTGCTCATGTCCACTGCATACGTCGACAAGAGCGGCGATGAGGGCAACGACGATGCGGGCCCAGAAGCGACGAAGTGGCAGGGAGAATACGTATCTTCCTTCTTCTCCAAACAGATCCCCATTTTGGATACTTTGAAGACCCATAAGACTGCAGCAGGTTATGGCTTCTCCGATGAGTGGCCGCCCCTTGACCCGAAACACATCTTGCAGTACACGGTCTTGAGCCCAAAGGACCAGTCAGTACAGTCTCTGGGCGGTCTCCCCATGGCCTTGGAGCCACGCGGTATGGCCGGCAGGTACAAGGAGGTGCCCGAAATCCTCTCCATGATTGATCAAGCCAAGGTCGAAGCCATGGCAACGATGGACACGTCACTGTTCCGCACCAAGAACCCTGAGGGCGCCAAGCTCATTTTGGCCACCATGCACGCCGTCACCGCGGACCTGGATTATGAGCCGTGGGACGCCCCTCAAGAGGTTCCGGGCATGGAATGCAAGAAAGAGGACGGTGCTGCCGGAACGGTATACACCTGCTACCTGGTGTACGAGAATTACTTTGCCCATGCCAGCGCCTTCGAACCCAAGAACGAATCGGATGCTGTAGAAGGTACCGATGAGGATAAGAAACCAGCCCTCGCCCCCAGCCTCCAGCTGACGCAGGCCATGGCTGCCCAGTACCTGATCCTGCAGAAAGCGCCGACGAGCGCGGGCACTCCCACGAGCTCCGCGGCAAACAGTTAGGCTCCCATGCGGGAAACAAAGTAGGAAGGACCCGACATGTCCAATGACTGGATTTTGTCCATCGACTTCGGCACATCCAACACCGCCGCGGCGCACACGAACCCGACGCGCGGTGGAGTTGAGGCGGTAAGCCTCTCCCATGACCGGATGACCATGACGTCTTCGGTGTACATCGAAACACCGGACCACGTGGACACTGGTGATGTGGCGCTGAATAAAGCGGAGGACAACCCGGACGGGTTCCTGGCCTCACCGAAGCGCGTGGTGCCACAGCAGGTGTTCCAGATCAATGGCTATGACGTGCCGGCCTCCACCCCGGTTGCCGCCATTCTGGATTCTGTGGTGAAGCGCGCTTCCCGCGAGCACAATGATCAGCGTCCGAGTGAGCTCGTGCTCACCCACCCGGAAGCATGGTCTGATGCAGAGGTGAAGGTGCTGCTGGACGCCGCGGAGAAACTCGGCCTCAACGCCACCACCATCCGCACCGTGTCGGAGCCCAAGGCTGCTGCGCAGTACTACTCCACCAACTCCCCGTTGGAGCCGGGCGACAAGATTGCCGTCTTCGACTTCGGTGGCGGCACCCTTGACGTGGCTGCACTGGAGGTGCAGCCGGATGGGTCCTTCCACATCATTGCCGCCCGTGGTGACAACACCCTGGGCGGCAAGAGCTTTGATGCTTTCATCCGCCGCTGGGTAGACCAGCAGCTGGAGGATGACCACCCGGAGCGCCTCGAATACCTCCGCCGCCACGCACCGTTGTCTGACCGTCACGCGGTAGAAGACAGCATCCGTCGCGCCAAGGAGCTCTTGTCTGAGCATCCGACGGCCACCATCTCTGTTCCCGGCGATGGTGAAACAATTCGTCTTCAGCTGACCCGTTCCGAGTTCGAGGAGATTATCCGGTACCCCGTCCAGCGTGCTGTGGACCTCACGCGTGCCACACTCGCGGACGCCGGCATCAACAACCCACACGACCTCAAGGCCCTGTACCTCACCGGTGGTTCTTCCCGTGTGCCACTGGTGCAGGAGGAAATAAAGGCACTCGGCCCAGTAGCAACCCTGGATGACCCGAAAATGGTGGTGGCCCAAGGCGCTATCTCCGCTGTCGGGCCCATCGTCACCGGTCTGCACACCACTGCTGCACCAACCCCGCAGCAGCAGCCGGCACCTCAGCAACAACCACGCCAGCAGCAACCACTGACGTCACCGATGTCCGCAGCAGCACCGGCCACAAAGTCCAAAGGCAAGACCATCGGCATCGCGGTGGGCGCGCTCCTGGCCGTTGTGGCGTTGGTGGGGGCGCTGGTGATGCTCATTAGACCGTCGTCAAGCGAAAAGCCCAACGAGGACCCCACGGAAACCGCAACGACGGAAACCACCGGTGCAAACGCGCCAACCGAAGAGGCACCGGCGAGCGAGACCCCAGCGCAGCAGAGTGGTGAGGATGTGTTCAATGCTCTGCCGGAATCCCTGGGCAAGGAGGTGGGTACGTGTAACCGCCGGACCTCAACGTTCAACAGTCTCACCGGAACCCAGATTTCCTGTGAAGTGAAATTCAACGGCGACAACGTGCAGTACTTCAAACCCACCGGCCCGTACGACGCACCGCGCATCACCTTCGCGTACAATACGGAGGACGGCTCGCGTGAGAAGGCCCTTATTGAGCAGGGCCGCTACACCGACAAGTCTGACGCTGAACCGGTGACCACTGACAACGCAGCTGCCATTGCCACGAAGGACAATGACACATCTGCCACCCTCCACTACGCCAATGCTGAAACTGGCCTGGTGATTGAGTCCCGTGATTTCGCCTCCCCGGAGAAGGCTATCGAGTGGCTGGAGCACCACAACCTGCTCTAACCTGCGGAAATAATCTTTTAAAAAAATGTGGCGCCTGGATGTAACCATCCGGGCGCCTTCCGCATCTAAAGATATGTAAGCAACCACAACCCCTTGAGAAAGGAACCCATCATGAGCGGCGACAACAACCTCAACCTCCCAGAGCTCAACCCGGAAGAGTTCGGCTACCTCAGCGCACGCGACATCAACGCTGACGGCACCAACGACCTGATCCACGGCGTTGACCACGACGGCAACGCACACGTCTTCCACCTGGATGGCAAGGGCGACATCACCCTCGAGGAGATTGACACCGACGGTGACGGCACCTTCGAAACCCAGCGCGAGATGGTCGACAGCAGCACCGTCGCCTACACCGTGGACACCGACAACGATGGCGCGGCTGACACCGTGGCCTACGTCGATGCCAAGACCAACACCACCTTCCAGCAGGACTTCATCGAGGACGGCCAGGTCGTCGAGTCCCGCGTTGACCTCGACGGCGATGGCATCACCGACGTGGTGTACAAGGACACCACCGGCGACGGCTACGTCAATGAGATCTCCCTGGACACCGACGGCGATGGTTTTACCAACACCAAGCTGGTTGACCGCGATGGTGATGGCAACATCGACGAGATCCACTCCGACCTGGATAACTCCGACGGCATCCTGGAAACCGTGATCGAAGCAGGTGACTACGCTGGTGGCCTCGGCTCCATCAATGACTACTTGGGCACCCAGGACACCTCAGGTTCCCTGGACAACACCCTGGACTCGGACCTGAACAACCCAGCAGATAACCTGGACACGGACTACAACGATTCGTTCTAACGTGACGCTCGCCCACCCCTGTACTTTGCAGCGCACGACAACGAAGCAGGCTGAAAGGAGGCCGCAATGATCAACCAAGAACCTGTCCCCGAAGGATTGCTTGAGCGCGCCCTCCACACAGCCTTCACCACCGACGAATGGCCAGAGTGGGACACCCTGGACATCGTCCCTACCACCGAAGAACCCTTCGACCTGGATGCCTTCGACCCCTTCGCGGGGGAAGAGGGCACCGATAACACCGACACCGGCGCCCTGGATTCTGATTCCCCAGGCTCCGGCGCCGAGCCGGTCGAGTCCTCGGAGGCTGACTCCACGGACTCTTCCGATTCCCCGGCGCTCGACTACCCAGATTTGGGCCCTGACCTGGGATCTGACCTCGGATCTGACTTCTCCTCCGGTTTTGATTCGGGATTTGATTCCGGTTCTGACTCGGCCTCAGATTCCGGTATGAGCGGGGACTACGACATGTAAAGGGTGCCCCTGCGACAGCACGCACCCACCACTACTTCAGCCCGGCGCGACAATGTTGCAGTATTCTTTTGCGTAACTTGTTTTCCCGGTACACACGAAAGTAAACATGTCCGAGTCCCAGCTTCTCCAAAACGCTAAAGGTGGCGATGAGTCTGCCTTTGCCAAACTGGTGAAGCTGCACGAAGGAAAACTTTTCAACCTCTGCCTCCGCATCACCACCAACCACCACGATGCGGAGGACGCATTCACCGCGGTACTGTACCTGGCATGGAAGAATCTGCCTACGTTCCGCGGTGATTCCGGTTTTGCCACCTGGATCTACCGCATTGCCTCCAACACTTCCTTGGAGGTTGTGCGCCGCCGCAAACCCACGATCTCCCTCGACGCACCGCGCGACTCCGAGTCTGAAGACTCCCCCTCCTTCGAGATCGCCGATCCCGTCGCCGAGTTTGAGCAATCCATCGCGGATAATGACGCGTTGAGTACAGCCTTGGCCTCGCTCCCCGCCGACTCCCGCGAAGCCCTTATCCTCGCCGAAATCGGTGGCCTCACCTTGGCCGAAATCGCCGAGCACCAAGGCTCCTCACTTTCCGCCACCAAAGTCCGCGTGCACCGGGCGCGCAAGAGCCTCCGCGAGCTGCTGCAGACATAAAAGCCACGCGCACACCCGTTCGAGCAGCTCAGCCCCCCCATGTCGCACCCGCGTTGTAGCGTGAGGGCATGAGAGAAAACGTGGTGGAGCATATTCAGGCGCTGGGCGAGGCGGGCGTGGCAGCACTGGCTGATGTGAAGAGCTTCATATGTGCTGATGAGATCTTGGACATGGAGATGACGCCGTTGGTGCGAACGGGGTCAACCTTTACCGCGCAGGTGTTAGGCACAGGTGTGTGGGTGGTGCGGTTTGAGCTTGTTGTCAATGAGGGGAAGACAGTAGCCGATCGTCTCAATGTGCAGTGCACCTGCCCGGTACCACAGGTTTGGTGCAAGCACGCGGTGGCGGTGGCGTTGCAGATAATGTGGCACCCCGAGTGGCCGCTGACTGCCAAGCTGGTTGGGGAAGCCGAAGAAGAGTACGAGGTGGATGCGACCAGGCGCTATGACGATGTGGTGGTGGATACCAAAGATGTGGTCACCAGCACGCTGGAGATCATGAGCAAGCAGGATCTGGTGGATGTGATCAACGCACTGCGGCATGAGAATCCGCTGGCTGAGCCCACGGTAACCAAGTATGTTCTGCCATTTTCTTCGCAGCCGTTGCCCGCGATGGAAGCGGTGCAAGATGAGATGAAGTTTGCCAAATTCCTGTTCGACGTGGCCTATACCGAAAAGAAAGTGGAAGAGGCTGCGCACAACTTGGAGAACGCGGGAAATGTGATCCGTAGTCATGCTGATGCAACGGACTTCCAGAATGACAAGCTCAAGCTCCTGTGTTCGTTGGAGAGTCTCATCTTTGACGCTATCGCGTGGACACATCGCATCACTTATCCCGTCGGGAGCGTGGTGGTTGCGCTGGAGAAGCTGTATCAGCACCACGTGTTCATCGCGCATGATACCCAGCCGCCGACAAAGCTTCTGGTCGATTGGATCGTGGACATATTCTTGGTCCCCGGCGGTTACCTACGTCCGCATCTCGCGGACTATGCAGGGCTGCTGGAAGATGAGGATCTTGATGTCATCATCACCAAAGCCCACACACGCTGTCCCCGGCATCCGGAGAATGTCCTGCCTCTGGAGATCGACGTGGCCCTGCTGCGCAACAACATGCAGGAGGTCAAGCGGCTGTGCGCGGAGTACGGCAACTATGACGCACTGCTGTTGTTTTATCAGCGCAACGGGATGGATCTGGGCGCCGAGAAGCTCGTCACAGCGGCACTGGATAGTGCGGATCCGGTGGAGCTCACACCGGAGGTCCTGTACGCCGCGGCGGCGAAGTACTTCGGTGCGGACGGTACGCGGATGTATCACCGCTACTGGTTTGAGAAAGACGTGAGCATCGAGAGTTTCCTCGACTACATCCGGCTCCCGGACATGGACTTTGCTGAAGCCATGTTCGTGCTGCAATCCGTGGAGGAAGCCGCCACTAACCCGGATTACATGTTGCTGGCAGCAACGTATTTCAAGCTTTTCGACGTCGGCTTTACCCTCATCACCACCGCCTCCCCCAGCACATCCATGGCTGCCCACTTCGCAGAACACGTCGGTCTGGTGTATGACCCGGAGTGGGCATTCGGCGTGATCTTTACGCACATCCGGGAGCAGATATCCCGAGCCCTGGCCCAGGAGAACATGCCGGCAACGCGTGCAACGCTCAACTGCTTGATGGACCGGATGCTCACACTGAAGAAAAAAGCAAAGGAAGTATCCGGCTCGCCGGACACCGATGCTTACTGGGGTTTTCAGGTAGGCGCACTGAAAGCCGAGTTCGGTAGCCACCCGGTGGTCAAGGATGTGTTCGCGGAGTGGGGTTTCTGAGCCGGTTCAGGGTTGTAAACACACCACTACACTGTTGGGGCATGAAGTCCCATCTCCGAGTTGCTGCCCTGGCTCTTTCAACTGTGCTGGCAGGAGGTGTGCTCACTGGTTGTTCCTCAGCTGGTGAGAACCTCAGTGAGCCGGCGCTCACCACCGTGGTGAACGCCGACATATCCGAAGGTTCCACCGCGAATACCACGACGGAACACGAATCCACCAAGGCAAAGCCCGAACCGGACAAGCAGTGTGCTTCCCTGCCCAAGGATCCGCGGGAGCAGTACCCGAACCACGAGGCACCCGGGCGCATGCCAGCGCGGGACTGGGATGACAACAACTTCTGGATCGGAGACATTGAGAACCACTACGACCCGTGCGCACCGCTCAGCTGGATCATCTTCCGCGGTGGCCTCGGCGATGCAGAGCACCCTGCGCAAACCGGTGCGTCCATGACAGACGGAATTGCTTTCTATGTCCACGGCGAACCGGTCGACGACATGACCCTGTTCACCCGCGTCGAAAGCGTCACCACCAACCCCGACGACGCCGTCGAATTCATCTGGGGTGAACGCACACGTTCCACCGCCGAAGGCATCACCGCACACTTCACCGCCACCATCGAACCACGTGATGGGTCCATGGTGCCGGTCAGCGGTAACGGCAGTGAATTCAGTGCGCGCTGGAACGATCCAAACGCGAAGTTCTTGTTGGGGCATGATGGGTAATCGTGGGCCCGCCCAACTATCTCCCAGAAGCGTAGAGTCGCCCCATGGCAACACATAAACGGAAACCTATTCCAAAGGTCGCTTACGCCCCCATGCTCGGACTGGAAACATACGTTCGCGCACGTGTGGCAAAGGACTTCTCCCACCTTGTGCAACTTCGGGCTTCTGCTCTGAACCAATGCGTTTACTGCCTGGCAATGCATCGTCGTGATGCGCGAAAGGGCGGTTGGACAGAAGACAGAATCACCCAGACCGAGAACTGGACTGACTTTCCGGACGTTTTTTCTGAGAAGGAACGTGCAGCACTTGAGCTCACAGATGCTGTAACCAAGATCCACGGCGAGGAATCTGTCCCTGATTCGCTTTGGGAGCGCGTGGAGGAACTGCATGGTGAGAAGGGCGCACGGGATCTCCTCATGGCTATTGTCACCATCAACGCTTGGAACCGAGTCGGCATCACCACGCGCCTTGATCCAACAAGCCTCTCCGGAGTCACGGCTTTTGATCTAGGTCAAAAGTGAGCTGACCCGTTGATGGGGAATTTGGACGCCCCGTAGACCAAGACTCGTCGATAAGCATCCCGCGAAACATCGCACGCGCGCGGACCGATAGGCCGTGTAGGACCTGATCTATTCACAGCTAACCCGTAGACTGAGGCGCTATGACCGATAAGAAACCCGACATGACCACCACCGCCGGCAAGATTGCAGATCTACGTAACCGTTTGGCGGAGGCACGTGAGCCGATGGGCAGCGAAGCCGCCCGCGCCGCAGGTGAAAAGGGTATTTCAACAGCCCGCCAGCGCATTGAGGCGCTGCTGGACACTGACACTTTCGTGGAAACGGATGCGCTTGCGCGTCACCGCGTGGAGGATTACGGCCTGGATCGCATCAAGCCGGCCACCGATGGTGTTGTGACGGGCTACGGGCTTATCGACGGCCGACGGGTCACCGTCTACGCCCACGACTCCTCCATTTTTAACGGCCAGTTGGGTGAGGTGTACGCCGAGAAGATCCTGAAGGTCTACGACCTGGCAATTAAGACGGGTGTGCCTGTCATTGCGATCCATGATTCGACGGGTGCGCGCCTGCAAGAAGGTGTGGTGACCGCCGCGATGTCCGCGCGCATTCTGCGCAAGGCGACGGAGGCTTCCGGCGTTGTGCCGCAAATCTCCATCGTCGCTGGTGAAGTGGCATCCCTGCCGGCGCTGCTGGTGCCGTTGAGCGATCTCACCGTCATGGTGAAAACCGCCACGATGCATCTGACCTCCGTGTCCGCGGTGACCAAGGTGACGCGCCGCGTAGCAACCGCGAAGTCCCTGGGTAGCGCCGATGTGCACTCCCAGATCACCGGCATGGCGCACCTGACCGCACCGACTGATCTTGAGGCGGTTCAGACCGTACGTGACCTGGTGGCTTTCCTGCCGGAGAACAACCGCGCAGCGTCCCCCCTCAACGAGAACACGACGGAGCCGGACACCACTGACCTGGACACCTTCATCCCGGACAGCATCGCTGCTTCCTACGATGTCCGCGACGTGATCAACCGCATCACCGACAAGGGTCTGACAGAACTCAGCCGTGGCTACGCCGACAATGTCGTCACCGGCTTCGCGCACATCTCTGGTCGCGCGGTGGGCATCGTGGCTAACCAGCCGAGCGTGCTGGCTGGCTGCCTGGACCACGCAGCCGCAACGAAGGCCGCGTCCTTCATCCGCGTGTGTGATTCCTTCAACCTACCCATCGTTGAATTCGTCGACTCCCCTGGTTTCTTCCCGTCTGAGGAGGAAGAGCACCTCGCCTCCGCAAAGCATGGCGCCGGCCTTGCCTTCGCCTACGCTGAGGCCCAGGTGGGCAAGATCACCGTGATTCTCCGCCGCGCTATCGGCCCGTCCTACGTGGTCATGGGGTCGAAGGACTTGGGCGCCGACATGGTCTTTGCATGGCCGACCGCGCAGATCGCGCTTGCCGACGCCACTACGGCCGCCGAACAACTCGGCGTCGACGCGGACGAATACGCCACCACCCACCTGACCCCCTACGTGGCTACGGAACGTGGCCTCGTTGACGCTGTGATCGAGCCATCCCAGACCCGCGCCAACGTCACCGAAGCGCTGCGCCTCCTTGAACGCAAGGTGGTCTACGCCATTCCGAAGAAGCATGGCAACATTCCGCTGTAAGGAGGCTAAGGAGCTAGCATGACTAATCCCCTATTCACGGTGGTGAAGGGCAACCCCACCGAGGAAGAACTGGCCGCGCTGACCCAGGTGCTCACGGACCTGCAGCAGGAAGCCAAGTCCCGCACCGGCGGTGGTCACCGCAACCTGTGGGGCCGTCCCGCCCCGCGTAACCACGACCCCGTGGTGTTCAACCCGTCCGCGTTTAACTCGCAGACCTTGTTCTAATTCGGTTGTCGTTCAGTTCTCATGCGCCTGGTTCTTGCTTCCCAGTCTCCATCGCGTTTGATGATTCTGCGCAACGCCGGTGTGGAGCCACTGCAGCACCCGGCGCACGTGGATGAGGACGCGATCATCGCCTCCCTTGGTGGCGCCTCCCCCTCCACCACCGTGACTACCCTCGCCCGCGCAAAGGCCGATGCCGTGGCTCCGAACTACCCCGATGACATCGTGGTGGGGTGTGATTCCATGCTGCTTCTTGGCGGCACTCTCCAAGGCAAACCGCACACAGTTGAGGAAACCATCCGCCGTTGGCAGGCCCAACGCGGCCGCACCGCTGAGCTGGTCACCGGCCACGCCATCGGTTTCAACGGGACCTGGGTTGTGGACACCGTGTCCACCCGCATCCATTTTGGCGACGTCTCCGATGCAGACATTGAGGCCTACGCCCGATCCGGCGAACCCCTCCAGTGCGCCGGCGCTTTCACCTTGGAGGCCCTCGGCGGCTGGTTCATTGATTCCATCGAAGGCGACCAGACCAGCGTCATTGGTCTGTCGCTGCCTCTGCTGCGCCGAGCGCTGTACTCCTTCGGCGTGAACGCCTCCGACCTCTGGGGTGTCTAACCCTTAGAACCCAATAGTTAGAACCCGCTACCTAGTACCAGCTATTCGGCCCAAAAGGGATGAATAGCGGGATCTAGATAGCGGGTTTTAGCGTGCAGCGAGGCCGGTGTGGAGGCAATCCAGGAGGGTGCTCCTGCTGGCACCACAAAGAAAACCGCACCGAGCCCCACATTGGGGACCCGGCGCGGCCAAGCTTCAGCGTTTCAGCGCGAAGGCTTACACGAAGGTTTACTCGGTGTCCTCCTGACCGTCCTTCTCGCTGTCTGCCTTGCCTTGCTCCACGAGCTCGGTGGTGTTTTCAGCGGTCCGGTAGAGGTTCACCAGTGCCTCAATGCCAAGGCGGGCGAAAACGACCTGGATGAAGCTCCAGAATGTACCCAAGATCAAGTACATGAACAGGAAGAAGATGCCGGCGCCTGTCGAACCTTGCTGGCTGAGCCCCAACATCGAGCCAAAGGCGAAGAAGAGGCCAACGAGCCAGAACAACCCAATGAGAACGAGCGCAAGGATGTAGATGACCCGGGCGCTGTCTAGGGTAACAAAGCGCTTGAAGGACAGATCAAACAGCTTTCCAAAGAAGCTGTTCGGGTTCTTGGTTGATCCGGCCTGCAACGGCTGTCCCAGCTGATCTGGCTGGCCCGGGTAGTAGCCCTGCTGCTGGTACTCCTGCTGCTGGTACCCCTGCTGTTGGTACTGGCCGTACTGCGCACCGTATGCCTGCTGGCCGTACGGAGCATTCGCGGCAGTCGGATCAGACGCAGACGATGACGGCGGAGTCATCTGCCACGTGGAGTTGGACGGGTTCGCATCAGCGCCAGTGTTGTTAGACGCGCTGTTGTTCTCATCAAATGGGGTGGACATGAATTCGTCGGTCCTTCATCTTTCTCGTCTCGGCGATATGTAAGAAAACCATTAGAACACTAATAGCCATTGCCATAGTGCCAGGTGTGGGGCGCGCTGGCATTATTAGGTGGGAGTGGGGGCTGGGAGGGACGTCGAAAAGCATCACCTGAACGGGGGCGAGACGGACTTAAACCAACATCGAAACCCCCGCCTCGGGGGTGATTATGGCTGGTTTTATAGGGAAATGGGCATGAGAAACGTGGAATCGGCAGTTTCAAGACACATTTTCTTTAAGATCTACTGAAACCTCCTATCTGAAAGGCCAATGCATGAATATTCACGCAACCCGTAGGACTGGCGCCGCTCTGTGCGCCATCGCACTGTCCGCTACTGCACTGACCGCGTGCTCGGATGACGCCGGTGGCTCGGACTCTCAGGCTTCCGGCGCTGACCGCGGCCCGATCACTTTTGCCATGGGCCGTAATGACACGGACAAGATCACCCCGATCATTGAGGCCTGGAACAAGGAGCACCCGGATGAGCAGGTAACTCTGAAGGAGCTGGCCGGTGAGGCTGATGACCAGCGCGATACCCTCGTGCAGTCCCTCCAGGCTGGCAACTCTGACTATGACGTGATGGCTCTGGACGTTGTGTGGACCGCGGACTTCGCCGCTAACCAGTGGCTGGAGCCGCTCGAGGGCGACTACGCGGTGGACACCTCCAAGCTGCTGCAGGCAACGGTTGATTCCGCCACCTACAACGGCACGCTCTACGCGCTGCCGCAGAACACCAACGGCCAGCTGCTGTTCCGCAACGTGGACAAGGTTCCGTCCAAGCCGGACACTTTCGCCGACATCAAGTCCGCGTGTGAGGCTGTGGAGGGTGACTGCCTGACCACCCAGCTCAAGCAGTACGAGGGCCTGACGGTGAACACCCTGGGCTTCATCAACGGCTGGGGCGGCACCGTCATCGATGACAACGGTGAGCCGACCGTCGAGTCCGCTGAGGCAAAGGCTGGCCTCCAGGCGCTTGTCGACGCATACGAGGACGGCACCATCGCCAAGGGCTCCACCGCCGCAACCGAGGAGGAGACCAACCTCGCTTTCACCGAGGGCAACACCGCCCTGGCCATCAACTGGCCGTACATGTACACCAACGCTGTGGAGGCAGGCCTCAACTTTGAGGTTCAGCCACTCGTCGGCGAGAACGGTGTCGGCGTGTCCACCCTGGGTGGCTACAACAACGGCATCAACGTGAACTCCAAGCACAAGGCGACGGCGAAGGACTTCATCGAGTTCATCATCAACGAGGAGAACCAGCTCTCCTTTGCCAAGGCGTCCTTCCCGCCGGTTCTGGCTTCCATCTACGACGATGCTGCCCTGATCGAGGAGCACCCGTACCTGCCAGCACTCAAGGAGTCCCTGGAGAACGCTAAGCCACGTCCGGTGTCCCCGTTCTACCCGGCTATCTCCAAGGCCATCCAGGACAACGCTTACGCCGCACTGACGTCCGGCAAGAGCGTCGACGATGCAACCAAGGACATGGCTGCTGCCATCAAGCAGGCAGCACAATAGGATTTCCCCAGCTTCCACTAGGAAGCTAGGGGGAAATGAGAAAGATAAGGATAGGGCCGCAGCGGTTTTCACACCGGCTGCGGCTCTGCCGTTTTTTACGCCCGCATAGTACGCTCGCCCAGGTTGGGGTTGGAGGTTAGGAGAGTGGATGAGCAACGTCGTTAAGCAACGCGCCCGCAGCGATGCCGGCAAAGCGTATGCCCTTGTTGCGCCTGCATTGATTGTGCTGGCGATTGTTATTGGCTACCCCATCGTGCGCGCAATCTGGCTGTCGTTCCAGGCAAACCGGCACCTTGATCCGCAAACCGGGGTGTTCGTCGACGGTGGCTTCGCGGGACTGGACAACTACTTGTACTGGATCCAGAACCGCTGCATGAGCCCCGCGGGCACCGTTGGTGATTGTCCACCGGGCGTGCTGGCCACGGATTTCTGGCCGGCACTGGGCATCACGTTGTTCTTCACTGTGGTCACCGTCTCGCTGGAGGCCGTGCTGGGCATGGTCATGGCGCTGATCATGAACCACCCCTCCCGCGTGCGTGCTCTCGTGCGCGCGGCGGTGCTCATCCCGTGGGCGATCCCCACGGCCGTGACGGCGAAACTGTGGCAGTTCATGTTCGCGCCAAACGGCATTGTGAACTCCCTGCTCGGCCAATCCATCGCGTGGACCACCGATCCGTGGGCGGCCCGCATCGCCGTCATCATCGCGGACGTATGGAAGACCACGCCATTCGTGGCGCTGCTCATCCTCGCCGGCCTGCAGATGGTACCCAAGGATGTCTACGAGGCCGCCCGCGTCGACGGCGCGTCCGCCTGGCAAACCTTCACCCGCATCACTTTGCCTCTCATCCGCCCCACCCTCATGGTGGCTATTCTTTTCCGCACACTCGACGCGCTGCGCATGTACGACCTTCCCGTCATCATGATCTCGGGTTCCTCCAACTCCCCCACGGCCACCATCTCGCAGCTCGTCGTCGAAGACATGCGCCAGAACAACTTCAACTCAGCATCCGCCTTGTCGACGTTGATCTTCCTGCTCATCTTCACCGTCGCCTTCCTCCTGGTCCGGTTTGGCGGCGCGGATGTTGGCGGTGAGGAAACGCGGTCCCGGAGGGAACGGCGGATAGAAAAACGGAAGGCGAAGAAAGCTGAGGTCGCACGATGAAGAAACGTCTTGGATCCATCGGCCACGTCTTGGGCGTGCTGTTCATCCTCGTTTGGGGCCTGGCTCCGTTCTACTGGATGCTGGTCACCGCGCTGCGGGACAAGAAGCACACCTTTGACACCACTCCCTGGCCCACGCACGTGACCATGGAGAACTTCCGTGACGCCTTGGCCACGGACAAGGGCAATGACTTCCTCGGTGCGATTGGGAACTCCCTGATCATCTCCCTGGTCACCACCGCCCTAGCCGTCATCGTGGGTGTGTTCACCGGCTATGCCTTGGCACGCCTGAACTTCCGCGGCAAGGGCCTGGTCACCGGCATCATCCTGGCGGCCTCGATGTTCCCCGGCATTGCCTTGGTCACTCCGCTGTTCCAGCTTTTCGGCGATCTAGGGTGGATTGGTACCTACCGCGCCATGATCATCCCGAATATTTCCTTCGCGCTGCCGCTAACGGTGTACACGCTCATCTCTTTCCTACGCCAACTGCCGTGGGAGCTGGAAGAAGCAGCGCGTGTGGACGGCGCCACCCGCGGCCAAGCCTTCCGCCTCGTCCTACTCCCCCTGGCGGCACCTGGCATTTTCACCACCGCCATCATCGCCTTCATTGCCACCTGGAACGAGTTCATGCTGGCCCGCCAACTGTCCACCAACGCAACGGAGCCGGTGACGGTGGCTATCGCACGCTTCTCCGGGCCGAGCGCCTTCGAATACCCCTACGCCGCCATCATGGCTGCCGGTTCCTTGGTCACCGTGCCGCTGATCCTCATGGTTCTGGTGTTCCAGCGCCGGATTGTCTCCGGGCTCACCGCTGGTGGTGTGAAGGGCTAACCCCCTTCGGGGGTTAGGCCCACCCTGCCGGGACAAATCCCAGCAAGGACACCACCGAGTAGATGAACGCGGCTACGTACACCACGATGATCGTGGCTTGGATACCCACGTGATCCACACCGCGGACCTGCCACACCGGTACTTGGTCGCCTGATTTACGGGCACGATGTAACAACAGCACCGGTACGACGGACATGATCGCGCCGGCAAAACCACCCGCGTACGTGAGTGCTGAAACGAAGCCACCAAGGCCCGCCAGAGCAATGAGCAGTGGAGGCAGGACGGTGAGTGCTGTTGCCGCCACGCGCTGCCATCCGTCCTCTGGCCAGTGGAAGATATCCAAAACATTGCGCATCGCGGTGAAACCGATGGCCAAAAACGAGGTGAACATGGCCAGCAAGGCGAACAAGTTGGCCATGTAGTACGCAACCGTGCCCAGTTTCTCGCCCCAGGCAATGGTGACCACTTCAGTCACATCGGTGCCAAGTAGGCCCAGTGCCGCGAAAGGAACAGCAGCCAAAGTGAAAGCGGTGATGCCCATGCCGGCGATAATCGCCTTCGGCAGTGCCTCCGGCTTCGTTTCAGCCATACCGCGGGCCATCTCCGGAACAACGTACTGCGCCAAGAAGGTAAACACAGCCAGGTTCATAATCGGAATGATGAAGTAGGGCTTAAGCACCCACAGGTTGGACAGTTCAATGCCGGGACCCACCATGGTCCAGGTCACCAGGGTAAAGATGATCACGGCCATGCCACTAGTAATCAGGCCTTCGGTAAAACCAGTTGCCTGGAGGCCCTTCCACATGATGTAGGAGCCCAGCGTGTAGAAGATGAGGGTACCTGCCAGTGGTGGCAAACCAAACAGGTTATGCATCAGCTGACCGGAACCAGAGGCGTAGGCGATCAACGCACCAATGCTGTTAATCACAATCGCAGCAAAGACAAGAAAACGACCAGTCTGGCCCAGGTAGCGTTCCGCCAAGCCGGAAAGCTGGAGTGGCTCCTTTGTGCGTAGAGACACTTCCGCCACATACAGCATGGAAATGGTGGTGAGTGTTCCCGCGATTGCCAGCGCCACCACCAAAGCGAGGAACCCGCCATTGCGGGCAGCGTACGGGAGGGAAAGAATACCGGCACCGATATTGGTGCCAAAGATCAGGGCTACTCCCTGCCCAAAACCAAGTGCATGACTAGTTGCCCGGGCGGGATCTGCATGATGGTCGCGCAACGGCGCAGGTGTTGAATCAGTCGATGACATAGGGGTGAATCTATCAACCGATAGACCGGGGCCACGCACAGAGGATCACAAACTCCGGCGGTACCCCGGCCCCCCACCCAGCTATATGCGCACGGAAGCGCAGGTAAAACTACTTATTGGCGTATGGGTCACGCACACCGATGTACTGCACTTCGGTGTATTCATCGATACCCTCGGCACCGCCCTCGCGGCCCAAACCGGAGTGCTTCACACCACCGAAGGGGACAGCCGCGTTGGATACGACACCGGCGTTGTAGCCAACGATGCCGAATTCCAGGCCATCGGCCAGACGCCACAAACGGTCCGGGTCCTCTGAGAACACGTAGGATGCTAAGCCGTACGGGGTGGAGTTAGCCAGCTCAATGGCCTCATCCTCATCAGTGAATTCGTAGATGGATGCAACTGGACCGAAGATCTCCTCCTGAAAGATCCGCGAATCGGTGCTGGCGCCACGCAGAACGGTCGGCTGGAAGAAGAAGCCAGCGCCCTCGATAGCGTTACCGCCGGTGAGGACCTCGGCACCGTTGCTCTTCGCGTCGTCGACAAGGCTTGCCACATTCTTGCGTGCCTTTTCTTCGATCAGTGGACCCACATCAACACCATCGTCCATACCGTTGCCCACGGTGAGCGCTTCCATGGCCGTGACCAGTTTCTCGGTGAACTCCTCAACAACATCGGAGTGAATGAGGAAGCGGTTCGCAGCGGTGCAGGCCTCACCGATATTGCGCATCTTTGCGGCCATTGCGCCCGCGACTGCCTGGTCGATGTCTGCATCCTCGAACACGATGAACGGGGCGTTACCACCCAACTCCATCGAGGTGCGCAAAACGCTGTCTGCTGCCTGCTTCATCAGGATCTTGCCCACAGTAGTGGAACCGGTGAAGGACACCTTGCGCAGGCGCGGATCTGCAATGAGCGGTTCGGAGATCGCCGCCGGGTCAGTGCCACAGACGACGTTGAGCACGCCAGCCGGCAGGCCAGCCTCAACCATGGTCTGCGCAAAATACTGGGTGGTCAACGGGGTCAGCTCAGCTGGCTTGAGCACCATCGTGCAGCCAGCAGCGACAGCCGGGGCGAC
Organism: Corynebacterium sp. MSK044; assembly: GCF_030232825.1. Lineage (NCBI taxonomy): Bacteria > Bacillati > Actinomycetota > Actinomycetes > Mycobacteriales > Corynebacteriaceae > Corynebacterium > Corynebacterium sp. MSK044. The sequence continues at coordinate 25,430 of NZ_JASPJJ010000015.1, forward strand.
CTTGCGGGTAGCCATGGCCAGTGGGAAATTCCACGGAGTGATCAGCAAACACGGGCCAACCGGTTTACGCCGAGTGACCATGCGGATGCCACCTTCCGGCACTTCCTGAGTGTGGCCATACTGGCGGACGGTCTCTTCCGCGAACCAACGAAGGTACTCAGCCCCGTACTTCACCTCCCCACGCGCCTCCGCGAGGGGCTTGCCCATCTCCAAAGTCATGAGCGTGGCAAATTCCTCAGAACGCTCAGTGACCAGCTGGTAGGCACGAGTGAGGATCTCGCTGCGCTCGCGAGCTGACGTACGCGCCCACTCCTTTTGCACCTTCGCCGCAGCGTCCAGTGCAGCCACCGCATCATCACTGTTAGCGGAAGAAAGGGTGGCCAGCACTTCACCCGTGGCGGGGTTGCACACCTCAAACGATTCGCCACTCGATGCCTCACGCCACTGTCCACCAATAAACAGCCCAGTGGGCAGGGAATCGAGCAGCGTGGTGGTGTTCACAGAACCCTTGGTATCAGCCATGATCATGCCTTCCTTGTTCGTTGTTCTTTCTTGTGTTTTGGTGTTACTTCAGCTGGTGGTCAGACCAGCTTCCTCTATAGGCAACGCTATACCTCCGAGCCATCTTCAGTGCACACGGCGCCGTCCCCCGGTTAGGGGGCATTGCGCGATGAGGATCGTTGTGCTAGCCCTCGGGCGCATCAATGCTCAGCAGGACGAGGAGCTCAGCTCGCCCCAAAGGATCGTCTAGTGGCAACCCGTAGCGCTGCTCTGCACGATCGATCCTCGCTTTGAGCGTATGTCGGTGAACACCCAATGACTCCGCCGCGGCCCGGAACTCGCAGCCGTGGAGGAGAAATGCCTGGACTGCCTCGAGTAACGCCGGATCATCCTCAGCCAATGGCGCCAACACTTCACGGTATCGGCGTGACAGTGCGGTGTGTACCGTCTCCTCTTCAGCCCAGTCGAGCCTCCGCGGAACATACTCGTCCACGGTTCCAGGAGGCAGGGCACGCGCGCGATCAACAAGATACGTCAGCTCATCACTGGTGAGATCCCGCCATGGTGATCTCCTCCCCGACAAAACACGTAACCGGGTGGCAAAAGAACCAAAGAGCTCACTCGCAACTTCGCCGGTCATGGGGGTGCGCGACAGGAAAACAAATCCATCGGGGGCGGTCCGCATATACGCGAGGGGTTGTTGCCCTAGCCCTAGCCCTTCGTCGAGCCTGGTCAACGCACGTGAAGAAGCGGCTTTGTTCGCAGCGACGATCGCTACCGGCACCACCATCCCATCTGCGTCGGCAGCGCCATCCAACAATCGTTCAACTGCAGGTTCCGTTGTCGGGTCCGATAGAAACAGCTCCAAAGCGGCACCACGCAGTTGTGTTTCTGCGCTGCGCAGAGCAGGAGGGTCACGCAAAACGATTTCAGCCAAACCGACGAAGTGTTTAATCGCGCTGCGCGACAGTGGCGGCAAAGCATGAGGTGAATCCACAACAGCCACGTAGTATTTCCCACCCAGTGCTCGCATGCGTTGGACAATGATCATGCGGTTCTCAGCGCGATACGCGCGACTGCGTCCTCCATCAGTGATAGCTAAACGCAAGGCTTTCAATGCGCGTTCGGTGGGCTGAGCTGGTGCGGAGGAAATAACTCGCCCGGAACTATCCCCAATGAGAACATCCGCCCCCACTGCGTTATGCGTGCGCCCGACGAGGGCATCCACTCCCCCATTCCACGCCGCACGGTTCAGTCCCTCAGCTGCCTCCAGAATCTCATTTGCCGCGGCTGCCTGTAGCCGCGCATGCTCTCCACCGACCACTTTGGAAATTAGGGCGAATGGGGTTTTACGTGGCACTTCAAATAAGGGGAGTCCAGCTGCAGCGCATGCCTTTTTCAAAGCTGGTGGTACATCGGAATGGTGAAGGCCCGTACCAAAACCAAGTGCTGCCACCTCAGCTTGGCTTAACCGTTCAACATATTCACCAATCGCCTGTTCATCGAATGGATCAATGCGAAGACCGAGGGTCAAAATGACAGAGTGGGGTCTGAAGAACTCTGCAGTTTCGACGATTTCACTCGCCTGCACCGAGCCAAATTTTCCCTGCTTCAGCTCCCCGATCGGAGACAGCTGCAAAGCACGGATTCCGTAGAGCCATGCAAGGTCCAGCAGCTCAGTTGTATCGTGCCATTCAACGCTTCCACCACGTGTTTCAGCACCCACACCATCGGACATGGACACAGTGTATAAGTTGCAGATTAAATATGGACAGGGTGTCGGTTGCCTTGAGGGTGGGCTGAGGACGGATACTACTGCCATCACCACTGCCCCACATCAGGCACGGGCAGCACATCTCACCGGAAAGGAACCCGCACATGCAGGATCTTGAATACCGTCTCCCGCAGGAGCGTCGCATCAACACTGAGCTTCCTGGCCCGGCTAGTGCTGAGCTAGATAAACGTCGAAAAGCGAGCGTCGCTGCAGCCATGAACCCTGGCCTTCCTGGCTACATCGTTGACGCCGACGGCGGAGTGCTTGTCGATGCCGACGGAAACTCGTTCATCGACTTCTGCTCCGGCATCGCCGTCACCTCCGTCGGCGCCTCCAACAAGCGCGTTGTCAACGCTGTCGCTGAGGCGGCCACCCACTTCACCCACACATGCTTCATGGTGAGCCCCTACGAGAGCTACCTCCAAGTTGCAGAACTGCTCAACGAGCTCACCCCAGGTGATTTTGAGAAGCGTACTGTGCTGCTCAACTCTGGTGCTGAGGCAGTGGAAAACGCTGTGAAGATCGCTCGTTCCTACACCCGTAAGGCAGGTGTTGCCGTCTTCGATTACGCCTACCACGGCCGCACCAACCTGACCATGGCCATGACCGCGAAGAACAAGCCGTACAAGTCCTCCTTCGGCCCCTTCGCCAGCGATGTCTACCGCGCCCCAATGTCCTATCCGCTTCGCGACGGCCTGAAGGGCGAGGAAGCTGCTGAGCGCACCATCCGCTACCTCGAGCAGTACGTGGGCGCAGAGAACCTCGCTTGCGTGGTCATCGAACCGATTCAAGGCGAAGGTGGCTTCATTGAGCCTGCAGAGGGCTTCCTCCCGGCAATTGTGGACTGGTGCCGCGCTAACAACGTGGTGTTCATTGCCGACGAGATCCAGGCTGGTTTCTGCCGCTCCGGTGAATGGTTCGCTTCCAGCTTTGATGGCATCGAGCCGGATCTAGTCACCACCGCTAAGGGCATCGCCGGCGGTATGCCACTGTCTGCTGTGACTGGTCGCGCCGAGATCATGGATGCACCGATGGCCGGTGGCCTCGGCGGTACCTACGGTGGTAACCCGGTGGCTTGCGCAGCTGCTGTCGCTGCTATTGAGGAAATGAAAGAACACAATCTTGCTCTTCGCGCCAAGGAAATCGGCAAGATCATCCACGAGGAACTCGACTCGTTGACTGAGCTGGATGAGATCGCGGAGATCCGTGGCCGCGGCGCAATGATCGCCATCGAGCTCGTAACCAAGGATGGTAAGCCGAATGCGGAGCTGACGGCCAAGGTCGCTGCCGAGTGTAAGGCCGCCGGCGTACTCATCCTCACCTGTGGCCTTGACGGCAACGTTGTGCGCCTGCTGCCGTCTCTGGTCATCCCGGAGGAGCTGCTGCGTGACGGCATGCGTGTTCTCGCGGAAGCAATCCGCAACAACATCTAGGGGAGCCAGAATCTATTCGAGGGACATTCCATCGAGGAGATTCTTCAAACCAACCTCAAAAGGTTGGTCAGCATAAGGGTTAGCGTCAGGCTGGCCCTTTTTTGCTGTTTTGTACCCACTCATCGCTTCCGCTGCTTGACGCAGCGCAGAATGTTCAGGGGAAATCGCGCAGGGATCAAAAAGATCGGCTGGGGCTTGGACGTCCCACGCTGAGCCATAAATGAAGGATTCAAGCGCAATGATGCGTTCCATCACCTGCGCAGGCGGGCATCCAGCAGTGATGAGCGCTTGGGCAACAACCTCATACATCTCTTGGGTCCGCGGGGAAGCACCAATGGGCTGCACTGCAATAAGCGGGATCAACGGGGTGTGCCCAGCAAAAACATCGCGGTAAGAACGCGCCCAGGATTCTACTGCCGTGCGGTAGCCCGAACCTGTAGCGATGGCTTGTTCGAGCGGCCTAACATCAACAAGCTGCATCACCGCGTCCTGTATCAAATAGAGCATTTCCTCTTTGCCCGAAATGTGGTTGTAGAGGGCGCTCGGAGCCACATTGAGTCGCTTCGCAACGGCAGTCATGGTCAGCGCTTGATACCCCTTATCCGAGCTAAGGGAGAGCGCGGCTGCACCAATTTTTTCGGCGCTGACCAGAGATTCTGCGGGGCGGCCACGCCCTTTTGCCATGTGACTCTTCCTTCATTAGCAAAACAAATGTACGCTAGGTCACACCATTTAATGAATGGCGTTCATATCCGTGATGGCCGGCACCCACCGGCCCTAGAACAGGAGTAGAAGTATGAATTCTAGCGCACCAAAACATGAAATTGAGCGCGATGTTGTCATCGTCGGAGCTGGCCCAGCAGGCCTCATGGCTGCACGCACGCTGGCTAAGGCCGGCAAGTCCGTCGCAGTCCTCGAGGCACGCGAGCGCGTCGGCGGTCGCACCTGGAACGGCCGTGTACGTGACGCCAACGGTGTTGATCACTTTGTTGAGCTTGGTGGCCAGTGGATCTCCCCAGACCAGACCCGCCTCATTGACCTGGTGGATGAGCTGGGCCTGAGCACCTTCCAGCGCTACCGCGAAGGCAAGTCCATCTACGTCTCCCCGGACGGTGAGCGCCACGAATACGAGGGCCCAGTCTTCCCCGCTTCCGAGTCCACACAGGCCGAGATGGACAAGCTGATCAAGATCCTCGATGACCTTGCAGCCGAAATCGGCGCCAAGGAGCCGTGGGCGCACCCGAAGGCTGCCGAGCTGGACTCTATTTCCTTCCGCCACTGGCTGGAGCAGCTCTCTGATGATGAGGAGGCGATTGACAATGTTTCCATCTACGTCGCATCCGGCATGCTGACCAAGCCGTCCTTCACCTTCTCTGCCTTGCAGGCTGTCCTCATGGCTGCTTCTGCCGGGTCCTTCTCCAACCTCGTGGACGAGGACTTCATCCTTGACCGCCGCGTCGAGGGCGGCATGATGTCTGTCTCCGAGACCATGGCCAAGGAGCTCGGTGAAGATGTCTTCCTGGGCACCCCGGTCCGCGAGATCCAGTGGGCACAGCCGGACCCGTCCACCGAGGACAGCCTGAATAACGTTAAGCCAGACGTGCGCAACGGTGTCCCGAACAACGGTAAACCGAGCGATGTCACAGTCGTCTCCGACAAAGTGATCGTCCACGCCAAGAATGTTGTTATTGCTGTCCCGCCAAACCTGTACAACCGCATCTCCTACGTCCCGGCGATGCCACGTGACTTGCACATCGCGCACCAACACATCTCCATGGGCCTGGTGATCAAGGTGCACGCTATCTACGAAACCCCCTTCTGGCGTGAGAAGGGCCTGTCCGGCACCGGTTTCGGTGGGGGCCGCCTGGTCCAGGAGATCTACGACAACACCAACCGTGGCGCCAACATCGCAGGCGGAACCGCTGGTGAGGAAGACACCTACGGCACCCTCGTCGGGTTTGTTTCTGACGTATATGCCGAGGAAATGTGGCATCTGCCGGAAGAGGAGCGCAAGCACCGCATCCTTTCCGCCATGGCGGACTACCTGGGCCCGGAGACCATGGAGCCAATCGCGTTCTACCTCTCCGATATGGCTGCTGAAGAGTGGACCCGCGGCGCTTACGCAACCAGCTACGACCTGGGTGGCCTGTCCCGCTGGGGCCACCTGCAGAACCAACCTGTTGGCCCGATCCATTTCGCTTGCTCCGACATTGCTGATGAGGGCTACCAGCACGTCGATGGCGCTGTCCGTCAGGGCGAGCGAGCTGCCAATGCCATTCTGGCTAATTACTAAAGCAGGGTGATCATGGTCCAGCCAACACAGCAGCCCGCGGACCGTGGGCCGTCGAAAATCCTGGTCGGATACCTTGCCACTCCAGCGGGCTCTGATGCTTTGAACCTTGGCATCGCCTTAGCTAGAAGCTGGGACGCGGACTTGGAGATCGTCATGGTAGTTCCGCATTCAGAGAACTACTCAGGTGCGTATCCCCGCCTCACTGCCCATGAGACGATCATTAGCCGAAAGCTCAGCGCGTGGCTTGAGAAAGCGTTGGCTAAAGTCCCCGAGGGGATTACGGCCACCGGCCGTGTCGTCTCCGGTGTGGACGAAGCTCATTCACTGCACCGCACCGCAAAGGCGCTGGGTTGCGAATTGATTATTTTGGGCACCCGCGGTGGCGGCCTGTTGCGTCGCTTCAGCATTGGGGTTTCGGCGAATGCTCTTTTGCACTCATCAACCATTCCGATTGCGCTTGCGCCGCCACGCTACCAAGCGCCTGAAAGGATCAGCCGGGTGTCGTGCATGTTCGGCACCCTGGCTGGCTCACGCCAGTTGATTTCCACGGCGATTCGCACCGCACAGTACACCGACAGCGAGCTGCGCTTGATCTCGTTCCACACCGATGAGGATGCGGGAGCTATGCCGCACGAGATCACTGAGACGGTATTGGAAAACCTCGAAGCTAACGCCAACGAATATCTTGCAGAACAGGCAAAACACCTCGTTGATGAAGGTTTAGCTACCACCGAAATTGTCACCGGCACATCTGTCGCTGAGGCTGCGGCCGAACTTGAGTGGCGTGAGGACGAAATCCTGCTCGCGGGATCGTCCCGGCTTGCCACCGCTGGCCGTATGTTCATGGGGCCACGCGCCGCTAAAGTGCTGCGGAGTCTTCCGATTCCGCTACTTGTCACCCCTTCACAAAGCCCGAAGGATGACGATGAGGAGGGGCAGCATGAGTAAACGCAAAGTGGCAAATGAGCTGGCACACCAGCCGTCGCAAAGCGAAAAAGGGCTCATCGCTGGTCGCGTCGGACTGCTTGGAGCCGTCGTCATTGGAGTGAGTTGCATCGCCCCGTCCTACACCTTGACCTCGGGGCTCGGCCCCACGATTTCTGAGGTCGGCGACCACGTCCCGGCGATCCTCCTGCTCGGCTTCTTCCCCATGTTGCTCGTCGCCTTCGCGTACCGCGAGCTGAACAACCGTGTTCCGGATTCCGGTACCTCGTTCACCTGGGCAACCAAGGCTTTTGGCCCGTGGGTCGGCTGGATGGGTGGCTGGGGCCTGATCACAGCAACCATCCTGGTGTTGTCGAATCTGGCTGCCGTAGCCGTGGACTTCTTCTACATCCTGCTGGCACAGCTCACCGGCAACGACGCATTCGCGCAGCTCACTCGCAACCTGTGGGTGAACATCCCAACCACAATCGTGTTCCTAGCCGTCGCTGCCTACATCTCCTACCGCGGCCTGGAATCCACAGAGAAGCTCCAATACTTCCTGGTCGCTCTGCAGCTGTTCACCCTCGTGCTCTTCGGCGGAATGGCACTGTGGAATGCGTACCACGGTGGCGGATACGACTTTCACCCGGTAGAAGCTGACTGGTTTAACCCGCTGACGGTTGGTGATTTCTCCACTGTCGCCGCAGGTATCTCCCTATCGATCTTCATGTTCTGGGGCTGGGATGTCACCCTAACCATGAATGAGGAAACCAAGGACCCCGAGCGCACCCCGGGGCGGGCAGCCACACTCACCGTTCTGGTGGTCATCACCGTGTACATCCTCACCGCCGTCGCTGTCGTCGCATGGGCCGGTACTGGTGCTACCGGTCTCGGTGCCGGCAATCCGGAGAACCAAGAGTCCATCTTCGCGGCACTCGCCGGCCCCGTGATGGGCCCGTGGGCCATCCTCATGTCCATATCAGTTCTGGCGAGTTCTTTCGCCTCACTGCAGTCCACCATCGTCGGCCCGGCACGTACGCTGCTGGCCATGGGGTACTACAAGGCCCTGCCAGCGGTTTTCGCACACATTAGCCCGAAGTTCCGCACCCCTGGTGTGGCCACCGTGGCTTCTGCCGTTGCCGCCGGTGGTTTTTATGCAGTAACCAGGATCACCTCCGAGAATGCGCTGTGGGACACCATTACTGCGCTGGGTTTGATGATCTGCTTCTACTACGGCATCACCGCATTTGCCTGCGTGTGGTTCTTCCGTAAGGAGATCACCCACTCTGTCCGCGGTTTCTTCTTCCGGTTCCTGTTTCCACTGATCGGCGGAACGATGCTGTTGACCATGTTCTTCATCACCGCATTTGATTCCATCGACCCGTCCTACGGCTCTGGGTCTTCGATCTTTGGTGTCGGCACGGTCTTTGTCCTCGGCATGGGCATTCTGCTCCTCGGGGTAGTACTCATGCTGTTCACACGACTGCGCCATCCGGAGTTCTTCCGTAGCGAGATTCTGCCACGAGTCACAGCCGAGGAGGATGATACGAATACTGTTTTGACAGTCTAAGCATCTGCTTTCCTGTGGCAGCATCTCTACACTGGCAGCCACGGGCAAAGGCAGACCACACAATGTGACCCATACTGACCCCAATACGGGACCCGCACTGGGTTCCCCAAACAAAGGAGACATCATGGCTGAGAAAGATCTGTCCTACCGAGTAGAAAACCCGGCGACCGGTGAGATCACCGCGACATACCCTGGCGCCACCGATGATGAGATCCAGCAGGTTCTCGCCGCCTCGGAGAAAAGCTTCAAGGAGTGGGCCGCCCTCGATATCGCCGAGCGGAAGAAATACGTGCTGCGTGTCGCTGAGCTTTTCGACGAACGCAAGGACGACCTGGTTGACATCATCGGCCGCGAAATGGGCAAGTCCCGCCCCCACGCCATTGACGAGGTAGAGCTGTCCGCCAATATCTTCCGTTACTACGCCAACAACGGTGAAGAGTTCGCTGCTGACCGCAAGATCGAAAGCTACAACGGCGGCACCGCTGTCATCCGCCATCTCCCATTGGGTGCGCTGGTAGGCATCATGCCGTGGAACTTCCCGTACTACCAGGTCGCTCGCTTTGCTGCGCCAAACCTGATGAACGGCAACACCATCATTTTGAAGCATGCTGAGATCTGCCCCGAATCCTCTGCCGCAATCCAGAAAATCTTCGATGATGCGGGTGTGCCGGCTGGCGTATACCAGAACGTGTACGCCTCCCACGACCAGATCACCACGATGATTGAGGACCCGCGTGTGCAGGGTGTTTCTCTCACCGGTTCGGAGCGTGCCGGCGCAGCCGTCGGCGCAACTGCCGGCAAGAACCTGAAGAAGGCGGTTCTGGAGCTCGGCGGTAATGATGCCTACGTACTCTTGGACTCTGATGATGTGAAGGCTGCTGCTCAGTTGGCGTGGGGCGTCCGCATGTACAACATGGGTCAGGTGTGCAATGGCAACAAGCGCATGATCATCATGGATGACATCTATGACGAGTTCGTGGGTGAGCTGGTGAAGTTGGCGGAAAAGGCCACGCTGGGAACACCGGAAGAAGCCGGCCAAAACGACGTTTATTCCCCGCTGTCCTCCCGCGATGCCGCTGAGCGCCTGGACGAGCAGGTCACTCGCGCTGTCCAGGAAGGTGCAACCCTGCTGGCTGGTGGCGGCCTGGGTGAGAACGCCTACTACGCTCCCGCAGTGCTCACCGATATGGACACCAAGAACTCGGTGTTCTACGAAGAGCTCTTCGGTCCGATCGCCCTGGTGTTCAAGGTCTCCTCTGATGAGGAGGCACTGAAGCTGGCCAACGACACCCAGTACGGTCTCGGTGGCGCTGTCTTTTCCAAGGACAAGGATCGTGCTCGCGCCATCGCCCGTCAGCTGGAGGTTGGTATGTCCAACGTGAACACTCCAGCCGGCGAAGGCGAGGAGATTCCTTTCGGTGGTGTGAAGCGTTCTGGTTTCGGCCGTGAGCTTGGCCCGCTGGGCATGGATGAGTTTGTGAACAAGCAGCTGTATTTCGAAGCGGACTAACCCCACTTATCCTCAGCACTGCGAAAGCGCAAAGCAGGCCGCTGAACCCTAAAAGAAATGCTTTTCCCACGGTACGAAAAGGAGAACAACATGCCAACGAAAGCTATCGACGGCAAGGTCGCCCTTGTCACCGGAGCAGCACGCGGTATTGGCCAGGCAATCGCCCTGCGTCTTGCACAGGACGGTGCGGATGTGGCGGTCCTCGATTTGAAGGAAGAGAACTGCGCCGACACCGTTTCCCAGATTGAAAAGCTTGGCCGCAAGGCAATCGCGATCGGGGCCGACGTGTCCAAGCGTGACCAGGTTTACGCCGCCATCGACCGCACTGAAAATGAACTAGGTGGCTTTGACATCATCGTGAACAATGCTGGTATTGCACAGGTCCAGCCAATTGATGAGATCACGGATGAAGAGCTAGACGCTATGTTCAACGTGAACATCAAGAGCGTTGTGTGGGGCATCCAGGCTGCCGCCGCCAAGTTCAAGGAGCGCGGCCACGGCGGCAAGATCATCAACGCCTCCTCCATCGCTGGTCACGATGGCTTCCCCGTTCTCGGCGCCTATTCCGCTTCCAAGTTCGCGGTGCGCGCGCTGACCCAGGTTGCTGCACGCGAGTACGCCAGCGACGGCATTACGGTCAACGCATACTGCCCGGGCATCGTGGGCACCGACATGTGGGTGGACATTGACCGCCGCTTCCACGAACTGACCGGCGCCGAGCTTGGCTCCACCTACGAAAAGAACGTGGAGAGCATCGCCCTTGGCCGCGCACAGACCCCAGAGGATGTAGCCAATCTGGTGTCCTTCCTCGCCTCGGAGGACTCGGACTACATCACCGGCCAGTCCATCCTCACCGACGGCGGCATGGTCTACCGCTAAACCCCGCTCCCCCTGCGCCCGCGCTACGACGAACTCCCCGGAGTACTACAGGAATCCGCTATTTTCCCAGGACGTACTACGAACTCTGGGGAGTTGGTAGCGTGGGGCCATGGAATTCAAAGATATGCTCGCTCCCCCGCCGGTCCACCTGCCTGAGGACCCGGCGCAGGGGAGCGATTTGTTTGATAACGCCACCGCCATCGCCCACCCGGATTCGCCCGCTGTGTGGGCTGCCCGGGCTGAGCGTGAGCTGGCCGAGGGCGACCCGATCGTCGCTTACGCTTACGCCCGCACCGGCTACCACCGCTCGCTGGACCGTCTCCGCGCGAACGGGTGGAAGGGCTGGGGTCCGGTCCCGGCCACGCACGAGCCGAACCAAGCGGTGCTCAAGGCCATTGCAATGCTGGCTCTGGCATCCAAAAAGATCGGGGACGACGCAGAGTATGACCGCTGCCGCCAGATGTTGTCGGACGCGGACCCGGCTAGCGTCGAAACGCTGCTCGACTAAATAGCAAACCGCGCCGGCCCGCGAATGTTGGGCTGGCGCGGTTAAACGTCGATAAGCAGGCTGCTTAAGCGTGCTTCTCCTCGACGCGCTTGATGGCCTCCTCGGCGACCATTTCCTGGATGCCCATGTCGAGCTCGGAAGTGAAGCCGACGCAGGAGCAGTTGATCTCGCCGAGGACGTAGGTGTCCTCACCGGTCTCGTCGTCGTCTGCGAGCATGAAGTCAGCGGTCCAGATCAGCGGGATATTGTCGCCACCGAGGTTCTCGGCGATGACGGGGCGGGCCTCGGCGAACATGTCCACGAGCTCCTGCCACTCTTCCGGCTTCTGGTAGGTGTACTGCGCACCGGAGAACAGGGTTGCGGAGAATGCGTCGCCGCCCTCGGCCGGCTTCTTGTGCACCACGAAGACCGGGTGCGGACCCACGAGCAGGATGCGGATCTCGCCCTCGACGATGCGCGGCATGAAGCGCATGTCCACGAGCATGCCGTTGTCGCCCACGATGTACTGGTCACAGAAGTCCATGAACTCGCCGAGCTCGCGGTCCTCGGTGTGGTTGTCCACGGCCTCGGTGCACTTGAGCTTGGTGTCCAGCGGCAGGGCGGTGCCGGGCTCGACGGAGGCAGCCAGGGCTTCGTCGGCAAGGCGGACGCGCCAGATGCCGGAACCGGTGGAGCCACGGTTCTGCTTGAGCACACGCTCACCGTAGGACAGGGAGGTCGGGAACGTGTTGTGGAAGGACTCGACGTCGTAGTACGCGGCGGTATCCTCCGGCACCAGGGAGGTCTTGTTCAGCTTCACCAGGGCATCCTTAGCACCGTAGGAGACCATCTCCTCCGGGGTGGACATGCCTACAAGACCGGCCTCGGACAAGCGGGTGAGCAGGTCGAAGTAGCCTTTCTCGCCTCCCGGGATGTTGCCCGGGTTCACGCGGGAGATGTAGCCGTCGAAGTTGTTGGACACGTACTCGAAGATTGCGTCAGACCACTCGGGGCGGAAGAACACAACCTCTGCGTTCCAGCCCTTGTCCTTGATGGCGTTGACAATGGGCATGGTGTCCTTGCGGTGCCCATCGAAGTACTTGTCAGAACCACCCTCGACCTCGAAGACGACGATTGCCTTGTGCACAGTGAATCCCTTTCAGTAGTGCTCAGTATTTTGGATTAAACCCACTTTTGAGATTAAGGCCTAACCGGCTTTCCTGCCCTCACGGGTAGCGGTTTAGTAACTAACCTCACAGCCGCGATAGGCCACACAATCCACCTTCGGGGGTAGCGGTTCACATGTATGGTGTCTAGTGACTGTAAGCACGCCACTGGGAGGACACTCGCATGGGAATCGAATTCGATCCGTTTGCCCAATTCCAGGATTTCGCACACCCGGAAAAATTCGTGTCGGCTTCCTGGCTGTCGGCCCGGCTGGGCACGGATGGTCTCCGCGTGGTGGAGTCGGACGAGGACGCGTTCCTCTACGATATCGGCCACATCCCTGGTGCGGTACGCATTGACTGGCACCGGGACCTCAATGATCAGACGGTGCGGGACTTCATCGACGGTGAAGCCTTTGCCAAGCTCATGGATTCTAAGGGTATCGGCCGCGATGACACGGTAGTCATCTACGGTGACCGCAACAACTGGTGGGCTGCCTACACCGCCTGGGTGTTTGAGCTTTTCGGCCACCCGGACGTGCGCCTCCTCGACGGTGGGCGTGACGCGTGGATGGGCGAGGAACGCGACACATCCTACGCCGTCCCGGATTACCCGTCCCGTAACTACCCGGTGGTGGAGCGTCAGGATAAGCCACGGCGCGCATTCGTCGATGATGTTCGCTCGCGCACCAAGAAGCACCTGCTTATCGACGCACGCGGGCCCGAGTTCTACTCCGGCGTCGAGCACCTCACTCAGACAGATCCCAACTGCTCCTCCCCTGTCCAACGCCACGGCCACATCCCGGGTGCGGTTAATCACCCGTGGGGTGCATCGGTGTATCCGAATGGGCGGGTGAAAGATCGGGCGTCGATCGCTGAGGCTTATGCCCATACCCTTGCCGCCGTGGACACGGACAATCCCTCTGTCATCGCGTACTGCAGTGCCGGGCAGGCTGCCGCACACACATGCTTCATCCTGCGCAACGTGCTGGGCATCGAAGAAGTGGCACTGTATGACGGCTCCTGGGTGGAATGGGGCAACATGGTCCGCATGCCCATTGAAAGGGAATTGGACTAGGTTCCGGATAGTCGCTGCAGGCTGTAATTCTTCGCGCATTGCGTGCGATACCTCTTATGTGGGCAGCAGTGCTCTACCCTAAACAAGGTCCCCGAAAAGTTTTCGACGAGGAGTTTTTGAATTGTCCGCAGCGTCCAACGCCCTGACCATCAGCAAAGTTCTGGTTGCTAACCGCGGTGAGATCGCCGTCCGCGTCATCCGAGCAGCGAAGGACGCCGGCATCGCCTCCGTGGCTGTCTATGCCGAGCCGGACACTGACGCGCCCTTCGTCGAACTTGCGGACGAAGCGTTTGCCCTCGGCGGCGCCACCGCCGCTGACTCCTACCTGAACTTTGACAAGATCATCGGTGCTGCCAAGGCATCGGGCGCGGACGCTATCCACCCGGGCTACGGCTTCCTGTCCGAGAACGCTGACTTTGCCCAACGCGTCATCGATGAAGGCCTGACCTGGATCGGCCCCTCCCCTGAAGCCATCGCACTGCTGGGTGACAAGGTGGAAGCACGCCAGATCGCCGAGAAGGTCGGCGCCCCGATGGCCCCCGGCACCAAGGAGCCGGTGAGCACCGCCGATGAGGTCGTGGCTTTCGCCGACGAGCATGGCCTGCCCGTAGCCATCAAGGCCGCCTTCGGTGGCGGTGGCCGCGGCATGAAGGTCGCTCACACTCGCGAGGAAATCCCGGAACTCTTCGAATCCGCCACCCGTGAAGCCGTAGCCGCCTTCGGTCGCGGCGAATGCTTCGTCGAGCGCTACCTTGACCGCGCCCGCCACGTTGAGGCCCAGGTCATTGCGGATAAGCACGGCAACGTCATCGTCGCTGGCACCCGCGACTGCACCCTGCAGCGCCGCTTCCAAAAGCTCGTGGAAGAAGCACCCGCCCCGTTCCTCTCCGATGCTCAGCGTGAAGCCATCCACTCCTCGGCCAAGGCGATTGTGAAGGAAGCCGGCTACTACGGCGCTGGCACCGTGGAGTACCTCGTCGGTGCCCCGGAAGCTGACGGCTCTGACGGTCTTGTTTCCTTCCTCGAAGTAAACACCCGCCTCCAGGTGGAACACCCCGTTACCGAGGAAACCGCTGGCCTCGACCTCGTCCGCGAACAGTTCCGCATCGCCTCCGACCTGCCCCTGCGTCTCACCTCCGATCCGGAGCCACGTGGCCATGCCATTGAGTTCCGCATCAACGGCGAAGACCCCGGCATGAACTTCATGCCGGCACCGGGCACCATCACCCGTTACGTCGAACCCGCTGGCGCCGGCATTCGCGTCGACTCCGGCGTGCGCGCCGGCAACATCGTCGGCGGCCAATTCGACTCGATGCTGGCCAAACTCATTGTCACCGGCGAAGACCGCGACGAAGCCATCCAGCGTGCCCGCCGCGCGCTTGCCGAGTACGAGATCGCTGGCCTCCCCACCGTCATTCCTTTCCACTTGGCTGTTCTTAATGATCCAGCCTTCATCGGTGACGGCGAACGTTTCGACGTGTACACCCGCTGGATCGAAGAAGAATTCAATAACACCATCCCGCCGTACCAGGACAGTGACGACGATATTGACGTTGCCGATTCCGAACCGGCAAAGCGCACCTACGCCGTTGAAATCGACGGCCGCCGCATCGAAGTTGCCCTCCCCGCCTCCCTCGTCATCGGCAACGGGGCGAAGCGCAAGTCCAAGAAGCGCCGCTCCTCCGGCGCTGCCTTGTCCGGCGATGCGGTGCCGGCGCCGATGCAGGGCACCGTCGTCAAGGTCAACGTGGCTGAAGGCGACACCGTCAACGAAGGCGACATCCTGCTCGTCCTCGAAGCCATGAAAATGGAAAACCCCGTCAAGGCCCACAAGTCCGGCACGGTCAAGGGCCTGGCCGCTGAACAAGGCGAACAAGTCAACAAAAACGCAGTACTACTGGAGATCCACTAACTCTTTATGAAGTTCACGCTCGTCCCAGCAACCGAATCCGACCGCACCTACCTGCGCCGCCTGGAATACCTCGCCGATGTCTTCGGCAACGAATCCCGCAGCCGCATCGGCGCCATGCAAAGCCCCGAAGAGTACGTGGACAAATGGTCCCCTGAACGCGACGGCGGATTCATCGCCTACGACGAAGAACGCATCCCCGCCGGTGGCGTGTGGCTACGCTACTGGGCACCGGAGGATGATTACACCGACGCCAACCTCGGACCTAACATCCCCGAACTGTCCATTGCTGTGGAGAACCGCTCCCACGGCCACCAACTCGGCCGCACTCTCCTCCAAGCAGCGTGCGACCTCGCGGCTTCACAAGGCGCCACCACTATCGCCCTCCACGTCGAGCCCGGCAACGACCGCGCCCAGCACGTGTACGAGGCCTTCGGCTTCACCTGGTCGGACCATCACCCGGAAGTGATGACGAAGCAGCTCTAGGGGTGCCTTCCGCGCTGTGGCCCGGGCGACGAACTCCCGGAAACGCTACAGGAATTCACTAAAAGCCCAGGACGTACGACGAACTCTGGAGAGTTCGTCGGCAGCACCCCCTCGAACCACCCCCTCCCAACTTTTTCACCGCCCGAGGGAACCGAACCGGGGTCAACGGCGGTCTAAGGTCATATGACCGAATTATTCAATGGCATGTCCATCACCCGTCCCATCCACCTTGAACCACTAGGTTCCCGGCCAGGCCTCGTGCCCATTTCGGACACGTTTGGCCTGGCACCGGAGCTGCTCATAGACCGAAATCTCGCCGAACGCGACGCCGAGTTTCACCACCAACGCCTTGGCTACCAAATCCCGCAGGCCTACCGCGCGACAGCGTTTGCCCTGGAAAACCCGCACCTGACATTGACCGGTTTCGGAGCACTAGCACTGTACGGAGCGAAGTTTTTGGGCGACGGGTGCGACACAGTGCTCGCCGGTACGCGCGTGCCAAACCCCCAAAAAGCTGGCCCGGGCAAGCCACAGATCTCCCGATCATCACTCGACACACACGAGAAATGGCGCGCTTACCTGCACGGAACCTGGATCTCCATCGCTTCGCCCGCGGTCGCCGTTGCACACGCACTCAAAGAAATACGCCGCGAAAGAGCCGGTTGGCCTGTGGTGCGCTGCGGGGATCTCCACCCCACTCTCATCAGGGCCATTCAGCTTATCGACGTCTCCCGTCTCCTCACCATCGATCCCCTCCACACCCTTGCCGCCTGCAAGAACCGCCTCGACCTCCCCTGGGTGACTGATGCTCTGATCCGCTCCTCTTCCCTGGCCGAATCTCCGAAAGAAACCGAGATGCGGTTGATCGCGGAGCAAGTGGCCAGAAAACACGGCCTTCACCTGCAAGAACAAGTCCCAGTGAAAGCCAATGGCCAGTGGATCACGCGCTTTGATCTGGCTCTCATCTGTCCCGTGACCGGACAGCGTTTTGGTTTGATGTACGACGGCATCCAGCACTGGGACTACGAGCAGCGCAACAAAGACGCCAGCATCAACCTCAACGCGACGATCGAGGGCTGGGTGCCGCTGCGGTTTTCCAGCACGAGCTTGCCCACGATGTTTGAGGACCTCGACCGCTTCTTCACCCGGGTACTATCTACTCCCCGAAACGCTACAGGAATTCACTAAAAGCCCAGGACGCACGACGAACTCCGGAGAGTTCGTCGCATGGCTGCGACCGACTAGGCCAGCGCCGGCGCCTTCTGGTGCTCGCTGACAACAAAGACGTCGTCCCGGTCGGTGATGAGGGACTGGTCGTGGGTGACAAAGCCACAGGCGATGCCACGGTCCTCGACGAGTTGGCGGAGGAGTTTCACGATGTCCCGGGAGCGGGAGGAGTCGAGGGCGGCGGTTGGTTCATCGGCGAGAACCAGTTCTGGTTCGCCCATGAGGGCGCGGGCGATGCCTACGCGCTGGCGTTGGCCGCCGGAAAGGGCGTGCATGTCGCGGTCCCCGAGCCCACCGAGTCCGACAACTTCGAGCAGCTCATCGGCGCGTTGCTTGCGCGGTTTGATACCGCGGATGTGGTCGGTGACGAGTAGCTGGTCGCGCACGTTCAACGCCGAGATGAGGTTGGCCTGCTGGAAGATCATGCCGATCTTGTCGCGGCGCAGATCATTGTCCACCGGGACCCCACCCAGGGTGGCGGTGCCGGAATCCGGGGTGATCAGGCCGGCGGCGACGGAGAGGAGGGTGGATTTGCCGGAGCCGGACTCGCCAACAATGAAGGTCAGGCGGCCGGGTTCAGCGGTGAAGTTAAGCTTGTCCAGGATGGTGCGGCGTTCCTGGCCGTCTTGGAAGGAGACGGTGACGTCAGTGAGTTCAAGTTTGGATGTGGACATTATGCGACACCTCCGAGGGCGCTTTGAGGGTTGACTTTGCTGATGGAGCGGGTGGCCAGTACGGCGCCAGCCATGCCCAGAATCCAGACGAGCAGTGGTGGCAGGGCGATCACGCCGAAGGACAAGGTGAACGGCGCAACACCTTCCATGGCGAACCCGATACCCAGACCGATGAGGGCGCCGAGGGTGACGCCGATGAAGAGCAGGATGGCTGACTGGCCCACGGCGTCCTTGAGCAGGTACTTGTTCGAGGCGCCGATGGCCTTGAGGATGGCCAGGTCACGGGTGCGCTGGATGGTCCACACGGTGAGGAACGCCACGATGACCAGTGCAGCAATGGCGTAGAGGAAGCCCTGAATCATCTTCAGAGACCCCTGTTCCGAGGCGTAGGCGGGCAGACCCTGGAAAGACTCCTCCAACGAAACACCCCCTTCGATGGCCGGATCATCGGAGAGCAGAACGGTGCCGTCCGCGTCAGTGTGGAAGACCTCCTGCCATGTTGCGGTGGGGACCCACAAAACGGGGGTGTGGGCGAACATGAGGTCCTCACCGATCGCATCGACGGGGATGGTGGTGCCGGCGAGGGAGAGGGCGCTGTGAAGCGAAAAGTTGAGTGAAGGTGAGGCGACCGCACCATCGCCGAGGACCTCTCCCCCAGGCAACGTGGTGCCGCGCGGCAGCGAGAGGAGGGAGACGGACTGTTCCGTGCCATCCGGCCCGGCGACGAGCATCTGGCCGGTCCCGAGTGCGTCCGTGCCCGGCAAACTATGCACGCGCGAGGTGGTAAACGACGGGTCCTGCGGGTCCTCAAAAACCACCGCGGCCGGGTCGAGCGCCTCGAGCGCGGACGTATTCTGCTTACCCAAACCCGAGGTCAGACCCGTCAGCACAACAACGAGAAGGGTGATCAGCGCGACGGTGCCCACGATCAGGCCGAAGCGTCCCTTCGCTTTCTTGATTTCACGGATTCCTACGAACATGCTTCCAATTGTGGCCGTGACCTGCGCGGTTAACATCGGGCTGCGGGTTGAAAAAGGAATCGACCGTTCGGTTGATACAAGACCAGCCGGGGGCCGCACTAGGGTTGCCGGCATGACCTCCAACCGCATTTTGGCCACCCTGCGCGTGAGCCTGCACGTGCTGGTGGCCACGCTGTTGGGTGTGGGGCTTGTCAGCGCCATCCGGGACCACCACTGGTCCGCCGTCCTCGCGGCGTTGCTATTCGCGGGCATCTACCTGTTCGGCACCGTGTGGCACCACCACGGCCGACCCCATTCGCACCCGCAAACATTGGCGTGGCTGGGTGCGGTAGTGATCGTGTGGGTGCTGCTGGTGGCACTGTCCCCGACCTTCGTGTGGCTGGAGTTCCCGCTGGCCATCCTCGCCTGCTTCCTGCTCCCAACGGGGTGGGGTCTGGCGCTCACGGGCGCGCTGCTGGCCTACACCTTGAGCGTGACTTTCCCAGCGGATGGCCCGGGTGGGCTGATCGGCCCGACGATTGGCACGGTGCTGGCTGTAGGCATCGTGCACGCCTACAAGGCGCTCAACGCGGAGACGGAGCACTACCGCCAGCTAGCCACGGACCTGGAGGCCGCGCAATCGGACCTCGCTGCCGCGGAACACGAGGCCGGCCGTGCGGAGGAACGTGCGCGCTTGTCGCGGGAGGTGCACGACACAATGGCGCAGGGCTTGAGTTCCATCGTGTTGCTCGGCCGTGCGCTGGATAAGGAACTGGAAAATGTTGGCGCTCCTGAGTCCGCTCGCGACACTCTGGCCACCATCCGGGACACCGCTGCGGAAAACCTGACGGAGGCTCGTCGCTTCGTCGCCGGCAATGCTGCGCCCGCCGCGCCGGTGGAGCGCCTGATCACCCGCATTGAGCGCCTGGCTCGGTCCGCGGAGCGCCGCCAGAAGGCGCTGGGTGAGCCGCTGGATGTGCGGGTCCAGGTGGTGGATCTGCCGGAGCCGGCCGCCTCGGTGGCCGAGCGCGTTGTGCGGGAGGCGCTGAGCAACGTGGTGCGCCACGCGGGGGCAAGCCTGGCAGTGGTCACCGTGGATAAGCTGGGCACCCAGGCCACGGTTGACGTTTACGACAACGGTCGCGGTATCACCGGGCCGCTCGGTTACGGCCTCAAGGGGCTGCAAGCGCGCGTCGCCGAGGCCGGCGGTGAGCTCACGGTCGAAGGAAATGTCGTCGCCGCAACCCTTCCCATCAAGGAGAACTAATGCTCAACGTCATGCTTATCGACGACCACCCCGTCGTCCGCGCCGGCCTCCGCGCCGTGTTGAACTCCTTCGGCGATATCACCGTGGTTGCTGAAGCCGCCGACGGCACAGCGACGGTCCCCGAAGGCGTGGACGTGGTGGTGAGTGACATCCAGATGCCCAACGTGGACGGCATTGAACTGACCCGTCGCCTCGTCGCTGCTGATGGGCCGCCGGTACTGATCCTGACGACCTACGACACCCAGGCAGACGTCGTTGCCGCCGTGGAAGCCGGCGCGATGGGCTACCTGCTTAAGGATGCCCCGGAGGATGAGCTCCACGACGCAGTGGTGCGCGCCGCCCGCCGTGAACGCGCCCTATCCCCGCAGGTAGCCAACGTTCTTGCGGAGCGGGTCATGCGGCCGGACGAGGCTCTCTCCCCGCGCGAGATCGAACTCCTCCGCCAGGTCCAAACCGGTGCCTCCAACAAGGAGATCGCCTCCGCCCTGTTCATCTCCCAGGCCACGGTGAAAACACACCTGATCCACATCTACTCCAAGCTCGGAGTGGATAACCGCACTGCCGCCGTGGAGGTGGCGCGGCAAAGGCGAATTATTTAACTACGGCGACCAAATCGCCGCCCTCCACCTTCGTCGGTTGACCAAACGCCACCTTTTCCACAACACCATCCACCGGTGCGGAGATGGTGGCTTCCATCTTCATCGCTTCGATGGTGGCCACCGGGTCGCCGGCCTTGACCTCGTCGCCTACCTTGACCGTCACGTTGACCACACCGGCGAACGGTGCGGCGACATGGTTCGGGTTGGAAGGATCAGCCTTCTCTGCTTCGGCAACGGTGGATTCGGCGTTCTCATCACGAATAGTCATCGGACGCACCTGGCCGTTGACGGTGAGGATGACCTGGCGCATGCCCTTCTCATCCGGCTCACTGACGGCGTCGAGGCGAACGACGAGGGGCGACTGGTTCTCCTCAATCTCCCCGTAGTAGACCATGATCTCCTTGCCCTCTTCGAGGCCATAGAAGAACGCCTTGTCCCCGAGCTGGTCCGTGACGCCGTAGAGGCGACGGTGTTCCATGAACTCGGCGTACTGCTTCGGGAAGAGGAGTTTGTCCAAGGCGATGCGACGTGCACCTGACGCCTCATCACCATCGGCGTTGAGCTCCGCCTCCAGGTCCGCCGGGACGTCGACGGTGTGGTCCACCGGTGCACGGTCCGCCAGAGCCTTTTCGCGCAGCGCAGGCCAGCCACCAGGCGGGGTGCCCAATTCGCCTTGGAGGAATCCGATGACGGATTCCGGGATGTCGTACTTGCGCGGGTTGTCGGCGAATTCTTCTGGGGTCACACCCGCGCCCACCAGGTAGAGGGCAAGGTCCCCCACCACCTTGGAGGACGGCGTCACCTTGGTGGGGCGGCCGAGGATCTCATTGACGCCGGCGTAGTACTCCTCGACGAGCTCGAAGCGGTCCGCCAGCCCCAAAGCCTTGGCCTGGGTGCGCAGGTTGGACAGCTGCCCGCCGGGGATCTCATGGCGGTATACACGGCCGGTGGGGCCAGGGATGCCGGACTCAAACGGTGCATAGACGGCGCGAACAGCTTCCCAGTATGGCTCCATGTCGGAGACTGCCTGAAGGGACAGGCCCGTGTCACGCTCCGTGTTGGCAAAGGCAGCAACGAGGGCCGACATGGACGGCTGAGACGTCGTGCCAGCCAACGGCGCGGAGGCCACATCCACCACATCGGCACCGGCGGCAGCAGCGGCGAAGTAGGTGGCCAGCTGCCCGCCGGCAGTGTCGTGGGTGTGTACGTGGACGGGCAGGTCGAAGCGGGAACGCAGCGCCTCAACCAGCTTCGCCGCAGCGGCCGGGCGCATTAACCCAGCCATGTCCTTAATAGCCAGCACATGCGCACCTGTGTCCACGATCTCCTCGGCCAGGCGCAGGTAGTAGTCCAGCGTGTACAGGTCCTCGGCCGGATCGAGTAGGTTGCCGGAGTAGGCCATGGCTACCTCGGCGACGGTGGTGCCGGTGTCCAGGACGGCGTCGATGGCGGGGCGCATCTGGGAGACGTCGTTAAGCGCGTCGAAGATGCGGAAGATGTCCACGCCGGACGCGGCGGCTTCCTTCACAAAAGCCCGCGTGACGGATTCCGGGTACGGGATGTAGCCCACGGTGTTGCGGCCGCGCAGGAGCATCTGAATGTTCACGTTCGGCATGGCCTCACGCAGTGCGTCCAGGCGCATCCACGGGGATTCGTGCAAAAAGCGCATAGCCACGTCATAGGTCGCGCCACCCCACGCCTCCACCGAAGTGAGCTGCGGGGTCAAGTGGCCGACGTGCTTCGCGGCGGCAACCAGCGTGTTCGTGCGAATGCGGGTGGCCAGCAAGGACTGGTGTGCATCGCGGAAGGTGGTCTCCGTAACCCCCAGCGCGGTCTGGTTGCGTAGCTTCTCCGCCCACTTGACTGGCCCGAGTTCCAGCAGGTCATCGCGAGAACCGCGCGGTAGCTCACCGTAGTCATGGGCAGGCAGCTTCTTCGAGGGCTGCAGGATCGTCGGCCGCTGACCGTTCGGCTGGTTCACGGTCACGTTGGCCAGGTAGGTCAGGATCTTGCCGGCATCATCTGCTGCCGGCGGCGCCTCCAACAGGCCCGGGTGTTCTGCGATGAAGCCGGTGTCAATGCGCTTGTGGCGGAAGTCCGGTTCGCTGAGGAGGGCGCGGAGGAAACCAATATTCGTCGATACGCCATCGACCGCAAACTCGTTGAGGGCGCGCAGGGCACGATCAACGGCGACCTGGAAATCGCGCCCGCGACATGTCATTTTGACCAGCAGCGAATCAAAATTCGGCGTGATCTCCGTGCCCACCCCCACGGAACCGTCCAGGCGTACACCCGCGCCACCCGGCGAACGGTAACCCGTGATCGTGCCGGAATCCGGGCGGAAACCGTTCGTGGGATCCTCCGTGGTGATGCGGCATTGCAGCGCCGCACCGGACACCGTGATCTCCTCCTGGCGCACATTCAGATCCGCCAGGGTCGCGCCCGCGGCGATGTACATCTGGTTTTTCACAATGTCGATGCCGGTGACTTCCTCCGTCACCGTGTGCTCCACCTGCACGCGCGGGTTCATCTCAATGAAGACATGATTGCCGCGCTCATCCACGAGAAACTCGACGGTACCCGCGCCCTCATAGTTGATCTCTTTGCAGAAATTCACCGCGTCTTGGCAAATGCGCTGGCGCTGTTCCTCGGTGATGTGCTGCGCGGGCGCGATCTCCACAACTTTCTGGTGGCGGCGCTGCACGGAGCAGTCGCGCTCAAACAGGTGCGCCACGTTGCCGTGCGAATCCGCCAGAATCTGCACTTCAATGTGCTGCGGGTTGATCACCGCGCGCTCGATGTACACATCCGGATCGCCGAAAGCGGCCTCCGCTTCGCGCGAAGCTTCCGCCGCGAGGGCCTCAAGGTCCTCTCGCTTTTCGACGAACCTCATCCCCCTTCCGCCACCCCCCGCCACGGCCTTGACAAACACGGGGAACTCAAAGTCCTCAGCGAAACGTGCCAGTTCCTTCGGATCTGCAGACGGCTCCGAATCCTTCAGGGTGGGCAGCCCGGCGCGCTCCGCGGCGCGGACTGCGGCGGACTTATCGCCGGTCAGATCCAGAGTTTCCGGGGAAGGGCCGATGAATGTGATGCCTTCTTCGGCGCAGCGGCGGGCCAGTTGCGCGCGTTCGGAGAGGAAACCGTAGCCGGGGTACACCGCATCAGCACCGGATTGTTTGGCAGCGCGGATGATTTCCTCAATGTCCAGGTACGCCTTGACGGGCTGGCCTGCCACGCCGATCTGCACCGCTTCGTCCGCGAAGGGCCGGTGGAAGCAGTGGCGGTCTTCTCGCGGATACACCGCGACGGTTTTCGCACCTGTTTCGAAGGCAGCGCGGAAAGCGCGCACTGCGATCTCGCCGCGGTTAGCAACGAGGATTTTGGAAAACGTAGGCAGGTTCTCCCTGCCAATTCCGTTGGTGGTCGTGGTCATGGCAGCTCCTCGGAAAATTCGCGTTTAGTTCAGGTCGGTCTTGTCCACCAGGCGGCGTGCTGCCTCGGTGATGGAACCGGACAGGGACGGGTAGACGGCCATGGAATTACCCAGGTCCTCGACAGTGAGGTTGTTGGTCACGGCGATGGTCAGCGACAAGATGAGCTCCGATGCCGTCGGCGCAACGATCACGCCGCCGAGCACCTGGCCGGAGCCTTTGCGGGAGAAGATCTTCACAAAACCGGAGGTCAGCGAACGCATCTTCGCACGCGGGTTGGTGGCTAGGTTGAGTTTGATGACGTCGGCGTCATACTCACCGTTCTTGATCTGTGCCTCAGTGATGCCCACAGCGGCGATCTCCGGACGGGTGAACACGGCATTGCCCACCGTGCGGATACGCAGTGGCTCCACGCCTTCACCCAGCGCGTGGTACATGGCAATGCGGCCCTGCATCGCGGCAACGGATGCCAACGGCATGAGATCCGTACAGTCACCCGCCGCGTAAATGCCGGAAACGTTGGTGCGGGACACGCGGTCCACATGAATATGGCCCGATGGGGTGACGTCCACGCCCTGAGATTCCAGCATGAGGTCCTTGGTGTTCGGGATGGAACCAATGGACATCAAGCAGTGGGAGCCGGTGATCTCCCGGCCGTCGCTCGTACGCACGACCACACCGTCACCGGTGTTTTCCACGCTGTCCACGCGTGCGTCCTTCACCAGCGTCACATCACGGTTGGACAGAACCTGCTCCAGCACGTCCGCCGCGTCCGCGTCATCGTGCGGAAGGATGCGGTCAGAGGAACCAACCATGGTGACCTTCACGCCCAGTTCAGCGTAGGCAGAAACGAACTCCGCACCCGTCACACCAGAACCGACCACGACGAGGTGCTCTGGTTCCTCAATCAGGTCATACATCTGCTGCCAGTTCAGAATGCGGCGGCCATCCGGCTTCGCATCCGGCAACACACGCGGGGAAGCACCGGTGGCAATGAGCACGATGTCACAGTCGTAAGTCTCCATCGTGCCGTCCGGCAGCTCCGCCTTCACGCGGTGCGTGGTGTGTCCTTCCTGGCGGGATGCGAAGCGGCCCTTGCCGTTCACCACACGCACGCCAGCACGCTCTAGCTGCTGGCGAATGTCACGGGACTGCTCCGACGCCAGCGCAACCACACGGTTATTCAAGGCTGGGATAGACAGGTTCACATCACCCAGGCCGTGCTTGAGGCCCATGGCATCCGCACGACGCAAGTCCGTTTTCACGTTCGTACCAGCGATGAAGCCTTTCGACGGCACCACGTCACGCAGAATGCCCGAGCCACCCACACCAAGCTGCTCAATGAGAGTGATGTCCGCACCGTACTGGCTGCCCACCAGCGCCGCCTCGTATCCGCCCGGGCCGCCGCCGATAATGACAATTTTCTTGGACACGCACGTCTCCTTACACAGCTTGCGTCAAATCAGGTTTGAAAAGTTTCCGTCCGCCCACTCTAGCCGTCAAGCAGAATCCGTGCGCATCGTGTGTCCGCTTGCCTAGTTGACCTAGACCTAGCGAGGTCTAGGTCAACGCAGCGGCCTGCGCATCCTGCATTCCGCCGAAGCGTTCCACGACAGAGGCGAAGAGGCGGACGCCAACGTCGATGCAGCGCTCATCAATATCAATGTCCCCGCGGTGCAGGTCATACTTCTGGCCGGTGCCAGACCAACAACCCAAGCGCGCCATGGAGCCCGGAACCTGCTCGAGGTACCAGGAGAAGTCTTCCCCACCACTGGACTGTGGTGCCTGAATCACGGCATGCGGGTCAACCGCACGGGCAGCTTCCACGAGCGCGGAGGTAGCCACGTCATCGTTCATCACCGGTGGCACGCCACGGATGTATGTCAGCTCGTGGGCGCAGCCAGTCGGGGCCACAACATCCGCCACGAGCTCTTCCATCAGCGGTTCCAGGCTCCGCCACGTACCAATGTCCTGGGTCCGGATCGTGCCGCCAATGCGACCGGTCTTCGGCACCGCATTCGGCGCAATGCCCGCCTCAATCTGGCCGAAGACCAGCACGGTGCCCGTGCGCGGATCCACACGGCGCGACAGCAAGGCCGGAAGTTGGGTGACAAGGCTGCCCAAGGCGTACACCACATCATTGGTCAGGTGCGGGCGGGATGTGTGCCCACCAGGACCATTGACGGCAATGCGCAACACATCAGCCGCCGAGGTAATCGCACCGGTACGCACACCAATTTGGCCCACCCGGATCTTCGGTTCCGCATGCACCGCATAGATACACGCCACACCATCCAGGCCACCCCACTTGATCACATCCGGGGCGCCGCCATCCATGACTTCTTCGGCTGGTTGGAAGATAATGCGGATGCCAAAGGGTAGGTCAAGCGTCGATAAGGCACACGCGAGTGCCAAACAGATCGTGGTGTGCACATCATGGCCACAGGAGTGGGACACACCGGGGACGCGGGAGGCGAAAGGCAGATTGGAAACTTCCTCCACACGCAGTGCATCAATGTCCGCGCGGAAGGCCAGCTTCTCATTGTCCTCAGGGCCGATGTCCACGTACAGGCCCGTCTCTGGGAATAGGTGCGGCTCCAGGCCGTAGTCCCGCAGCGTCTGCGCGATGAACGCGGTGGTCTCCACCTCATGGTGGGACACTTCCGGGTTGGCGTGAAGGTGACGGCGCCACCCGATAATCTCATCGCGGTGGGCGGTAAACCACGAGTCAATCTGGGCGGACAGTCCCACAGCGCACTCCCTCTTAAGGCCTAACAAGCACCAATGTTTCTGGGTGAGACTGTACTACTAGACCAAGCTGTGCAGTTAGTCGAGGTTGAGCATCTCCGCCATTGACACGGGCTCGAAGCGCTCCCAGCAGACGTCCCCAAGCTCCTCCACCACCCCGGGCAGCAGCATCGCCGGCGGCACACGCAGCGCGTAGGCCAGGCGATACACCGTGGACAACGTGGGGTCAGATGACCGCGCGCCGGTGTGCTGGTTGCGCTCCAAGTTGGACACCACGGTGCGCGATAACCCGGCCACAGTAGCCAGGCGCTTCTGGCTCAAACCCCGGAGCTCCCGGATAGCCCGGAGCCGCTCTGACATAGAAAAGCCGAGGCTGGCCCAGCGTGAGTCGCTGACCACCTCGTCGAAAGTTTCACGCCCGCTCGCATGGTCCACATACGGGTCACGTGTTGTGTCCATCATCCCCCCTTTACGGTGCGCTTCCCCCTGAAGCAGCAGTAGGTGTTTTCCCCTGCGAGACTAGCGCAGCCACGCAGAGGCTGTCTACAGCTAAGCCACTACAAATGAATGTTGCGTGGTCCGTACAGGCGATCGCCCGCATCACCGAGGCCAGGGACGATGTAGGCGTCCTCGTTGAGGCCTGGGTCGATGGCAGCGGTGACAAGGCGCAGAGGCGCATCAAGTTCCGCGATCCGGTCCACACCCGGCTGTGCGCACACCACGGTGACCACGGTGATGTCATCCGCACCGCGGTCCGTGAGCAGCTCAATCGCATGCACCAACGATCCACCAGTGGCCAACATAGGATCAACCAGGAACACCGGCTGGCCGGAAAGATCCTCAGGCAGGGCCTCCAGGTACGGGACCGGCTCATGGGTCTCCTCGTCGCGCGCCAAACCAATGAAGCCCACCTGCGCATCCGGGATCATGGCCAAAGATGGGTCCACCAGGCCAAGCCCGGCGCGGATGATGGGCACGATGATCGGTGGCTGCTTCAGGCGCACGCCGTTTGCGGTGCCCACGGGGGTTTCACAATCGAAAGTCTCTGTTTCCAGGTCTCGGGATGCTTCGTAAATAAGCATGGAGCCAAGGTCTGACAGGGCTGCGCGGAAGCTGGAATTGCTGGTTCGCTTGTCACGCAAGCGGGTGAGACGGGAAATTGCCAGCGGGTGTTCGATGACGGTGATCTGCATGAACACAATGCTAACCAGAAATTTTCGGTTCGGAGGGAACCGAATGGGGGGTTAAGGCAGTCAAAGTAAGTATGGACACTTCATTTTCTGATCTTTTCTTTGACACAACCACAGCCGCCGACCATATTGCGCGCTTGCGTAGCGACGCCGCCGCGACCCACCCCATCAATCTCCCTCCGTTGCCTGACGCCGGGCCCGTTGCTGCGCTTTGTGCCGCGGTACACAAGGCCGTCACGTCCGTGAATGAGCAGGCGGCACTCCTCTCACGCGAGGCGCACCGCACCGCCACCAACATGGAGGTCTTCACCGCGGGAGCCGTGCGCATGGACAGCTCCACCGCCCGCGTCTTCGAGGGGGTACAGCCATGATCTTCGACATCGGATCCGTCGTAGCCACAATCGCCCAGGCCGCGCCCGCCGCTTTGCCGCAGGTCACCGTCCCCTCGCTGCCAGATTTCGCGTCGGTCGCACCACTCGCCGCCATCGTCGGCGCCGATCCTCACCGTATGCTTCGCGCAGCCCGCTCGCTTTTCGACGATCACAGCACCCTCACCACCACCCTCCACGACGCCACTCCCCTCATCCACGCCGCCGGTCTGGACATCCTGGGAATCGGTCAACGCTTCCTAGCCCAAGCCGCACCCTTGCTTCCAGGCCTGCTGGCGGGCCCCGGCGCGGCAGGAGTCATGGCGCAGCTCGTGGGACTAGCCACCCAAGCTTTCACCGCCGTAGCTGAACGCCTCAACCAACTGGAAGGGGAACTCCAGCCACTGGTGAACCGCCTCGAAGGGCTCGTTACAGCCGCGGCCGCCCGCGAGCAGCTCGTTCCCACCGCCGCCAATTACGCCGCTGAAAGCCAGCTCCGGCAGCTGGCAGGGGTGGAGGAGTTGGGTGAGGGGGTCGGAGGGGTGCCAGGGGGCGTCGATAAGCAAGAAGGCAGTAACGCCGTGGGGCGCGCAGCCGTGGAAGCCGCGAAGAGCCAACTGGGCACCCCCTATGTGTGGGGAGGCAGCGCGCCTGGCGGATTCGACTGCTCCGGGCTGACCTCATGGGCCTATAAGCAAGCCGGCATGGACATTCCACGCACCGCCGAAAGCCAAGCCGTCGGACGGCAAGTAAGCTACGAGGAACTCCAACCCGGTGACCTCGTCGTCTGGTCTGGACACGTAGCCATGTACGCCGGCGACGGGCAGATGATCGAGGCCGGCTCACCCGTGCAGATGAACCCCGTGCGCACCAACAACATCGGCATGCCTTTCAAAGGCTTCTGGCGCCCAACGGGGTAGCGCGCGAAACCTCATGCTCATTGAGTAATGTGACAGGACATGAGTACGCGCGCGATCCTCCCGGTGAAAATCTCCTTGACCGAGGGTGACTTCTACACCCTCTGGGCCCCCACTTGGCGCCAAGGTGGCACAGAATGGCAAGCCTTCCTCGGCGACAAGGACAACGTCCTAGTGTTCAACAGCCCCGAAGCCCTGCTGGTCTACCTCGAGGACCACACCGACCACGACCTCACTGACCACCCGAAATGGCCCGCCTTCCAGGCCGGCGGGGATGACCGCGTTGTGCCAGGTGAGAAGAATGTTTATGACATCATCGGCCTGCCGTCCTACCTCGCCGGACGCCCCAGCCACGAAAACGTCTCCGCCGTCGCACGTGGTTTCCAGCTGGCCCGCTCCCTCGCGGAAGTAGCCAGCGCCACCGACGCACAAATCTTCTTCGCCTCCCACTCCATCCTTGGCAACATCAACCGTGGCCATGAGCACTACTCCGGCGACAACGGGCTGTCCGAATGGTCCGGTGTTGGCCGCACCGTGCTGGCCAACTGGGAAAACGTGGTCCACTCCCTCGACGAGGCCGTGCGCGTCGTGGAAGATTCCGAGCTGGACTCCAAGCGCGTGAGCGCCGCTGCTGATTCCATCGCCGCCGCGACCACCGCCCGCGAAGAGGCCCGCTCCGCTGCCGAGAAGGAAGCCGAAGCCGCCCGCGCCGCCGCCGACCCCTACGACATCTCCGCCTGGGCCGAAGCCGGCATCGACCCCGTGAAAATCACCGTCCAGGGCAAGGGCGTGTACACCATGCGCACCTACGTCGACGGCGCCCCCATCTTCCTGGGCAAATACGGCGAGATCTTCACTTTCCCCACCGCCAAGCACATGGCCCGCTGGATCGTGGACAATGACGACCATGACCTCGCCGCCGTATCCACCTGGCCTGACATCATGAACCTGGCCAACTCCGGCGAACTCGAGGTCACCGTCCACCCGGATAACTCCTACTCCTTCAACGGCATCGCCGCTGACATCGATAAGGGCGTTGACGCCGTGGACACCAAACAGATGGCCAAGGCCTACGAGCTCATGGCCGACGCCGCCGACTGGGCCAACGACGACTCGTTGAACTCCTTCCTCCTAGCCAACCCCCGCATGCAGGACTACCTCGCCTACATGCTCGGCTCCACCGAGGCCGCCGGCTACGTCCCCTCCGCCCCCTTCACCGACAAGGCCGAGGGCTGGAAGAGCCTCGAGGAGATCCTGGTCAAGCGGTTCTCGAAGTTCTAGTCGGGTCGGGGGCGCGGGCTGTTTCGGGCCCCGGCGCGATCAACTCCCCGAAACGCTACAGGAATTCATTAAACGCGCAGGACGTACTACGAACTCCGGAGAGTTCGTAGTAATCAGTCCGCCCGAGACGGTCTATGCACGATTCTCAAGATTCGTGCACAACCCCCTCTAAAACACCAGGTGTGCCCTCAACTCCCGGGAGTTGAGGGCACACCTTCGTTGTTGGGCAGGCTCCTTAGCTGGCTTTAAGCCGAGCTTTAAGCCATCCCAGTTCCCAGCAACGTACCCACGAGGTAGGTAACCGCCAGGGCCAGGCCACCACCGACGACCAGTCGGACCACGGCCTTGGCCGGCTTCGCCCCGCCGAGCTTGGCGGAGATCGCACCGGTGATAGCCAGTGCGATGAGGGTGACCACCACCGTGACCACCACTCGCGCCATCTCCGGGGCGAGAAGCACAGCAGCCAACGGCAGCAGCGCACCCAGGAAGAAGGAGATGAAGGAGGCGGTCGCGGCGGACCACGGGTTGACCAGGTCTTCCTGGTCAATGCCGTAGTGGATCTCCAGGTGGGCGCCGAGCGGATCAATCCGCGTGCGCTCGCGGGCAACAGCAATGGCGGTCTCTTCGCTCAGGCCGGAGTTCTTGTACGCCTGGACGAGGTGGTTAAGTTCCGCCTCTGGGTCGGCGTCGTGCAGCCCACGTTCGGTTTCAATGGCGGCTTCTTCGGCGTCGCGTTGGGAGGAGACGGAGACGTACTCGCCAAGCGCCATCGAGACGGCACCACCAACGAGGGCAGCGACACCAGCCGTGGCGATCTCCCGTAGCGAGTTAGTCGCACCCGCGACACCCACCACGACAGCCGCGGTTGACACGATGCCATCGTTGGCACCCAACACAGCGGCACGCAGGCGGTTGAGTTTCTCGCCCATGCCGTGGGTTTCTACTTCGACTTCCGGGTAGTGCTCAGGCAGCACGGTGCTGGCCGAGGATGTCTTCTGGGATTCCTTTTCGCTCATGACTCCATATCTACGCCAATTCCATCCACCCCCGCAAGCAAGTAAGCACTAACTAACTGCAGGTCAGAGGGCATTTTTGAGGTGAGGCTTAGCTATCTGGGCGCGCCACAAAGGACCACCAGACAAGCGGGCCTAGACTGTCTCAACGATGTTTTCCCGTGACTTTCCTGCCCATACCAAGGCCCATACCAAGGCCCATAGCGCCCGCCTGAAAACAGCCGTCATCGCCGCAGCTCTGCCAGGCCTACTCGCCGCGCCACTCGCCACGCCCATCGCCACAGCAGACACCGATCCCACCGACCCCACTGACACGGTGATCACCCCCGCCCCGCGCGAGCACGCCCCGAACACAGACAGCTGCCCGCAGGCGACGTGGCCGCCGGAGGCGGTGAGTACGTCGGAACGCATTGCGCCGGGCTCGCCGACGCCCACACCGCTGCCGGTGACCTACGACGGGCCGTGCGGCGTCATCGCCCCGGACGGGTTCACGGTCAGCGATGATGTGCTGGCTACGGCGTGGCTGGTGGCGGACATTGATACCGGTGACGTGATTGCGATGAAGGATCCGCATGGACGGTACCGGCCGGCGTCGATCATTAAGGCGCTGCTAGCGCTGGTGGTCATTGAGGAGTTGCCGCTGGACAAGAAGGTCACCGTCAGCGATGAATCCGCTGGCCAGGAGGGCTCCGCGGTGGGCTTGGGTGGTGGCGGGGAGTACACCGTCGGTGACCTGCTACACGGGCTGCTCATGGTGTCCGGCAATGATGCCGCACACGCGCTCGCACAGGCTCTCGGCGGGGATGAGAAGACGCTGAAGAAGGTCAACGCCAAGGCCGCCGAGCTGGGTATGAAGGACACGCGCGCGGCCAGCTACTCAGGTTTGGACGCACCGGGGATGTCCACCTCGGCGTGGGATATGGGCTTGGCGTATCGCGCGGCGTATGCGAACCCGGTGTTCACCGAGATCATCTCTACGGAGTCCTACCCCTTCCCCGGCTACACCACGAAGGATGGCACGGTCTACGAGGACTTCGACGTCTGGAACGACAATAATCTCTACCTCAATGACCCGGATGGTATCGGGGGCAAGACCGGCTTCACGGATGATGCGAAGCACACGTTTGTCGGCGCGCTTGACCGCAACGGCCGCCGCATCATGGCCATCGTGCTCGACACCACCGTCGATCGCGCCCGCGCCTGGGAGCAAACCCAACAGCTTATCCATGAGGGGTACAAGGTCCCACGTTCGAAGGCAGTCGCATCGCTTATCGACGTCTCCGCCCCCACCACCCCCTCCCCCAACGAAGAACCCCCGGCCAGCGACGGTGAGTCACCGCCGTGGGAAGGCATCGCGGTTTTAGCCGCAGTGATCGCCCTGGCGGGCGTGGGTACGTGGTTTAGCGTCGCGTCAAAAGCGAAAGCGCGGCGACGCCAGCAGCGCCAATAGCGGCACCGATGCCGATGCTGCGGCCGGTGTTGTCCGGCTGGGCAGCTGCGGCGCGGATGTTGATCACTGCTGGTTCCGGAATCTTCGGCTCCTCCAGCGCCAAGGATTCCTCGGTGGTGGCAGTCCACGCGGAGACGTAGAGCACCACGCGCCAGACGAGGTAGAGCACGACCATCAGGGAGATGATCGGGCCGAAAATCGCACCGGCTGGGTTGCCGGTGGCGGAGCCAACGATGACGGTGGAGAACTGCTTAATCAGCTCAAAGAGCACGGCACCCAGCAGGGCACCCTTGAGGCCGGACTTCTTCGGCACCTTGGTACGCGGCATGAACACGACCATCCACCAGAACACCAGGAAGTTAGCAGCGATACCGGCAATAAGGGCAACCAGGAAGACGACGAACCGGGCGCCGGGGAAATTGCCGAGGCCGAAGT
The DNA here is from genome assembly GCF_030232825.1 of Corynebacterium sp. MSK044. Taxonomy (NCBI): domain Bacteria; kingdom Bacillati; phylum Actinomycetota; class Actinomycetes; order Mycobacteriales; family Corynebacteriaceae; genus Corynebacterium; species Corynebacterium sp. MSK044. The sequence continues at coordinate 59,002 of NZ_JASPJJ010000015.1, forward strand.
GTTCCATGGCAGTCGTCGTCAAGCTTGAAGAGCCCACTGCAGTGACGCCGAAGGCAACGATGAGGAGCACCAGCAAACCGATGAGTGCAACGAGGTCCGCGAGCTTCTTCGTGATGAAGTTGCCGCCACCCTCATTTGCATCCAGCGCCCACATGGCACTGATGCCGGTGCGCAAGTGGTTCATCCAGCCAAGGCCGGACCACAGAGTGGTCAGCAAACCGATGCCGGCCACCGCACCGCGCTGCGCGATCGCGGCGTCCACCAGCTGAATGATCATGTCACCCGTGTCACCGGAGACGGACTGCGCGATCTGATCCTGGATCTGCTCCAACAAATCCGGGCGTGCCGCTAGCACGAAACCCATTGCTGCGAAGAGCAACATGGTCAGCGGGAAAATCGACAGAACGGAGAAGTACGTAATTCCGGCAGCAAACTGGTTGCCGCCCTGGGCACCGAACCGGTCATTCATGCGCAAGAGGTGGGCGACCGGCGGTGCGTTCTCCTTCACCTCGGCTACAACCCCCTCATCTTTCTGGCTCGGGTGAGCACGCTCAATGCCCTGCTCGTCCGTAAATCCCTTACGGGGTGACGTGGATGTAGCCATGTGGTGGCGGTCCTTTCTCATTAGTTGTCCGCCCCACTCTAACGAGGTTTAGCGCTTCGGTGCGTAGAAGCCGACCTTCTCGTACACATCCGCCAGGAGTGGATTGGCCAATTCGCGCGCACGATCAGCGCCACGGGCAAGGATGTTTTCCAGTTCAGCGCGGTCGGCGATCAGTTCGTCGTAGCGGGCGCGAAGCGGCGTCGTAAAGGCTTCAAGCGCATCGGCCGTATCACCCTTGAGCGCGCCGTAGCCCTGGCCCTCGTACTTCTGCACGAGCGCGTCGATTGCCTCGCCGGTGAGCGCCGACTGGATGGCCAGCAGGTTGGACACGCCCGGCTTGTTCTCACGATCGAAAGCGACAACACCGTCGTTGTCCGTGACGGCGGACTTGATGCGCTTCGCAGATGTCTTCGGATCATCGAGCAAGTTGATCAAACCCTTCGGGTTCGCGCCCGACTTACTCATCTTCGCCGTCGGCTCCTGCAGGTCATAGATCTTCGCCGAACCCTCTGGAATGAAACCATCCGGCACCACGAACGTCGTGCCGTAGCGTGCGTTGAAACGCTCCGCGAGCGTGCGAGTGAGCTCCAAGTGCTGGCGCTGATCCTCACCCACCGGCACGAGCTGCGGCGAGTACAGCAAAATATCTGCCGCCATCAGCATCGGGTAGGTGAACAGACCTACAGATGTCCTGTCCTGCCCCTGCTTCGCCGACTTGTCCTTGAACTGCGTCATACGGCTGGCCTCGCCGAAGCCCGTCAGGCACTGCAGCACCCACGTCAACTCCGCGTGCGCCGGCACATGCGACTGCACAAACAACGTCGACTTATCCGGATCAATACCCAGCGCAATCAGCTGCGCAACACCCTTCAGTGTGCGCTCACGCAACTCCTCCGGATCCTGGTCCACCGTGATCGCGTGCAAATCCGGAATGAAGTAAAACGCCTCATAGTCATCTTGCAGGTCAATCCACTGCTTCAACGCACCTAGGTAGTTACCCAGGTGGTACGAGTCGGCGGTGGGCTGGATTCCGGAGAGGACACGCTGTTTAGACATAGTGGCCAGTGTATCCTCCGGCCGTGACCGGGCGCACACTAAGATTCGATTGAGCATTGCACCCGACAGCGCCCGATGGGACGAATGGAAACGTGACCGTTAGGGGAGACGGCCATGTGAAGATCACGCCACGCATTCGGGATCTCGCTGCGATCCAGCTTCGACTGGCCCCTTTATAAACCGGCCTGGGTTGGTGAGAGGGCATGATGTAACACAGGAGGAATATCATGGCTATGAGCCCCTACGACCAGGAGACCCGCCAGCGAGCGGTGCGCCTATACTTCGAGGAGCTTGCTGACGGCGCCGAATCCAAGGCAGCCGCACTACGGGCTGTCGAAGCGGTCATCGGTATCAAAACATCCACTATCCGCAACTGGGTACGTGTGGAGGAGAAGAAGACAGTCGTGGCCGTTGAGCAATCCGCTGCAGAAAAAGACGCGGAACTTATCACCCTGCGCAAAGAAAACGCCAGGCTCAAAGAAGCCAACGAAATTTTGAAACTGGCCTCAGCTTTTTTCGCTCAGGCGGAGCTCGACCGCAAACTGAAGTGATCGTGGACTTCCTCCGCACTCACCGGCACCTGTATTCCATCGAGCGGATGTGCCGCGTGCTCAACGAGCATGAATACACCATTTCACCAGCAACGTTCTACCGCTTCCAGGCCCGTGGTTTCGGGCCCACCCCTGCCGAGCTGGACGAGGCGCATGCCGCGCACCGACTCTTTGAGCTGTGGGTGGCTAATCGGCGGGTCTACGGGCGACGCAAACTATGGAAAGCCGCCCACCGGTCAGGCTGGAACATCGGCCGTGACCAGGTGCAACGCCTGATGAAGATCCTTGGAATCGCGGGTGTACTCCGACGCAAGACCACACGCACCACCATTGCTGATCCCACCGCGCAGCGTTTCCCGGATCGCATTCAACGCGCCTGGTTCCAGGCTCAGCGCCCCGATCAGTGGTGGGTCGCTGATTTCACGTATGTGCACACCAGCTGCGGTTTCAGCTACGTGGCTTTTGTCACCGACGTGTTCACCCGTGAGATCCTGGCGTATGTCGTGGACACCAGACCGACGAGGTCCTTGGCAATCCGCGCACTGCGACAGGCACTGTCGCTACGCCAGCGCCAAGACCCATACTTTGACTCAGCCGGGGTGATCCATCACTCGGACGCGGGTTCGCAGTACACCTCCACAGATCTGCGCCGTCTGCTGGCCGTCCATCAGATGGACGGGTCTATCGGCACCGTCGGTGACGCTTACGACAACGGTCTGATGGAGTCAACGATCAGGTTATATAAGTCTGAGCTCATTGATTTCGAGGCCAGGATGTGGACGCACTGGGGTGAGGTAGAACGCGCCACAGCCGGATGGGTCCACTGGTATAATCACCAGCGGTTGCATTCCTCGCTCGGGCATATCCCGCCGATCGAGCACTACGCCAACTACCAACGAGAAAACCACGCAGGCCTTCACGCCACGTAACACGCCACTCTCAAAAACTCAGGCCGATTCACCGTCTCAGAAATAGCCCGCCCATAAGCATCAAACCCAAAAGCAACCTCCGCCTGCGGACCCCGGATCCCAACAAGCCGATTGACCTCATCATAAAAATAGGCAGTAATACCCAGGACCATTCAAAGCATCTAGTTCATCAAGATCACGATGCCATCACCACGCTGTACCGCCTGAGCATAAATGGTAGCCAACTCGCCCACAGCCGACGCATCCTTCAACGTAGCGAGATCAATGCCACCAAGCTTGCCCGCTAGCCGTGTAACAGTCTCAGGGTTATTAGCCTTCAAGCCATCCGTGTTACGGCCAGGATCCCAATTTTCTGCCCCGTACACCGCTGCATCCGCATCCGTAACACCAAGATACTCAGCGAGCGTGTCAAGTTATTTGTGTGTGGGGCTGTTTTTACAGGTATTTGTCGAAGCGGTCGGGGTAGGCCACAGCCATT
>NZ_JASPJJ010000016.1:0-56293 GCF_030232825.1 Corynebacterium sp. MSK044
AAATCAAGATCACCGTATTATCCCAGGCTGCCTCGGGAATCCGTATCGGTTTATCCACACGAAATGTCCCTTAAGCCGGGCTCAAGGGGCAGTGCACGAGGATCAAACCTTTCCAGCAGCCCATCAGCACTGGTCACGCCTTCAATGCCAAGCGAGGCAGCGAGCTGGCCAAGTACGTCAGCCACAGTAGAACCCGGGTTACCCTCCAGGATCTCCCGCAGCGTGACCGCGCCATCGCGCTTGGCCAACCGCTCCCCCTTCGCGTTCACCACCAGCGGAACATGCACGTACTGCGGTTGGGGCAGTCCCAGCTCATGCGCTAGATACGCCTGCGCAGGCGCGGAACCCAGAAGATCATCGCCCCGTACGATCTGATCGATGTTCTGGTAACCGTCATCAACCACGACGGCGAGGTTGTACGCCCAGTCCCCTGCCTGCGCTTGTTTCACGTTTCCGCCACGCTTCAGAATCACGTCATCGACCGGGCCGGTGAACTCACCCCTGTAATAGTCGGTGACGGTCCACTCCCCTACGTGTGCGCGCAGGCGGATGGCGGGGAGGCGGCCTTGGGAGGAGAGCTGGGAACGTCGATAAGCACGCTGCTCTTCTGTGAGATCCCTGCACGTGCCTGGATACATCCCTGGCTGGACATGCGGCGCGGACGCAGCCTCCCGGATATCGCGGCGGGTGCAGTAACACTCATACGTGTCCAGCGTGGCCAACGCCTCCGCATACGCGGCACCCCGCTCATGCTGGTAGACCACCGGCTCATCCCACTCAAGACCCAACGCCGCGAGGTCCTCCATTTGGCGGCGCGCCGACTCCATGCTGGAACGCTCCGAATCAATATCCTCCACCCGCATGTAAAACGCCCGGCCCGACTGCCGCGCAAACAGCCACGCGAGAAGCGCCGTACGAAGATTGCCACAGTGGAGATCCCCACTCGGACTCGGGGCATAACGGCCGGCGGGTTGTGAATACTGCATGCCTGCAATGATATTGCGCCGCGCACCAGGCCACCCAGCAAAGCCTGCACTAGCCCCCGATGGCGCTCACTTTTAATGAGCGCTCAACGTTGTTGATCAATCGGAGCTGTGCCACTACACATGCTTCGGGGTAGACGCAAAAGGGCCGGCGGCACCTCATCGGGTGCTACCGGCCCTTGCGCGTTAGCGCAGCTGGTTAGCTACTGCACACTAGTTGCGCTTTAGTTACGGCGCCTGCGGCTTCCGAACACCAGCATTCCGCCAACGGCTACCAGTGCCAGACCTGCAAGCACAGCGCCGATAACGCTAGCGCCCGTACGAGCCAGGGACGACTTCTCACCGCCCTGATCCTGCGGCTTGCCAGGTTCACCAGCCTCCGGCGCATTCACCTGTGGCGGCTGGCCGGGCTCACCCGGGGTCGGGCCACCCGGCTGGTTCGGGTTGCCAGGCGTCGGATCGTTCGGGCTGCCAGGCGTAGGAGGCTTCGGCTTGCTCGGCTTCTCTACCTTGATCTTTGCCTTATCCTCGTTCGACTTAACCTGCTTACCCGTTGGCGTGGAGCCTGTGGCCTCGGCCGTGTTCACCACTTCACCGGCGACCCCATCGGCCTCAGTCACGGTGTACTCACCGGAGGTGCAGGTGGTGGAAGCACCCGGTGCGAGGGTGGTCTCCTCACAGGTGACGTCATCATTGGCTTCCTTGAGCATTTCATCATCAACCTTGATGTTGCTCAAGGTGAGCTTGCCAGTGTTAGTCACGGTGAAGACGTAGGTGACCTTCTCACCAACCTTGTAGCTGTCCTTCTTGTCCTGGACTGCCTTCTTCAGATCCAGCTTCGGAGTACCAAGCTTGACCTTGGCCTCGTCCTCGTTCGACTCAACCGGATCACCCGGCGTCGTGGAACCGGTGGCCTTAGCCGTGTTGACGTACTCGGTCTTATCCTTGACGTCCTCATCGGTCAGGACATGCGACGCAGTGCACTCAAGCGACTCACCCGGCGCCAGCGTTGTACTGCTGTCACCACAATCAAGGTTATCGACCTGCGGATCCTCAACCTTGACATCCTTAACGGTCACGTTGCCGTTGTTGGACACGATGAACTTGTACTCAATCGTGTCACCAACAGTCAGCGGTTCAGCATCCTCAGACCAGTTCGTCACAGTCTTCTGCAGTGAGAGCGACGGTTCGGTCTTCGGCACCGTCACAGTCGCGGTGTCCTTCGCGCTGACCTTCTGACCACCCTCCGGTTTCGAAGTGCCCGTCAACGTAACGTTGTTCGGCAGTTCCTTACCGGCATCAACCTGCTCCTGAGTGATCACACTTTCACCAGTACAGGTGAACTCAGCACCGACCGGCAAAGTTCCCTTACCGCCCAGCACATCGATTTCTTCCCCGTCCATGGTGCAGGTCAGATCAATGTCGCCACCGGTCCATTCGTCAGTCAGCTGCAGGAGGTACAGCGTGACGTTGCCGGTGTTCTTACCGGTGATCTTCCATTCGGCCTTCTCACCAGCCTTCTTCAGAACCGACTTCTGACCGTCAACAGTCTTCACCAGCTCAAGCGCCGGCTTAGCCTCAGGCACCGTCACAGTCGCGGTGTCCTCAGACTTCAGCTCCTCGCCGCCCTCCGGCTTCGAAGAACCAGTCAACGTGACCTTATTCGGCAAAGCGTCACCAGCATCAACCTGATCCTGAGTGATCTCACTTTCACCCACACAGGTGAACTCAGCACCCACCGGCAACGTCACATTACCGGCCAGAACATCAACCACGTCCTCACCGATCTTGCACGTCAACTCAATGTCACCACCGGTCCACTCATCGGTCAGCTTCACATTATGCAGCGTGACATCACCAGTATTCCTACCAACAATCTTCCACGCAGCCGTCTCACCGGCCTTCTTCTCAACCGACTTCTGACCATCAACCGTCTTCGTCACATCAAGCGCCGGCTTAGCTTCAGGCACCGTGACGGTTGCCTTGCTGTCGGCCTTGACGAGCTCTTCCTTTGGCTCGCCGGTCGTGGCGGAGGTGTACGGGTACTTGCCTTCGACGTTGGCGTCGTTAGGCATCTCTGCCTGGTTGTCAATATCTTCCTGGCTAACGGTGTAAGTGCCGGAGCACTCATAGGTGTCACCCACGGCAAGCTTGGCCGTGCCGCCAAGGAGATCCTCGGTAGCGTTACCTGCGTATTCGCCACCAGCCTTCGGCGTGATGGAACACGTCAGGTCAAGCGGTTCCTTGCCTTCAACCCACGCGTCAACCAGCTTCACCTGCTCAAGATCAACATTGCCGTTGTTTTCACCGGCTAGGACGAACTTCGCCTCAGCGCCAAGCGCCAGCTGATCCGACTCTTTACCGTTAACGGTCTTCTTCAGCGTGATCTTCGGCTCAGCCTGGTGCACACCGAAGTCATAGTCGGGGTGGACCTGAGGCTTGCTGGGGTCGTAGTTCTCAGGGGTGGGCGCGGTCACGTCGATGACCTCACCGTTCCAGGAACCGGCAGTGCCCTTGCCTGCCTCAGTGTTGATATCAGTCTCTTTAAGCGGGCTCACAACCACGCGGTATTTACCCGGCTTCACAGCCTCAAACGAGTAGTTACCGTTCGAATCGGATGTGGCGATCTGACTAACAACAGGCTCGCCGTTCTCGCCCTTCTTGATCTCACCGTTCTCATCGACCTCGTAGAGGGTCACGGTATAGCCAGGCAGCTTCTTCTCATTATCCTGCTGCTTCTCGTCCCGGTTCACGTCCTGGTAAACGGTGCCCGAGATTGACGCGGCATAGACCTCAGTCTTGACAGGATCCGGCTGTGGCACAGGCAACGCACCAAGACCCGTAGCATCTGCGGAATCGCCGCGGACTGCATGCATCGTGGCCACGCCAGTGGAGTTAACGTACTTATCGCCGTGCTTATTGCCGTGGGGTTGGAAGTCCAGAACATACTTGTCATTCGACTGCTGGCTCAACAACGGGCTCTCAAAACGCAGCGCCGTAATGTGTTTGGCACCCGGCTTCGCTTGTGCGTCAATAACCTCTTGGGTCAGCGGCGCCCACGTGGTGTTGCTCGGCTTCTTATCAATGTCGCGCTTGGTTGCCTTAGCCGCATTGACACATGCATCAAGGTCATCCTTGCCCTTAGCGTTGGTGGGGCAGACAGACACCGTCTTCGGGTCGTCGTACGTGTAGTAGATCTGCTGGCCGTCGAACGTGTTCGACCCCAGTTTCTCCGGGACCTTGCTCAGCCAGTACTCGCCATTGAACTTGGTTTCACGCCAGTCACCGTTGAATGGCAAAACATCGATGAACTGAGTGGTACCCAGCTGCGCCTCAGTGAGGTTCTTCAATTCAAGCGAGTGCTGGAACGGGGTGTTACCCGGAACGAGTTTGTCGTCAGTCGACTTACTCAAGCCGGCCGCCAAGACGTTAGGCACCGTCAGCGTGGACAGGGCTGCCATCGAGTTCAGCGGAAAGTATTCTTTCGCGTTGTCCTTAGCCGGCGTGAAGGCGTCCTGGCTGGAAGAAGACTTGATCGTCTTGTCCTTCTTCAGGGCCGGCATCGCCTTGTCAAGATCCAGCTCCGGGGTACCTGTGATGCGGTAAGAATGAACCACATCGAAGGTTTGTTTTGGTCCAGACCATGCCGGGGTCACGACAGTGAACTTGGGCTTTGGCTGCCCGTTGTCCCACGGCTGGAAGAACACAGTGGACTTATCAGCATTCTTTGTGGCCCAATCAATGGGGAAGAACGGATCATTCTTCGGATCACCAGTCTCATTCTTCTGATCCGATAACGCCCAAGTGCGCTCAATGTAATTGTCCTCGGATGGAGCACAATCATTCGGGTTGGTGGAAATCTCACCGCGGTGATACGTCATACCGGGAGACAGTGATTCCTCATCCGCAGTCACACACTTAGACAGGTAGATGCGCATGTGAACGCGTGTTGGGTTGCCGTCCGCATCCTTCGAGTTCACAGCAGCGAGGGTGCCGTTGTTCACAACAACCTGCCCGGCGGTAATGAGCGTCTGCTTCTGCTCGCCGATGCCCCCAAGACGGACTTCACCAAGGTCGCCCCAGATGTCGCGGACACCTGCAGCTGGCTTCTCTGCAAGAATCACGTCCTGCATGTCGCGACGCTTCTCATTGCCTTCATAGGTGGCCGCGTAGTTGGTGGTCTTGTAGTACTCCGCATCCCCTTTCTTGGCTTTCACCGAAGGCAGGGTGGAAACCACGCGAGGATCACCGGTTGTAGCCGCGTACCGGAAAATGGTTGGCCGCTGGATGACATTTTCACCCGGAATCACAATCTTGATACCGGAGATTTCATTCGGCTTCATGCTGCCAGGCTCATCGAAGGTATTACCCTTCACGTCGGCCTCGGCGTCATAGAAAACTTCCCAGCCTGCATCGCCTGCGCAGTCAGGCTTTCCGCCATTCGTTTTGTCTTCCTTGGTGATGTACACCTTGGCGTTCGGAAACACGTCTTCAATGTTGGCCTTACCGGAACCTACCTGCACGGTAGGCACGTAGACGTTCGAGGGGGAGGTGACAACGCGCTGCGTACCCGGCTGCCATGCAGCACAGATGGTCGGGTTGTTCTTAACATCAACTGGTGTGACATTAAGTCGCACGTTTGCAGTAGTCAGCGCCTGCTTACCCTTGAAGGCTGGCTTGCCTGCTTCTTCGGTTTCCATCCAGTTAACGCCGATGTCGTCCTTGGCAGACGGGCAGCCACCGGGGAGGCTACACTTCCACTGGGTCAGGTCCACAGTCTGTTTAGCGCAGTTGTTGTTCGGGAAGCCGTATTGCCCCGCACGCAGGCCCTGCTTTTCATCAGCGGTGGACGCATTGCATTCGCTAATGCCACCCGGATCAGCAGTGTTGTCGCCGAGTGCTTTATTGCCCGCCGTGGTGGGGATGTTCGAGGGCACACCACGGCTGTCCTTGATTCGCGTTGGATTGCCTTGCTTATCGACGATATCCATGCGCGTCGTAAAGTCCGTCTTGCCCGATGGCAGACCCTTAGTAGGAATCAGGAAGCGGAACGGCGGGTTGCTCTTGTCATACTTGCCGTCGACATATGGGTTACCGTTGGCATCAACCTTGGCTTTCTGCCACTCGCTGCCGTAATAGGAGACGAGCACTTCATCAGCCTTAAACGGCGCATTGTCAGGCATCACCAGCGTGTAGCGGCTGATGGTTTCAGGATCAATCGGCAAGATACGACCGTTAGGAAGTCCAGTATCCGGCGCTGGGCTGTGCTTCTGATCGCTCGGGTAAGAAGGCAGTCCGGAGCGAGCGCTAATGCCGATGTATTCGATGCCGTCGCGGGTGGTGGTGTTGACGTCGCTTTGCGGCTCGTCGATACGCTGATCGAAACGTGGCTCAACAAGCACGTTGAGCTTCTTGTTTGCTACCGCGGTTGTGAGTGGAGTGCCATCCTGGACTGCCTTGAGTCCAAGGTTGAAGGTGCCCTCCGGGTTAGTGCCGTCGCGAAGCTCCAAAGTCTTAATGGTGGAGGCAGTGAGTTCCAAAGAAACTGTCGCGTTGACGTTAGCGTCCGCCGTCACGGTGGCCACGCCCTGGGCATCGACCGTGACTGAAACGCCGCCGTAGCTAGCGGACCCTGTTTTCAGGGTTGGCGTAGTTGTGGGTTCCGGCAGGCCAGTCGCGCGGGCTTCGGCGCTGAGCCAGGTTGGAGTAAGGGTGAAGGTAATCGGTTCGCCCACCGTTTTGACGTTGAGGTCAATGCTGTAATGGGCGACGTCACCGGCACAAATGTTGCTGTCCCTGTCGTTGTTGTCCCCTGGTTCATAACCGTTTTCTTTTCTGATCACACAGCCGGCGCCGCCATCGCGGGCGAGCCGCAGGCCGTACTGGACGTTTCCGCCACCCACCTCAACGGCCTGCGTCTCACCGGGCTCACCGAGCTCGCCGGCGGATCCGTCCGTCGTTGCAAAGGGAATAATCGGTGCGTCGAACTCGAGGACAGATTCTTCCGATTCTGTAGTGTCTGCCGCTTGCTCGTCGGCAGGCTCCTCCACCGTCGCAGTAGCTGTGGCTGGCACAACGGACTCACCAGCAGGCTGTTCTGCCGTCGCGGTCTCAGCTACTGGCTCGGCGACACCTGGAGTGGGCAGTGCCAAAACCATTGTGAAAATGAGCGCGAAGACCGTGCTCATCCTCTTAAATAGATTGGAATTTCTTCGTGTGGGCATGGGGCGATCCTTAAAACATCGACCAGCGGCGCCGTGAAACGCTTGACACGAAACTGACTTACAACCGATAAAGGTTACTATGGACACTAACTATGTCGCCAACCGAAAAACCGTAGCCGTGTGATAGTGCCTGCGCGCGGCAAGAATTCGCTTCTCGGCGAAGTGTGCAATGATATTGCGCATGCCTACTCCCGCACCCCATCCGCACCCCGTCGCGCGCTCCCCGTACCCATACTTGCTGGCGGTGTTCTGCGCTGTCTTCCTTATTTCCAATATCACTGCACAGAAGGGCGTTGAACTGGGAGCCCTCGTCACCGATGGAGCATTCTTCCTGTTCCCCATCTCTTACGTCATCGGTGATGTGATCGCGGAGGTATACGGCTTCAAAGCGGCTCGCCGTGCTGTGTTCACTGGTTTTGGCGTTGCCCTGCTGGCGGTGGCGTCCTTCTACATCGCCATCTGGTTGCCCGCCGCTGACTTCTACGACATGCAGGACACGTTCTCCGCTGTCCTGGGTCTGCTGCCGCGCATTATCTTGGCGTCGCTGACCGGCTACGTCGTGGGTCAGCTGCTCAACGCATGGGTGCTGCAGAAGATGAAGGACCGCTTCGGCAAAGACCGCCTCTGGGCGCGTCTGATCGGTTCCACCATCGTTGGTGAGTTCGCCGACACGCTGCTGTTCTGTTCCATCGCTGCCGGCGTCATCGGCATTGACTCCGCAGGCACCTTTATTAACTACGTCGTGGTTGGCTTTCTGTGGAAGACCCTCATGGAGGTCGTCCTGCTGCCAATCACCTACCCGACCATCGCCGCCGTGCGCCGGGCCGAAGAGCGAGCGAGTGCGGTAGTGGCTTAGCCCCAGGTTCGCATTATCTAACATGGCCCCAGGAGCGACCTGGGGAAATGTCGGGGGCGCGAGGCCGAAACTGTCAGATATCTCGACCCTGGGAACAGAGCCCACTTTTAGCGCCCGGCGTAATAGCGCCCGAGGAACTCGTCGCGGTAGGCCTCGTAGTCACCGGCGTCGATGGCGGCGCGGATGTTGTCCACCAGGCGGATCATGAACTCCAGGTTGTGCATGGTGCACAGGGTGCCGGCGAGGAATTCCTTCGCGCGCAGGAGGTGGTGGATGTAGGCACGGGAGTAGTTCTCGGAGACGTAGCCGCCGAATTCTTCGTCCACGCCGGTGAAGTCGCGGCGAAAGCGGGCGGCCATGAGATTCATGCGACCGTCGAGGGTGTACACACCACCGCGGCGGCCAAGGCGGGTGGGGGCGACGCAGTCGAAGGTGTCGGCGCCGGCCTCGATGGCGGTGAAGAGGTCATCGGGCTCGGAGATGCCCAGCAGGTGGCGGGGCTTATCGGCCGGTAGTTCATCAGTGACCCAGCCGACGATGGTGCCCAGGTTTTCCTTCTCCAAGGCGCCACCGATGCCGAAGCCCCCGAAGCCACGACGGCCCTCAGCGCGGGCTTCCTCATCAAGGGCGAGAAGACCACGGGTGGCCTGGCGGCGCAGATCCTCGTACTGCGCGCCCTGCACCACACCCCACAGCGATTGGAGCGGTTTGTCCGGGCGGGCCTGGGTGAGGCGTTCGTGCTCAATCAGGCAGCGGCGGGCCCATTGGTGGGTGCGCTCCACGGAATGTTCCTGGTAAGCGCGGGTGTCCACGAGGGTGGTCAGCTCGTCGAAGGCGAACATGATGTCCGCACCCAGCTGGTGCTGGATCTGCATGGACACTTCCGGGGTGAAGCGGTGGGAGGAGCCGTCGATGAAGGATTTGAAGTCCACGCCGTCATCGTCGACACGCGCCATGCGTTCCTTGTTAGCGGCGCGGATGTCCTCATCGGTGAGACCGGCAACATCCATGGCCAGGACTTTCTTGAAGCCGACACCCAGGCTCATCACCTGAAAGCCACCAGAGTCGGTGTAGGTGGGGCCATGCCAGTTTTCAAAGGCAGCGACACCACCTGCCTCATCAACGATGTCGGGGCCGGGCTGAAGATACAGGTGATACGCGTTCGACAGAATCGCCTGGGCACCGGTCTGACGGACCTGCTCCGGAGTCAGAGTTTTCACCGTGGCTTTGGTGGCCACCGGGATGAACGCGGGCGTTTGAATCGGGCCGTGGGGAGTATGGATGGTGCCGGTGCGACCGTGGCGGCCGGGTTCGCTATAAAGCGTTGTGCGCAGTTCAAACGTGGTGTCGGTCATGCGGGAACTCCTTGAGATTCAAACTGGCGCTCGAGCGCTTCGCCTTCGACGTCCAAGTCGGGCAGGATGCGGTCGAGCCACGCGGGCATCCACCAGGCGGTGGTGCCCAGCAGGAACATGGTGGCGGGGACGAGGGCCATGCGGACAAAGAAAGCGTCGAAAAGCACGGCGGCGCCAAGCGCGAAACCGAAGATCTGGATGAACGGCAACGGCTGATCGATGAAGGCGACGAAGACAGAGATCATGATGATTGCCGCAGCCGTGACCACACGCGCGCCACGGACGAAGCCTTCGACAGTCGAATGTTCCACGGCCGCGAGGATCGCATCAGCGTCATCATCAGCGTTTCGACGCCGCGTGTACTCCTCCCTCATCCTCGTAACCAAGAAGACCTGGTAGTCCATAGCCAAGCCAAGCGTGACGCCGATGAGCAGGATCGGGAGGAAGGACAGAATCGGGCCGGGGGTGTTGACCAAGCCGGTGACACCGTTTTGGAAAACCTCAACCGTGACGCCAAATGCCGCGCCCACGGAGAGCAGGAAGCCCAATCCGGCGACGAGTGGCACGAGCAGCGAACGGAAGACCAAGACCAACAACACAATGGCCAGACCCACCACGATGGCCAGGTAGAGCGGCATCGCGGCGGCAAGTTCCTCCGTGATGTCCATCTGGACGGCGGTGAAACCGGTGAGACCGATGTCGGCCCCCGTCGCGTCCTCAATCTCCGCGTCCGTTTCACGCAGAGCATGAGCCATATCCACGGTGTACTGATCATCCGGACCAGTCGCCGGTGTAGCCAGGATCTGGGCAGCCATCATGTCATCACTTACACCCACGAGCTGGGCATGGATAATGCCGTTGACGCTGCCAGCACGCTCCATCGTGTAGATGAAGGAAGCCAGCGCCGCCTTCTTCTGGTCACTGTCCACAGCCTCATCCGGGATGGAATCCATGTACGGCTTAAGGGCTTCTGCCTCCGGGTTAGCGCCGTGGCCGTCCACGATGAGCAGGAAAGGCGAGTTCACGCCCGGGCCGAAACCCTCCGCCATGAGGTCAGCAGATTTGCGCTGGGTGGTGTCCTTGTCACTGTTCCCATCCGACGGCAAGGACATCTCCATACCCAGAACCGGGACACTCAAGCCGCCGAGGATGAGCACCACGACCACCATAACCAGTGCCGGGGCACGCTTGATGGTGGTGATCCACGTGCGCCCAAGGGAACGGGTATTCAGGTCCTTCGCTGGACGCTTACCTGGACCAGGGTTGCCGGCGAGGCCAGGAATCTTGGCCGCGAACATCTTGTCCCCGAGCAACCCCATCAGCGCCGGCAGCAAAGTGATGGCCACCAGCACCGCGATGACCACGGTGACAGCAGCGGACAAACCCATCCAAGTGAGGAACTCAATGCGGGCGAGCACCAGCGCCACGAGCGCGGTGAACACCGTGGCCCCCGCAAAGACCACGGAGGAACCAGCCGTACCCACCGCCAAACCGGCTGCTTCAGGCCCAGGCAAGCGGCGGCGTTCTGCCCGGTAACGGGAGAGGATGAACAAGGCGTAGTCAATGCCCACCGCCAGGCCGATCATCACGGCCATGGTCGGGGTGACCTCATTGAGCTCCACCCACCGGGTAGCCAGAAGGGTGAGGAAGGTGCCCAGACCCACGCCAAGCACCGCCGTGATCACCGGCATGCCGGCGGCAATCAGGGAACCAAAGGTGACAATCATGACCACGAAGGCCACCGCGATACCCACCACCTCAGAGGTAGCTTTGATCTCAATCGGATCACCAAAACCAGGACCACCGGCCTCCACCTGCAGGCCCGCGTCACGGCCAATGCGCAGCGCTTCGTTGACTACCTCGCGTTCCTCTTCGGTGACCTGCATGGAGGTCTCCGCGCCGAACTCGAAGGTGGTGTAACCAATACGGGCATCATCCGACAGCAACCGCACATTGTGCGCGTCCGCCTGGGCGCGCTCCTCGGGCATGCCCATCTGCGTCATCTGTGACACAATCTGCTCGGAGAGTTGCTGGTTCACCTCAACCGGATTGCCAAAACGTTGGGTGCCCGTGAGCCCATCCAGATTGTCGCGGATGTAACCCACCGTGGCATCAATCGCCTGCATATTCTGCGGCTCATCTAAGCGCTGCCCCTCCGGGGCGGCGAACACCAGATTCACCCCCGGGGCCTGCACCGGATCGGACTGATCCGGGAAGTTCTTCTGCAGCGACACCAACGCATCAATCGCCGGAGTGCCCGAGATAGCAAAGTCCGACGACAACGGCTTCATCAGGCTTAACGCGCCCGCCATGCCAGCCGCAAACAGAATCACCCAGGCGACAAGGACCTTCCACTTGTTCAGGAAGGACCACTTACCCAGTCGGTAGAGGATCGTCGCCACAAGGCTCCCTTCACACGAAAAAAGTTCGTGGTTTAGCGGTAAAAACGGCGATTATCCACCGAATTTTACCCAAACCACGAACTTCTTAAAACTGGCGGTAGCGGCGGGATTTGAACCCGCGGAGGTTTTACCCTCACTCGCTTTCGAGGCGAGTACCTTCGGCCGCTCGGACACGCTACCGCCACACAGAGTAACGGCAACGCGACCGGGGAACCAAATTTCTCCAGCACCTCGGTCGCGTTAGCGGAAGAAGTTTAAGCCTCGTCGCGCTTGTCCTGGATCTTGGCAGCAACCTCGTTGAACTTGTCCTTCGCTGCCTCGCCAACCTCGGACACCTTCTCGCGCACCTGGCCAGCAAGCTGGTCAGCCTTGCCCTCGTTCTCTAGACCCTTATCCTCGGTCAGGTTGCCCAGAGCTTCCTTGCCCTTGCCCTTGAGCTGGTCAGCGGTAGCTTCAAAATCAGCCATGATCTCTCCTTTAATCTCGTTTGCAACAGTGGGCCCCATGGTAGGGACGTTCACCTGCCTACTGGGTAACAATTCAGTGTCAATCCGCACAGGAAGCTTCTCATCAGCGCAAACGATCAAAGAATTCCGTCATCAGACCTGCTGTTTCAGCCTCCAGGACGCCACCGCGCACTTCGACGGTGTGAAGATGGGTGGGGTCCCTCACCACGTCGATAAGCGATCCGACTGCTCCCGTTTTTGGCTCATACGCGCCGAAAACAAGCGAGCTCACACGCGCCCCCAGCGCAGCACCCGCGCACATCGTGCAAGGCTCAAGCGTGACCACGAGCTCGCACCCATCCAACCGCCAGGTCCCCAGCGCAGCCGCCGCAGCACGCATAGCGACGATCTCCGCATGCCCCGCCGGATCCTGATCACACTCGCGCCGATTCGTCCCCGTAGCTACCTCGCGCCCATCCGGGCCGTAAATGACCGCGCCGACCGGAATATCGCCCAGTGGCGTAGTGCGAGCGACCTCAATAGCACGGCGCATCCGCTCCTGCGCGCGACGTTGCGGCTGGCTCACTGGAGCGCGTCATCCAGTTCATCAGCGAAACCGAGCTCCTCCGCGATGGCCTCAATGACGGCGGACGGCTCCGCCATCGGATCATCCACGAGCACCGCGAGGACCTCCTCCGACAAGCCAATATCCTCCAAAATGGCAAAGTCCCCGTCGGCCCACCCGTCGACGTTATCCAGCTCATCCGGCTCAATATCCGGCACTTCCAGGCCAGCCTGATCACAGATATCCGCTGCAAAATCATCGTCTACGGCCATCGTCGCGTCAGAAATAAGCACCCGAATGCGCGACGGACCTGGCCGCACGATGACCAGGTACTCCTCCTCCACGTTGAGTAGCGCGAACGCCGCGCCCTCACTACGCAAACTCCGAACGGCCTGGACAGAGGTATCTAAGGTCTCAAAAGAGTCCTCAAACTCCGCCACACGCCAACCGCCATCACGGCGCGCAACCGTCACCGCGTAGCCATCCTCGAAGCCTGCCTCACTCATGCCTAGTGAGATTACTCGGGTTATGGAAAACTTGTCAGCGTGATCGACCAACTCCGCCCTGACTCAATTTCAAGCGCACAGCGCTCTCTCCCTCCCATTTGCATCGTGGGCCTAGGGCTCATCGGCGGATCCATCATGCGCGACCTCGCGGCCGAAAACATCACTGTCTTCGGCTACACCCACACCAAGGCTGGTGTGCGCGCCGCCACCCGTGAAGGTTTTGATGCGCACAATGACCTCACCGCGGTATTGTCGCGTGCCTCCTCCACCAACGCCTTGATCATCATCGCCGTACCCATGCACGCCGTGGCTGACATCCTCGATGCCATTGCCATGTACGCGCCGAACTGCGGTGTCACCGACGTAGTCAGTGTGAAACAGGGGGTCTACGAACTTATTCAGGAACGCGGAATGCAACCACGCTACGTCGGTGGCCACCCCATGTCGGGCACCGAGGACTCTGGTTGGGGCGCCTCCAAGCAAGGCCTGTTCAAACGGGCCGCCTGGGCCATCACCTATGACTACGCCGTGGAATGCGACGCCGCCGGCTACTCCGTCCCCCGCGACTGGATCGACCTCTTCTACAACGTGTGCAAACTCGCCCGCATCTGCGGCGCCGAAGCCGTCCCCGTCTCCGTGGCCAAACACGATGAAGCCGTTGCCCGCGTCTCCCACCTGCCACACGTCCTGGCGGAAGCACTCTCCATTGTCGGCGACCGTGGTGGCACGCTTGCCCAATCCCTCGCCGCCGGTTCTTTCCGCGGCGCCACCCGCGTTGCTAGCACGGAACCTGAACTCGTCCGCGCCATGTGCGAAACCAACGCTGATGCCGTTGTGAAAACCCTCGACGAGATGCTGGAACTGCTGCAGAGCGCCCGCGAATCCCTCGCCGCCCCCACCCCCTCCATCGAGCAGCTCGCCGGCGCCGGCTACCGCGCCTCCACCCGCATGGGCGCCCGCCACGGCGCCCGCTTCGAGTCCGTCTCCCCCATCAAGATTTCTTCCCGCCCCGTCATGCGCGTCCAACTCGGCGCACCCGGCTGGGTCAAAACACTCCAGCAGACCGAATCGCTCGGTGGGCGTATCGACGTGTTCTAGAGGTCAAGACGTGTTCTAGAGGTCAAGTAGAAAAAGCCTGACTGCTACCGCAGCGCGTGATGAAGGGGTAAGGGGGCGAGGGTTGTCCTTGGTCGCTTTCCTTCGCTGGGTGTGTGTAAACGGATACATTGCGAAAAATCGGCTCGGACGAACTCCCTGGTAGACAATTTCTATTGAGTGATAGTTGCCGGCGCAATGTAAAACTTTACACAGATGTACGCGGCGGCGAGCACTCAAGGGCCCAGCGGCCACAGGGGAAACGCGAAAACCCGCACGTCAGTGCGGGTTTTTCTGTGGTGCGCCCGGAGGGATTCGAACCCCCAACCTTCTGATCCGTAGTCAGATGCTCTATCCGTTGAGCTACGGGCGCATCCGCTGCTTGGCTATCAACACTATTCAACACAGTGGCAGCGTTTGCAACGAGGCACAACGTTACACCACGGTGACATGAAGGCAAAATTACCTGCTCAGAACACCGATTCAGGCGTTAGAGGCCCAGGACGGATGTTGCGATGAGGAAGTAGATCACCAGACCCGTTGCATCGCAGAAGGTGGAGATGAACGGGTTGGAGAACACCGCGGGATCAGCACCAACGGTCTTGGCCACGATGGGCATAGCCCCACCGACGGTGGCGGACATGGTGCACACGGACAACAGTGTGGTGCCGATGATGATGCCGATGTCCAGGCCGAAGAACAGCCAGGCGGCGAGGAACCCCAGGAAGCCGAGGACCGCGCCGAGCATGAGGCCCACGCGGACTTCGCGCCACATGACTTTAAGGATGTCGGACTTGTGTACGTCGCCGAGCGCGAGTGCCCTTGTCACCGTGGTGGCGGCCTGGTTGCCGGTGTTGCCACCAGTGCCGGTGAGAAGCGGGATGAACAGGGAGAGCACAACGGCTTGTTCCAGTTTGCCCTCGAAGATGTCCAGCACCTGGACCGTCAGCGTGGCGGAGACAGCAAGCACGAGCAGCCAGACAATACGGGACTTCACCAGCGTGATCAGTGGGGTGGCCAGGTACGGAGTCTTGAGGGCCTCTGCGCCACCTTGGCGGGCGGAGTCCTCCGTGTCCTCACTCTCAACAATGTCCTGGGCCTCGTCGAAGGTAAAAATACCCACGAGTTTTCCGTTGGTGTCCACCACCGGCACCGCCAACAGCGATAGCGGGAGGAACCAACGCGCGGTCTCCTCCGCGTCATCCGTGACGCACACGGTGGGGGTGTCCACGAGGAGCTCAGACATCTTCACGCCATCGTCCGCAAGGAAGAGGTCGCGCATTTTCACAATGCCTTGAACGTTCCGGCCACGGTCAATGACCGGGAGAGTGTACAAGGTCTCCAGGTCTTCGTGCTGCTCCCGCAGAAGCTCACGGACTTCATGGGCAGTCATGTCCATGTAGATCTCAGCGATCTCCGGTGACATCGCGCGGCCAACGGTGCCACGCTCATACCCCAGGACAACGTTGGTGTGCTCCTGATCCAACTCGTCTAGTTCGCGCATGAGGCGAGCGGCGACTTCGGGCGGAAGCTCGTCGATAAGCATGGCCCTGTCTTCCGCACCGAGATCTTCGAAGAAAGACCCGACACCATCACTACCCAGCGCGTGCACCATGGCAGCCTGGTGGTACGGGTCAAGGGCATCGAAAACCAGGCCGGCACGCTCCGGCGGCAGAAGGCGGAAAATCACAGCGCCACGCTTCAGGGAGGTGCGCTCGATCAGACTGATGATGTCGTTCAGCTTGGCCGCATCCAGCAGCTCCGAAACTTTCTCCGCATCATGGCTGCGAAGAAGATTTTCTACCTGCTTTTCAAGCTCATACACATCGAACTGTTCAACCGCAGTCATGGCCGCGCCCCCTTTTTTTGAGGTGACAACTTATCCGGACAGGTCGGAGAGGATGATCCTCGGCCAGCTTACGCACCCCAAAAAAATTGGTGCGCCCGGAGGGATTCGAACCCCCAACCTTCTGATCCGTAGTCAGATGCTCTATCCGTTGAGCTACGGGCGCATGGCGGAGATGACAGGATTTGAACCTGCGGACCTCGTGAAAGGTCAACTCCTTAGCAGGGAGCCCCAATCGGCCACTCTGGCACATCTCCAGACCGGGTTACAGATTACCCATAATCATGCAAGCAACCAAAACCCCGCCACGCTAGACTTGCGCACCATGATCCGTGCTGACCTTGCTGCCATCCCGCCCTATGTCCCCGGAACATCAGATCCAGAGGCCCTGAAGTTGTCTTCCAACGAGGTCACGGGGGCGCCGTTGCCCACGGCGGTAGAGGCGATGACACAAGCTGCTGCCGGGGCGAATAGGTACCCGGACATGGGCGCATCCACGCTGATCAATGCGCTTGCGCGCCACCTTGGGGTGGAGCCCTCCAACGTGGCGCTTGGCTGCGGATCGTCCGCGTTATGCCAGCAACTCGCGCAAGCCACCTCACTGCCCGGAAATAGCATTGTCTTTCCGTGGCGCAGCTTCGAGGCGTACCCCATCTTCGCGCGCATCTGCGGCGCGGAACCACGTCCGGTTCCTTTGCTTATCGACGGGCATTTGGACCTCCCCGCCATCCTCTCCGCCATCGATGACACCACTTCCCTGGTGTTCATTTGCACCCCGAATAACCCAACGGGTGCTGTGGTGACGGCCGATGAGTTCGCCGAGTTCATGGCGCAGGTTCCGCCGCACGTGACGGTCGCGTTGGATGAGGCTTACTTCGAGTTCAACCGAGACTCGAACGCCGTGAACGGCCAAGAGATCTGGCGCGAGTACCCGAATGTTGTGTGTCTGCGGACATTCTCCAAGGCATACGGCCTGGCCGGTGTGCGCGTGGGCTACGCCTTTGGCAACGCGGAACTGATCACCGCAATGAACAAGGTGGGCGTACCTTTCCAGGTCAATTCCGTGGCTCAGGCAGGGGCACTGGCCTCCCTGAAGCACGCCGATGAACTCTTGGCACGAGTGGAAGACACCGTGGATGTGCGCGATGAGGTTGCTGATCATATTGGGGCGCAGCATTCCCAAGCCAACTTTGTGTGGCTCCCTGCCCCGGACCCGGAGTGGGCACCACGGATTGCCGCCCAGCTGGCTGCGCACGGCGTGCTCACCCGCGCCTTCCCCGAGGGCCTGCGCATCACCGTGACCAACCGCGATGAGGCTGCGGAATTTCTTTCCGCGTGGGATGTTGTTAGTAGTACACAGTCTTAATCCCTTTTAGAAAGGTTCATCATGCCTCGTTTTCTCGTTGATGTTTTAGCCACCGTGATCGCCCTGTGGCTGGTTGTTCAAATCGTGCCTGGCGTAGACATCTTCGGCGGCTTCTGGGCGTTCGTCTGGGTGGCGCTGGTGTTCATGTTCGTGAACGCGTTCATCTCCCCCGTCGTGAACTTTTTCAGCTTTCCGCTGAAGATCCTCACCCTGGGACTGTTCTCCCTGATTGTGAACACCTTCCTGTTCTCCCTCACCGGCTGGATCTCCAACGGCCTGGGCAACGGCCTGCACATCTCTGGGTTCTGGGCAGCGTTCTTCGGTGCCATCGTGATGGCCCTGGCGTCCTGGGTTGTGGAGGGCGTGTTCAACGCAGTCCGCTCCAAGGACAAGAGCGACAAGTAGCCCTAAGGCCCTGTCAACCAGGGCAAAAATTTGCGGAGACGGCGGGATTTGAACCCGCGGAGGTGTGACCCTCGCTGGTTTTCAAGACCAGTGCATTCGGCCGCTCTGCCACGTCTCCTTGCTACCAACGGCAGCAAGGAGAAACTTTACAGCACGTAGACCTTCACCCAACTACCCTGGGTGGGCATGAAGGCAATCACGGTGACTAATCCCGATAATCCGCGTTCCCTTGAACTGACTGAAATCCCGATGCCGGAGCTGCAATCCGGCGAGGTCCTGGTCAAGGTTGTAGCAGCTGGTGTGAACCGCGCTGACCTGGTGCAGGCGGAAGGTAAGTACCCGGCTCCGAAGGGTGAATCAGAGATCATTGGGCTTGAATGTGCTGGCACCATCGTTGATGCGGGGGACACGGGCCGCCAAGTGGGTGAGGAAGTTGCGTGCCTGCTGGCTGGGGGTGGCTACGCCGAGTATGTGGCGGTGCCGGAAGGCCAGCTCATGCGCATACCGGAGGGCCTCACTTTGACGGAGGCCGCCGCAGTGGTGGAGGTAGCCACCACCGTGTGGTCCAACTTGGGCATGCTCGCCGGGGTCAGTGAGGGGGATCGCGTGCTCATCCACGGTGGTGCGGGCGGTATCGGTTCCTTTGCCATTCAGCTGTGCAAGGCACTCGGTGCCGAGGTCGCTGTCACGGCCGGATCCAACGCGAAGCTCGACTACTGCCAGGAGCTTGGGGCGGATATTTTGGTGAATTATAGGGAAGAGGATTTCGTCGATAAGCTGCACGGCTCATGCGATGTCATCCTTGATGTGGTCGGCGGGCCGTATCTTGAGGACAACATTAAATCGCTGGCCACCGACGGCAAGCTCATCGTCATCGCAGTGCAAGGCGGACCGAAGGGCGAGCTCAGCCTGGGCCGCATGATGCCGCGCCGCCTGTCCGTTCACGCAACCACGTTGCGCGCCCGCCCGCGCCCAATGAAGGCCGTCATTTGCCGTTCGACGGAGGAGCACGTGTGGCCACTCATTGAAAGCGGAGCCATCAAACACCAGTTGAACAAGGTTTTTCAGCTTAGCGACGCTGCTTTGGCCCACGACCACCTCGACTCCGGCAACGCGATGGGCAAAACCGTTCTAGTGGTCGACCACTAGGCCAGGGAGGCCACCACGCGGATGAGCTGTTCAATGTCCGCGTAGGTGTTGAAGGGTCCGAGGCCGACGGTGACGGCGCCACCCATTTCCTCCAACCCCATGTCCGTGAGTAGCGGCGTGGGGGCGGCCAACGTGGTGATGATGCCGTTGTCAAAGAGCCGCTCATGCACCGTTGCCGCGGGCACGCCTTGCACACCGAAGGTGAGGCGCGGCAGGCGCTCCATGGTGGCGCCCGCGGCGGCTTCACCCGAGGCGCCGAGGATGTGCACGTCCGGCCATGTACCCAGGAAGGTGTACAGGTCATCCCGGAGACTACGCAGGTAGGCGGACAATTCTTCCATGGATGCCACGAGCCGTGCCCGGCGCGTGCTGCGACCTTCCGGCACGGGGCCCAAGTTGGCTAGGTGGTCCACCAATGCCGGCACGCCACCAGCCAATCCTGGCGAGAGGCCCAGCCCTGCTAGGCGCAGCGGATCAACGGTGAGGCGGTTGAACATGGCACTGTCGCGGAACACCAGGGCTGACAGCTGCGGTCCGCCGAGTTGGCCAAGGTCCACACCGATGATGTCTGCACCCCACTCATCAAAGTTGATGCAGTAATAAGGAGCGTATGCGCTGGCGTCCACAACCACCCAAGCGCGGGACCGCTCGCGGGCAATATCCACGATGCCGGCAATGTCGGTGGCGATGCCCAATTGCGGGTGCGCTGCGGGCAAGGAGATGAGACGCGATGTGCCGTCCACGAGTTCCTTGTACTGCCATGCAGGTGCTTCCCCGGTACCCAGGTCCGCGTGGGCTGCGCGCGCCTGAACGTTGGCGGTGCATAAAGCCGCGGTGAGCTCGGGCCGGTCAAGCGGGCTGACAATGAGCGAGGAATCGGACCTGAACTGCGGGCTCATCGCCACAACGAGCGCTGAGTACAGTACCGGCAAACTAGGACCGAGCACCACACAGTCTGCGCTGGCGCCCACAAGATCTGCCACCGCGTGGCGCGCGCCCGCCAGAAGGTTGTCTGCCTCCGGTCGTCCCAAAGTCTGGCGCGAGTGGGACCCGCCGCGCCCTTCAGGTATTGGCACTGAGGGCGCTAGGCGGAAGGAGCGTGCCACCGCTGAGGAGACGCGCTCCGGGATCTGCGGGCAATCGTGCGCGTTGAGGTACGTCCACCCATCGGACAGGGAGGTGTACAGGCCACGCACACTGGCAACGTCATATGCCATTGCCGCACTCCTTCCCCGACTTCTCTTGTGTTCTTCGTGTGGGGGGCTATTCAATACCACACGACACATTCGCAACAATTATGCCTGCCGCTGTTGCGCTACGCACCTTCGCCCCCTTACCCGGTTTTTCACCAGCTGACGCTAGGGTGATACTCGTGCACGACAAGAAGCAATTGCTTGCCGACGTCTCCCGCATGACGTCCGGCCCCAACGACAACACCCCGGCCTCCACGTCCCAAACCTTTGGCACGGCCGCCGGCGACCTCGCGCGCGGATGGGGCCAGTACGAGCTGTGGCTCCAGCTCGGTTGGCAGGACATCAAGCAGCGCTACCGCCGCAGTACGCTCGGTCCGCTGTGGATCACCATCGCCACCGGCGTCATGGCCTTGGCGTTGGGTTTGCTGTACTCGATGCTGTTCCAGATCTCCGTGCGGGAGTTCCTGCCGCACGTGACCGTGGGCTTCATCGTGTGGGGGTTCATCTCGGGGTGCATCAAGGATGGTGCCAATGTCTTCATTGAGAATGAGGGTCTGATCAATCAGCTGCCCTCCGCCCTGTCGGTGCATGTGTATCGCCTGGTGTGGCGCCAGATCCTGTTCTTTGCGCACAACATGGTTATCTGGCTCATTTTGGTGTTGGCCTTCCGGCTGGATCTGGGCTGGTCGGCGTTGTTGTTTGTTCCTGGTTTTGCGTTGTTGGTGCTGAACGGGGTGTGGGTGACCATGCTGTTTGGCATCGTCGCTACGCGTTTCCGTGATGTGGCTCCGCTGCTTGAAACGTTGGTGCAACTGCTGTTCTATGTCACGCCGATCGTGTGGACCACGGAGACCCTCAAGCAGCAGGGCGGCGAGGTCGCGCAGCGCGCCCGCATCGCTGAGCTCAACCCGCTGTACCACTACCTTGAGATCGTCCGCGCCCCCCTCATTGGCAAGGACGTGGCTGCCTACCACTGGTGGATTGTGCTCGCGTTCACTGTTGTTGGACTGCTAGTCGCACTCGTTGTCATGCGCCAATGGCGCTACCGGGTCCCCTACTGGGTGTAACGGCGTCACCGCCACAGAAAGGATTTTCGGATGGTTTCCATTGACACCTACAACGCCTGCGTTGACTTTCCTATTTTTGACGCCAAGTCCCGCTCCCTCAAGAAAGCCGTGATGAGCTCCGCTGGCGGCGCGATTGGCAAGAATGCCTCGAACACCGTCGTCGTTGAGGCTCTCAAGGACATCAACCTGCACCTGCGTGAAGGTGACCGCGTTGGCCTAGTCGGCCACAACGGCGCCGGCAAGTCCACGCTGCTACGCCTGCTGTCTGGCATCTATGAACCCACCCGCGGCGTCGCCGATGTCCGTGGCCGCGTCGCCCCCGTCTTCGACCTGGGCGTGGGCATGGACCCGGAGATCTCTGGCTACGAGAACATCATCATCCGTGGCCTCTTCCTCGGGCAGACCCGCAAGCAGATGAAGGCCAAGATGGATGAGATCGCGGAATTCTCTGAACTCGGCGACTACCTGGACATGCCCTTGCGCACCTACTCCACCGGTATGCGCGTGCGCCTCGCGCTAGGTGTGGTCACCTCCATTGAGCCGGAGATTCTCCTGCTCGATGAAGGTATCGGCGCTGTCGACGCCGCGTTCATGGCCAAAGCCCGCGTCCGCCTGGCTGAACTCGTGGAGCGCTCCGGCATCCTCGTTTTCGCCTCCCACTCCAACGACTTCCTGGCACAGCTATGCAACACCGCCCTGTGGGTGGACAAGGGCCAGATCAAGAAGGCTGGGCTTGTCGACGAAGTCGTGGAAGCCTACGAGGGCCCCGAAGCCGGCCAGTACGTCCGGGATCTGCTGGTCCGCTTTAATGAGGAAGAGGAGTCTGAGGGCAACAATCGAGAAATCTGACACTATAACTCTCATAGGTTTATCCACTAACTCCCCTACCTGCCTTTTTTCAGTGCGCACGACAGACCCCTTGTCAGATATCTCGAACGGCTGCCGGGTAGTGGCACAATGAACCCCATGAACTCCCAAGCGCCAGCGGCATCACCGGTGTTGGACCCCAACGGCACAACGGCGGCGGTGATTGTCACCCACAAGAGGGTTGAGCTGCTCAAACACTCTCTGGAACAGGTGGTGGCGCAAACGCACCCGGTGGACTGGGTGGTCGTGGTGGATAACGGCGCCGAGGATGAGGTCCGCGAGCTCCTCACTGAACTCGCGGGCGATAAAGCGGTCTACCTGGCCTCCCACACCAATCTGGGCGGTGCTGGTGGGTTCGCCTATGGCTTCCTGCACGCTTTGGCGCTGGGCGCGGACGCCATTTGGTGCGCTGACGATGATGGCCGCCCCGCCGATGAGCATGTTCTGGAGACGCTGTACCGGGTCGCGCAACGCGAGCAGCTGTCAGAGGTGTCGCCGGTGGTGTGCAACATCGATGACCCGAACAAGCTCGCCTTCCCCCTGCGCCAAGGCCTGACATGGCACCGTCGCCGGGATGAGCTGGAAGGGGATTATCTTCCCCAGTACGCCAGCCTGTTCAACGGCGCGCTGATTAGCGCGAAGGCGATGGAACGGATTGGTGTACCGGATTATCGGCTGTTTATTCGGGGGGATGAGGTGGAGTATCACCGTCGATTAGCGCAATCGGGCCTGAACTACGGCACGGCGCTGACCACGGCGTACCTGCACCCGGACGGCTCCGCGGAATTCCACCCGATCATGGGCGGCCGCGCGCACGCGCAGTGGCCGGACAATGATACGAAGCGGTATTTCACGTACCGCAACCGCGGCTACATCATTAACCAACGCGGTATGCAGAAGATGAAACTGCAGGAATTGGTGCGTTTTGGCTGGTTCTTCCTTATTCAGCGCCGCAGCCCGGCGGAATTCAAGGAGTGGCTGAAGCTCCTGCGCATGGGTGCCAACGAGGACTTCCAGCGGCCCGGCGCCTAAATTAGCGGGTCGGTTCTTCCTCGATAACCACGCGCGCAGGCTCGTTGAAGATGAGCACGCGCTGCAGAACAAAGTTGGTCACCGTAGCCACACCCTGGGCGATAACGAAGGACACGCCATCCTTCCACGGATCCACCAAGCCCAACGCGATGAGCGGGCCATCGGTGATCCAGTACAACAGCGTTTGCACACCAAGGGTGGACAGGTAGAGCACAAGAACGGCAAACGCGCGTTTGCCGGTGATCTTCGCTTCAAACGTGAACTTGGAGTTCAACAGGTACGCCGCCGCGG
The DNA here is from genome assembly GCF_030232825.1 of Corynebacterium sp. MSK044. NCBI lineage: Bacteria > Bacillati > Actinomycetota > Actinomycetes > Mycobacteriales > Corynebacteriaceae > Corynebacterium > Corynebacterium sp. MSK044. The sequence continues at coordinate 23,649 of NZ_JASPJJ010000016.1, forward strand.
TGCCGAGGCACCAGCCGAAAATCTTCGCGGTAACGCGGTCAAGCCCGACGGCGTGCGTGAGCAGGTAGGTCAGCCCGAAGTCGAGCACGGCACAAAAGATGCCGACAATAATGAACCGCACGAGCTGCTGCTTGGCGCTAGTGGGTTGCGAGTTTTCAGGCTTGGTTGACACGCCGGACAACCTTACCGGTAACCGGCGCACCACAGAAGTAGGCGGGTACAGGCATGTCTCTCAGTCTCTTCCAGTGGTGGCGTGGAGCTGATCATTGATGGCGGCAATATCAAAGGGATGGCCACCGAACTCGCCGTCGCCCGCCACACACAATGCATGCGGGGCACCGGCGTCGCGCGGAAAAACATCACTGAGCAAGAGAGTGAACCGCCACAAACCCCAGTGAAAATAGAGGGCATCCCCAATTTCAGTCAGATAATCCCCGATCGTGGCTGCACAATCCAAGCGACCACTGTCCTCTTCCTCCCGCGTAAACCGTGCTGGAGCAGGGGTACTACCGGGGACAGCGAAAGAGATACCAAGCGCCCGCTGGAGTTCCTCGAGCGTGCTATCCGCATCCACACCGAGGTACCGGATGACCTCCTCATCCGCCCGCTGGGTGGCGCAGCGGATCAACAGCGTGCGCGCCCGAGTGGGCTGGTCTCCCCGAAGGAACGCGCGTGCTGCATCAAGATCGACAACAGCCGCCACTTGGTCGTGGCGGTGCAGACGATGCAGCGTGCTAGGCATGACCCCAGCCTAATGAGATTTAGGAAGCGTTGACGCGGGCATCAAGTTCCGTCGCCGCAAACAGCAGGGCTGCACCACCCACACCAAGCAGGGTGTACGGGCGCTTCGCACCGCGGCGGCGCAGGCCTTCTGCCATTTTCTTCTCCACAGCAATGCCCATGCGAATACCGCCGATGAGCAGTGCGGTACCGCCGGCGAGAAGCCCCCACGTCTTGGCCGGACTGCCCGTGCCAGAGGTGCGATCGACGGTGGTGGTGAGGTCATTACGCGGATCCTCATCAAAAGCATTGAACGCCGCCACCGTGCCAGTGAACGTGGCGGCGATGCCCACCCACGACGCCACGCGTGCCGGAGTGGACTGAGCATAGTCCGGCACCGCCGTAAACGCCCCAGCGAACGCCGCCTGGAGAAGGCGGCCCCCAGTGGTGTTGTCCAGTGCGTTGTAATCAACGCGAGTCTCGCCCGTAATCTCCTGAATAGTCTCCGTCATGGGCGCCATCTTAGCGGGGTGGCACCGCCAAGTAGGCTGTGCACATGGCCAATTCCGAAGACACCCCACACATTTCTGCTCAGCTGGTCAACGTACCGCTGGATGATTTCATGGCGCGCCTTATCGCCCAGGAACTTCCCATCCTGGACAGCACAAGCCGAGGCATTGTTTATGACGAATTGCGTGCGCACAAAGAAGCAGGCAAACCAGTGATCACCAGCCAGGAAGAACTCCCGGCGCGCATCCGGGAGATCATGGAGCTTTAACGCCCACCCCAACGCGCCTGACCGGCAACGGGATATTCCCCGAGTAGGCTTGGGCGCATGGAATTGATCACCACCACTCAATCGCTGCATGGCTGGGGCCGTACCGCCCCGTCGACAGCGCAGGTTCTTGCCACGGCTGACGTTGACGTCATTAAGAAGGCCGTGGCGCAGATCGCGGATGAGAACTCCACGCTGCCTGAACACAAGCGCCGCGGCGTCATCGCCCGCGGTATGGGCCGGTCCTATGGTGACCCGGCGCAAAATGGCGGCGGACTCGTCGTGGATATGCAACCGCTCAACACGATTCACTCGATCGACGCGGAGACCGCGATCGTCGATGTGGATGCGGGCGTGACGCTGGATCAGCTGATGAAGGCGGCGCTGCCCTACGGCCTGTGGGTTCCGGTGTTGCCGGGTACCCGCCAAGTGACCATTGGTGGCGCAATCGGCCCGGATATTCACGGCAAGAACCACCACTCCGCGGGGTCTTTCGGTGACCACGTGGTGTCGATGGAACTGCTCGTGGCTGATGGACGCGTGCTGCACCTTGAGCCAGAAGGCTCTGCCGATGACCCGGACGGCACGCTGTTCTGGGCAACCGTCGGCGGCATGGGACTCACCGGCATCATCCTGCGCGCACGCATCAAGATGACGCGCACGGAAACCGCCTACTTCATCTCCGACACGGTGCGCACCACGACCCTGGACGAGACGATTGAGGAGCACTCGCATGGCCAGGAAGAGGGCTACACCTACTCCTCTGCCTGGTTTGATGCGATCTCCGCACCGCCGAAGACCGGTCGCTCCACCATCTCCCGCGGCTCGCTGGCCACCCTGGCACAACTGGAGGAATACGCACCAAAGCTGGCTAAGGACCCGTTGAAGTTCTCCGCACCCCAGCTCATGACGGTGCCGGACATCTTCCCCTCCTGGACCATGAACAAGCTGTCCCTCATGGCCATCGGTGAGGCCTACTACCGCATGGGTTCCCCCAGCACGAATGACATTTTGAACCTGACGCAGTTCTACCAACCGCTCGACATGATCGCGGAGTGGAACCGTGGCTACGGCAAGGCCGGCTTCCTGCAATACCAGTTCGTGGTTCCCACGGATGCGGTGGAGCCGTTCAAGCAGATCATCTACGACATTCAGGCTTCTGGCCACTACACCGCCCTCAACGTGTTCAAGCTGTTCGGCGAAGGCAACCGCGCACCGCTGTCCTACCCAATGCGTGGCTGGAACGTATGCGTGGACTTCCCCATCCGCGACGGCCTGCACTCCTTCCTGGACCGCCTCGACGACCAGGTCATGGAATTCGGTGGCCGCCTCTACCTGGCCAAGGAGTCCCGCACATCCGCAGAGAACTTCCACAAGATGTACCCAGAGATGGGCAACTGGCTAGAAACCCGCCGCGCCATCGACCCGACCGGGGTCTTCGCCTCCGACATGTCCCGCCGCTTGGAGCTGAATTAGTTCATAGGAACGGTTCGGCCCCACAACAAGAAAAGGTAAAAGAACACAATGCTTAACGCTGTAGGACAAGCACAACACATCTTGCTGCTCGGTGGTACCTCCGAGATCGGTCTCGCGATCGTGGACGAGTTGGTCTCCCGCGGTGGCAATCCCACCGTCACGCTGGCAGCTCGCGAAAACTCCCCCCGCTTGGAGGCGGCGGTGGAGGAAGTGACCTCCCACGGCGCCGGCGAGGTGCGCCTAGTGGACTTTGACGCATTTGATACCGCCTCCCACCCGGCAGTGATTGATGCGGCGTTTGCGGAGGGTGACGTGGATATCGCCATCGTCGCCTTTGGCACCTTGGGTGACCAGGAAGAACTCTGGCAGAACCAGGAAGCTGCTGTTGCTTCGGCACAGACAAACTTCACCGCACCGGTGTCCGTCGGTGTGCTGCTGGGCCAGAAGTTCAAGGAGCAGGGCCACGGCAAAATCATTGCCATGAGTTCGGTGGCGGGCATGAAGGTGCGTCGCTCCAACTTCGTGTACGGCGCCACCAAGGCCGGCATGGACGGCTTCTACACCCAGCTCGGTGAAGCACTGCGTGATTCCGGCGTGACCGTGACCGTGGTCCGTCCGGGCCAGGTGCGCACCAAGATGACGGAGGGTCTCGATGAGGCACCGCTGACGGTGAACAAGGAAGATGTAGCCAAGGCTGCTGTGTCCGCTGCACTGGCGGGCAAGTCGAACGTGTTCGTACACAAGCTCTTCGGCCCGATCTCCCTTGTGCTGCAGCACATTCCGGCGCCGATCATGCGCAAACTCAGTTTCTAAACAAGCCCGCTATCTCGTCTGCTCAATGCCCGTTTAACGGGGCTTCTATGGGAGACTGTCACCTATGACAGAGCGCCCCGAGGACAACAACGAACCACTCGACTCCGCTGAAGGCGGGGTCGTTGTGGAGGACAGTGATGCGGCTGAGCCTGACACGAAAGCGGAAGCTCAGGACCGTGAGAAGCCTCGTTTACAGGCTTTTGCCCCCGACCAGGTGAGCACGTCGAGCGCCATTGTGCGCATCGTCGTCGTCGCCGTGGCCGGGGGTCTTCTAGCGCTTGTGGCGTTTTTCGCGTTGAAGCAGGTGACCCTGGCGGCGTTCAACGTGTCTATGGTGACGCGGGCGTTGGCCACGGCGGGTTCGCTGTTCGTCCTCATCGCCGTCACGGTGTTGCTGTGGCTGTGGGTGCGGGACCGTACGAGCAGCAAGGAGCGACCGGCGTGGCGCCGGGTGCTCACGGAGGCTGTGTGTGGGCTGGCGCCGGCGGGGTTGGTGGTGTCGTCGATAGCTATTCCGCTGTCCGCTACCAAGCTGTACTTGGATGGCATCCAGGTTGACCAGGGCTTCCGTACCCAGTTTCTCACCCGCATGACGGAGACGATGTCCAACCAGGACATGAACTATGTGGACATGCCGTCTTTCTATCCCATCGGCTGGTTCTGGCTGGGTGGCCGCATGGCCAACCTGCTGAACATGCCGGGTTGGGAGGTGTACCAACCGTGGGCGCTGGTGTCGCTGGCGGCGGCGGGTTCGGCGTTGGTGCCGTTGTGGCGCAGGATCACTGGGTCTTTGCCGGCGGCGACGGCGATCGCGCTGGTGACCACAGCGGTGATTCTCACCATGGTGCCGGAAGAGCCCTATGCCGCAGTGGTGGCCATGGGTGTTCCGGCGGCGGCGGTGTTGGGGTATCGGGCGATGCATGGCTCGTGGACGTCGACAATTGCTGTGGCGTTGTATCTGGGGGCGTCGGCATGTTTTTACACGCTGTACACAGGCATTATGGCGCTGACCATGATCGTGCTGGCGTTCATCGCTTTCATCGCGATGGGGCGCGGCAAGCGTACGGTGAAGCCGTTTGTGCACCTTGTAGCGATGGGTGTGGGCTCGATCTGCATCGCGCTGCTGTCGTGGGGCCCGTACCTGTTCGCGCTGTTCACGGCGTCCGAGGATGTGTCGTCGGCGGCACAACACTTCCTGCCGTCGCAGGGCACCACGGTTCCTCTGCCGTTCTTCCACCTCACCTTGGTGGGTGTGCTCAGTTTCTTCGGCTTGCTGTACATCATCGTGCGACACCGCGAGCCCGCGTTCACAGCGCTAGGTATCGCAACAGCCGTGTGTTACGTGTGGGTTGTTGCCTCGATGGTGATCACTCTTGTTGGCACAACGCTGCTCGGTTTCCGGGTTGAGGTTCTCATCGCTTTGCTCTTATCGACGTCCGGTGTTCTCGCCCTCATCGACCTCCGCCTCACCGGCGTTGACCGCCTCTACCCCACCGGTTTGAGCAAGCGCACTAACTGCACGATCACCACCGTGTTTATTGCTGGCCTGGCTCTAGCGATGCTGAGTTACGTGCAGCAGATCCCCGATAAGAATCAGGTCTTCCTGGATCAGGCCTACAGCGACACGAATGGTGATGGGCAGCGCGCTGACCGCCGCGAATCTGACGTGGGCCGCTACTACGGGCAGATGCACGAGTTCATTCAGGAGCAGGGCTACAACCCGTCTGAGACGGTGCTGTTCACCGATGAGATCAACTTCTTGGCCTACCACCCGTACCACGGTTTCAACGCCTTCACCAGCCACTATGCCAATCCGCTTGGGCAGTTTGTGGCCCGCAATGAACTTGTGGCGCAGTGGGCGCATGACTCTTACGAGCAGCTGCAAGACCCGAAGGCAATGATCGCAGAGATTGATGCGTCGCCGTGGCGCGCACCCGATGTGTTCATCTTCCGCGGCAGCAAGAAGGACCAAGATGCCCCGTGGAAGACGCACGTCGCACACGATATCTTCCCCAGCGAGCCTAATATCCGCTATCAGGGCCTCTTCTTCAATCCGGATGCCTTTGACTCCGCTGACTGGACCACGGAGCAGTTTGGTCCGTTCGTGGTGGTGGTCCGTAACCGATGAGTAGGCAAAACAGTACGCAGAAACATACACAGATGAATAAGAATGTGAACCAAACCCGTCAGCCCCATTCCACGCAGAAGTGGATTCCGCTCACCGCGCTGGTGTCGGGGTTGTTAGCCTTCCTCTTCTTCTTTGCTTTGCCGTTTTTACCGGTGAAGCAGGTGCAGTCTTCTTTCAATTGGCCGCAGGATGAGAATCTCACGTCAGTGAATGCGCCGTTGATTTCTTTGGCGCCGGAGAAGCTGGACATCACCGTCCCATTGGCGGCGGTAGAGGCGATGAATCCGGGGCAGACCACGGTGTTGTCCACGCTGCCGGAGGATTCCACGGAAGCGCTGGACCGTGGCTTGTTTGTAAACGCCCCGGAGGATGGCGGGATTAACGTGTCCACGCTCAATGAGGTGATCTTTGAACTGGATGCGGGGCAGGTTGCGCAGATGCGTGATGGCTCGCTGCGCATCACGGTCGATGGTGACATGGTGCGCGTTGACGCGCCGGGCACCAAGTACGACACCAAGATTGCAGATGACATGCGCCCGCAGGTCACCGGTATTTACACCGAGCTTTCTGGGGAGAAGGCACGGGAGCTTATCGACGCTGGCTTGACCGCCCACGTTGACATCAACTCCCGCTTCACCTCCTCCCCGTCCACCATCAAGTGGGCGGCGATGATCCTGGGTAGCCTGTCTGGCCTGGTGGCGCTGTGGGCACTGGCAAAGCTGGATCTGCGTGATGGCCGCCGCCTACCTCTGCTGCGCCCGGAGTGGAAGACCTTCAAGCCACTCGATGGTGTTGTGCTGGGCGTTCTTGGTTTCTGGCATATCTTCGGCGCTAATACGTCTGATGATGGCTTCCTGCTCACCATGGCGCGGGTGGCCAATGACTCGGACTACATGGCCAACTACTACCGCTGGTACGGCGTGCCGGAAGCGCCGTTTGGCTCGCCGTTCTACGACGTGCTGTCGCTGCTGGCCAAGGTGAGTACAGCCTCGGCGTGGATGCGTCTGCCAACGCTCATCGCCGGCATCTGCATCTGGTGGATTCTGTCCCGCGAGATCCTGCCGCGCCTGGGTGAAAAAATTGCTACCCGCCGCGTGGCCTACTGGACGGCGGCGTTCATGTTCCTGGCGTTCTGGCTGCCGTATGACAACGGTCTGCGCCCGGAGCCGATTATCGCGCTGGGTGCCATTGCTACGTGGGCGTCCTTTGAATCGGCGATCAGCTCCCGCCGCCTGCTGCCGGCAGCGATGGGTACGATCTTCGCGGCGTTCACCCTGGCATGTGGCCCGACGGGTCTGACGGCTGTGGGCGTGTTTCTCGTGTGCTTGCCGCAGGTGCTGCGCATCGTGAGCGAGCGCCGCGTCTACGCGCCGATGGCCTCCATGGTGGCCCCGTTCCTGGCCGTTGGTTTTGCCGTAATGGTGCCGGTCTTCCACGACCAAACTCTGGCCGCGGTGCTGGAATCCACTTCCGTGCGCTCCTACGTCGGCCCGGCGCTGGAGTGGTACCACGAGTTCGTCCGCTACGCCAACCTCTTTGAGCCGGGCGCGGACGGTTCTTTGGCCCGCCGCTTTGCCATGCTGACCTTGCTGTTCTGCCTGGGCTTGGTGCTGTGGGCACTCACCCGCTGGGACGCTGTGCCCGGCGCGAATAAGGCCCCCACGCAGCGCCTGCTGGCCATCTTTGGCATGTCCATGTTCTTCCTCATGTTCACGCCGACGAAGTGGACGCACCACTTTGGCATTTACGCCGGCCTGGCCGGTGCGGCTGCCGCCCTGGGTGCAGTGGCGCTGTCGGAGATCACGGCGCGCTCTGCTCGTGCGCGGACCTTCGCGCTGGCTGCAATCACGTTCATCCTGGCGCTGTCCTTTGCCGGCGCGAACGCCTGGTGGTACATCTCCTCCTTCAGCGTTCCCTGGTGGGATAAGAGCGTGCAGGTCAAGCGGATCGAAGCCGCTTCTGTCTTGCTGGCTATCACTTTCATCATCGTGGCGGTGGGCATCTACCAGTCCTTCTCACACAACAAGCGCGAGAAGGCGTCGGACAAAGAATCTGATTCAGTGGCCTCGCTGCGCATGCGCCAGATAATGAAGGCACCGATCGCCGTGGCCTGCATCCTCGTTGTCACGTTCTCCTGCCTCACCTTTGTTAAGGCATTTGCTACCCAGGCGCCGGCCTACTCCGTGGGCATGGGCAACCTGCGTTCCCTCAAGGGCGACACGTGCCAGCTCTCCGGCGACGTGTTGGTGGAAACCAATACGAATGATTCTTTCCTCACCCCGGTCGATGGCGTGCCCCTGGGCCGCTCCCTCGAATCGGGCACTGTCCGTGGTTTCCACCCGGGTGGTGTCCCCGCCTTCATCAACTCGGAGCGCAAGGGTGTGCCGAATATTGGGTCAATGGGGCAGCCGCAGGTGGTGCAGGAAGCGCAGACAAGCAATGATGCAAACGCTGATCCGAACGATGAGCAAGCGCAATCGACCTCCCGCACCACCACGCAAGGCAACCGCTCTGAAGACAAAGTGGGCATCAACGGCTCCACCGTGCGCCTGCCGTTCAACCTGGACTACAACCGCGTGCCAGTGCTGGGCAGCTTCGCTGCATCCACGCAGGCTACCGCGGAACTCAAGACCTCCTGGTACGAGCTGCCCGAGGCCACCGAGGACGCGCCACTGCTGGTCACCTCCGTCGCCGGCCGCATCTCCCACCACGACATCAATGGTGTGAAACAGAAGGGCCAAACCCTCGTCCTGCAGTACGGCACCCGAAATGAGGACGGCTCTGTCAGCGACATCGGTGAGCTAGAGATGTTCGATCCGGGCCCAGCCATCAAGTGGCGTAACCTGCGCTACCCTATCGCTGACTTGCCGGATTCCGCCAACGTGGTGCGCCTCGTCGGCGAGGACATCAACCTCGACCCGTTCGAGTGGATGGCCGTCACCCCGCTGCGCAATCCGAAGCTGGAGCACCTCACCGATGTCTTCGACAAAGACACCCCCGGCCTGCTGGACTGGACCGTGGCGCTGCAGTTCCCCTGCCACCGCACCTTCAACCATTACGCCGGCGTGGCTGAGATCCCGCAGTTCCGCATCAGCCCGGACGCCCCTGGTAAGGAGGAACTGTCTGACTTCATGGACTTCCTCGGTGGCGGCGCTCTGGCAACATCGGAGGCAGTCAACTCCGCCTACGAGATCCCGGGTTACCTTGACCGGGACTGGGGCCGGGACTGGGGTTCCGTGCACCGCTACGTTCTGCGCACGAACTCGCGCGGCGAGGAGCCGATGCTGGCGAAGATTGACTATGAAACGGTGACACGCTCCGGTGTGTGGCACCCGTCGGACATGAAGATCCGCGACCCGTACGAAAAGACAAGAGAGTAGAAGGAGAACAGTATGAAAGACCTCTACCAAACCGTCAACGGCCCGTGGCTGGACAGTCACGCCATCCCGTCTGACCGCGGTGTGGATGGCACCTTCCACGCGCTGCGGGACAAGGCGGAAGAAGACGTCCACGCCCTCTTAGAAAACGGCACGGACCGTGGCAGTGACCTGTACGCCTCCTTCATGGACACCGACGAGATCAACATCGCGGGAATGAGCCCCATCGAGGAGGATCTCACGCTTATCGACGTCTCCTCCCCCACCGAGCTCGCCGCCGCCTTCGGCGCGCTGGATCGCACCGGTGTTGGCGCGCCGTTGACCTTCTGGGTGGAGAAGGATTCCCTCGGGGACACCGCGGTGCCTTACCTCATCCAGTCGGGCCTGGGCCTGCCGGATGAGGCGTACTACCGTGAGCCCGCCCACGCTGAGACGCTCGCCGCCTACCGCGCGCACGTGGAACGGATGCTCGGTTTCCTCGACGCAGACCGCCTCTTTGGTGCCAGTCCGGCCGATGCCGCGTCGCGCATCGTTGACCTTGAGGCGCAGATCGCCAGCCACCACTGGGACGTCGTCGCCTCGCGCGATTCGCTGAAAACCTACAACCCGACCACGCTCGGTGAACTCCCCGACATCATCCAGACTCTCCTCACAGCCTCCGGTTTGCCGGAGGGGAGGGTGATTGTGATGATGCCGTCCTTCGTGGAAAAGCTTGCAGAGCTGCTTATCAGCGTCCCGCTGACCGATTGGAAACTCTGGGCCACCTGGGCCATTCTGCGTTCCCGCGCGGGCGTGCTGACGGAGGATGTGGGTGCGGCGAATTTCGAGTTCTATGGCACCGTGCTCTCCGGCGCGACGGAGCAGCGTGACCGCTGGAAGCGTGGCGTGGCGCTAGCGGAATCCCTCGTGGGTGAGGACCTGGGCAAGGCGTACGTGGACAAGCACTTCCCGGCTGACTCCAAGGCGCAGATGCTCGAGCTCGTGGACTACCTCGTGGATGCCTATGAGCAGCGCATTTCCACCCTGCCGTGGATGTCACCGGAGACGCGCGAGCGCGCACTGGAGAAGCTGCGCCTGTTCAACGCGAAGATCGGCTATCCCGACACCTGGCGTTCCTATGAGGGCCTTGAGTTTTCCCGCGAAGGCGGTGACCTGGTGGCCAACGTGCGCGCGGGTGCTGCTTTTGAGCATGACTACCAGGTGTCCAAGGTGGGCAAACCGGCGGACCGCAATGAGTGGGTGGCCACCCCGCAGACCGTCAACGCCTTCTACAACCCGGTGGTCAATGACATCACTTTCCCGGCCGCGATCCTGCAGCCGCCATTCTTCGACCCGGCAGCGGATGCGGCGGAGAACTTCGGTGCCATCGGCGCTGTTATCGGCCATGAGATCGGACATGGCTTCGACGATCAGGGCTCGCGTTACGACGGCCACGGGAACCTCAACTCCTGGTGGACCGACGAGGACCGCACCCGGTTTGAGGAGCTCACCGCCAAGCTGGTCAAGCAGTATGACGGCCTAGTGCCCACCGTGCTGGAAGGCCGCGGCGAATCCCGTGGTGTCAATGGTGAGTTCACGCTGGGTGAGAACATCGGTGACCTGGGTGGGCTGGGCATCGCTGTGATCGCATACAAGAACTACCTCGCTGAGCAGGGCCTGGACCCGCGCGGCCCGGTGCAGACCTTCCACGCCCCCGGCGCGACCGCGGAGGTCGACGGCCAGGAATTTGACGGCCTGCAGCGCCTCTTCCTCGCCTGGGCACGGGTGTGGCGCACCGCCATCCGCCCGGAGATGGCCGCACAGTACCTGGCCATTGACCCGCACTCGCCGGCGGAGTTCCGCTGCAACATCGTGGCGGGCAACATCGCCGAGTTCTATGAGGCGTTCCCATCGGCTGAAGCCCTCGTGCCTGAGGCTGACAGGGTGGTGATCTGGTAGCCATGAACACCCCCGACTACCGCGCCAGCCAAGAGCGCATGCGCCACATCCCGGAACCGGCCCCACCGGTAGAAGACCTCCCGGCGGGCCCCTCCAACACCGCCTACCCCCTCAATGACCAAGGCAATGAGGACTTCAATGTCGGCGGCGTGGAACGCACTCTGCCGCCCGAGGAGCAGCTGGAGCAGCTAGTCAGCTACATGGATGCCACCTACCCGGTGCCCGACTTCACCCCGCCGTGGAAGGGCGGCAGCGGCGATCCTGGTGATGCGGACCGCTACGTGGCTAACCTGCCAGACCGCATCACCCACGCCGCGATGCTCATGCTGGGCTCCGGCTTGGACCACACGATGCCGGGCGTGGCCTACGGCATGAACATCCGCACCACCCGCGAACTGCCGGCCTTGTCTGATCTGCCGGATCTGCCCGGCCAGGTGGACATTCCGGCGCGCATCTTCGTGCCCACTGCCCCCACCGGCCGGTGGGCGGTGTCCCTCCACTCCGGTGGCTGGTGGCGCGGATCCGGGCAAGCTCTGGAATTGCAGTGGCGCCCGGAAGTAGCTGCAGCGGCAGAACTGTCCGGTACCACTATCCTGGACCTGGACCACCCGCTGGCCCCCGAAGCGGACCTGGACGAAATCCTGGACAGTGTGCGCAAGGCCATCGGCTACGTGCGCGCCCAGGAACCCGCCTCGGTGACACTGTGGGGTTACAGCTCCGGTGGCGCGTTAGCGGCGCTGGCTGCCGCGGACGTTGACGCCCTCGTGCTCACCTTCCCCGACCTGGACTCCGTGGCTAATCTGCCTGAGGATCTGCGTGGGGGCCACACCGTGCCCTTCCCCACCGAGTGGCCGAAGACCCTTCTTCAGATCGCCCTCAAAGACGAAATCGCTGCCCGTCCGGACATCTCCGACGCCAGCGACACCGTGCAGGTGGCGGAATACCACTCCACCCACCGCATTGCTACCCCAGCGGAGAACCGCCGGCGGGTGCGGGACATCGCGGAATTCCTCCGCAGTGTGGATTAGCAGGGTGGACTAGCGGCTCGCGCCCACGGGCCTCAGCGTGGGCACCGGGCGCTTCTGGCCGCGAGGGCCCAGCCACCACGGCATCTCCCCTGCGGCACCAGTGGTACCAGCAACCTGCCCGGCGCGCCCGAAGACGCGACGGCTCTGTTCCGTCTGGTCGATCCACTCCAGGACGTCCTCGGTGTGGTCGTCCACATCCCCGTATGTCATGGCTGCCACGGCGAAATCCCGGCCGAAAGACACGGACGCCACCGCACCTGAACGGTCATCGGACCAGCCGAATTTGGTACCGATGACCCCGTTCAACCGATCCGTCCCAAAGTCCTGCGCGAACCCATCCTCCGCATACAGCGTGTGGTTGACCATCGCGCGGATCATGGGTTCGGCCACCGGGTCATCTTTGACCAGGTTGATGAATTTGGCCATGTCGTACGGGGATGTGGACGACCGCCCCCAGTAGCCGGCGCTCACCGTGGAGGTGAGACCAAACTCCTTAGCTACCTCATCAATCGCCTTCGGGTACTTGCGGTCCAACTCCACCGCCAGGCCATCAGAGGAGGCACGGACCATCCGCCACACCTTGCCCTTGTCCTCCGTTTTCCCGTTGTGGAGGATCCAGTAGCCGAGGTACAGCTTGGCCAAGGACAATGCCGGGCGGGGGTCTTTGGCGCCGGGGCTGCCGCTCCAGCGACCACCATCGTGGTACACGGCCATGTCGGTGCGCTCGCCAGGATCACCCGGCAGCACGTCAAGAGCCACTGCTGGTGCTGGCACCAACGCCACCAACAAACACGCGGCCACCGCCGCCACACGTTTCACCCGCATGGTTTTCTACAGGTGCAGGATGGACTCGTCTTCGTCGAGAGTTTCCTCATCCACAGGCTCATCGACCTCACACAGCGTGACCACCGCGCCGTTGGGATCAGCCACGGTGAGCAGCAGACCGAAGGGGGAATTCTCCGGGCCACGCAGGATCTCCCCACCGAATTCCTGCACCTTCATGCGCGCTTCCGCAATGTTGGTCACGCCCAGGTAGGAGCTCCAAAAACTGGGCACGTCCGTCGGAATCTGCCCGGAGGCATCCCACATACCCGCAAACGCAGCACCATCCTGCATGATCAGCAGGTAGCCCTCATTTTCCACAATGTCCCAGCTAAAAAGCTCGCCATAAAAGTCAGCGACAGCGCGCACATTGCTTGTCGACGCATACTCGAACCACACCGGCGTCCCCGGCTCCCCCGCCGCCACGAACGCCTCTTCCCCCGCCGGCTGGAACAACCCGAACCAGCCGCCGGAAACATCCGCGCACAACGCCATGGTTCCCAGGGATACCTCCATCGGCTCAGAGAGCACGCGCCCACCGAGTTCTGCCACCCGCGCGGAATCCCGGGCGATGTCGGTGGTGTAGAAGTACGTCATCCACGTATCCGGCATGGAGTCCTGTTCCAGCATGCCCGCCACCGGCATCCCCTGCAGGCGGGCAACGCGGTAATCACTGGCAGGGCCATCAGTGTCACCGGCGTCCCCCATCTCCCACCCAAAAATGCGGGAGTAGAAGTAGGAGGACTTCCGTGCCTCCGTCGTTGCCAATTCAATCCAGTAGGGCATTCCCGGCTGGGCTTCAAAAGCAGGCATGGTTTAGGGGTTCCTCCGTTCAACAGAGCGTTCTTCAGGGCTAGCACCATCGGCCACGATGGTCACCGAGTCGCCGGTGGAAGGGACGGAGACGACGTCGCCGTCGATAAGCGATTGGCCCCGCGATGAGGCGGGCTCACCGTTGACATAGATGAGGCCGTCGGCGATGACTTCCTTGGCGTGACCACCGGATTCCACCAGGTTCACGAGTTTCAGAAACTGGCCGAGCTTAATGCTCCCGCCGCTGATCTCAACCTGCATTAACCCAGCCTGACAGCGGTGCCGGTAGCGGCGACGAGCATCATCGAGCCGTCCGCACCCATCGGCGAGTAGTCCAACTCAACGCTGACCACGGCATCCGCGCCGATCTGGCGGGCGCGCTCCCACAGCTCATTGAGCGCACTGTCGCGGGCGCCGACCAGCTCCGCCTCCCACGAGCTTGCACGGCCACCAACCAAGTTGCGGAAACCCGCGCCAATATCCTTAAACATGTTCATGCCGGTGATGGTTTCACCGCCGACGATGCGCATGTACTCAACAATCGTGCGACCTTCAACGGTCGGAGTAGTGGTAAGAATCATGCCCCTAACACTACTTGGAAAGCGCCGACAAGCATCCACACGGCCAACGCCACAAAGACAAGGCCCGTGACCAGGTCCACCACGTGCCCCCAGCGCGCCAAAAAGCTAGCCAGCTTATCCACGAGCACCGCAAACCCCACGAACCCCCCAAACCCAATGACCACCAGCGTGATCAGGATGAGCAGCATCCACTCCCACCCCATGCCCGGGGTGATGAACTGGGCGAACACGGCCCCGAAGAACAGGACCGCCTTGGGGTTGGACAGGTTGGTGTACACCCCGATGCGCAGGGCTTGGGCGGTGGTGAGTTCTTTGCTGTTTGCGTGCGCGCTGGCCTGTTCGGTGCCCGGTTCGGCAACCTGGAGTTTCCGCGCTGAAAGGCCGGCACGTATGGCCCCCACCCCCATGAAGAGCAGGTAGATGCCGCCGACGAGCTGCAGCACCGCCAGCACCTCTGGCACCGCCTTGATCAGGGCGCTCAGGCCCAGAAGCGACGCCGCGATCCAGACGGTATTGCCCAGCATGATGCCCACGGCGCAGGCCACGCCGACCGCGCGAGACTTAGCACCCAGGCGGATGATCTGCACCAGGTCCGGGCCAGGACTGGCGATGGCGGCAACCCAAATGCCCACCAGCGCCACGTATGTGGAAATGGTCATGGTCGAGCTGGGCCTAGCGTTCTGCCTGGTCCGTCGGCATGATGTTCATCGTGTCGATGTTCACGTGCTTCGGCAGCGACGCCACCCACCGGATCGCCTCCGCGATGTCCTCGGCGGTGAGGTTGAGTTTGCCCTCATAGACTGCCGCCGCACGTTCGGCATCACCGCCGAAGCGGTTGATGGAGAAGTCCGTTTTCACCCGGCCCGGGTCAATTTCGGTGATGCGGATGGGCGTGGACTCCTCTTCACGCCTAAAAGCACGCGTGATGGCACGCAACCCGAACTTGGCCGCGTTGTATCCGCTGCCGCCCGGGTAGGCATCCCACCCGGCCATGGAACCGACGTTGACCACCAGACCCTCCGCCGCCACGAGCTGCAGGTACAGCGCCTTGATCATGCGCATCGTGCCCATGACGTTGGTCTGGTACATCCAGTCCCAGTCCTCCGGCTTGGCATCACGCAGGTAGTCGAGGCCTCGCGCGCCGCCCGCGTTATTGACCAGCAGGTCAACCCGGTCAAGCCGGGCCGCGAGCTCATCCACGCTGGTCTGATCTGTCACGTCCAACTCCACGCCCACGCCACCGATCTCGGCGGCGATACGCTCGCACTCCTCCGCGCGGCGGGCGGCGACGTAAACGGTCCAGCCGTCGGCGGCCAGGGCTCGGGCCGTGGCCTCCCCAATCCCGGCGGAGCCGCCGGTGACTACTGCGATCTTGTTCTCAGCCTTATTCTCAGCCATGCAGCTGAGTCTATCCCCCGGGAGCTATCCCGCTTTCTCTTCACCGAATTCGTCGAGTTTGTCGGCATACAGATCCCGCCGGAAACGAGTAGGTGTCGTCGATATCTGGCTGGTAATGAAATGTGTACGTGTTGATGAGCATGTTTTCCCCCTTCGTTTTTCACCCTAAAAGCACGCGGGCGGCAACATAAAGGGAAAATTATCCACTCTTGTGTGCATGTAGATTTGTCTGCGTGTCACACTTCGATCTCGCCGTCATCGGGGCGGGCCTACCGGTCGCGGGTATGGTGGATTCGCTGCCCGCGTGTGGCCCCGTCGTGGTCGAAGCACCGCCGGGAACAGGTAAAACAACGCTCGTGCCGCCCGCGATCAGCAACCTCGTGCACGGCACCACACTCGTTGTCGCCCCACGCCGGGTTGCGGTTCGCGCGGCTGCACGTCGCCTTTCGCTTCTCGACGCCTCCCCCTTAGGCACCCGCATCGGCTACTCCATCCGCGGCGAACACAAAGACGGCTCACTGGTGGAGTTTCTCACCCCGGGCGTGCTGCTCAACCGGCTACTCAAGGACCCGGAACTGACTGGTGTGGGTGCGGTAGTGATCGACGAAGTCCACGAGCGCCAGCTGGACACCGATCTGGTCTTGGCCATGCTGATGGAGGTGGCCTACCTGCGCGATGACCTCTACCTGGCCGCCATGTCTGCCACCTTGGATGCCCAAGCGTTGGCCGACCACATGGGTGCGCAGGTGGTGTCCACGGAGTCCGTCATCCACCCCCTGGATGTGAGCTACCACCCGCACCCAGGCCGCGCGGAGGGCACCCGGGAGTTCTACGAGCACGTGGCGCGCCTGGCGGGTGGTGCTCCCCCTTCTGAGCGCACCCTTGTCTTCGTGCCCGGCGTGCGCGAAGTGGAGCTGGTGTGTAGCCACCTGCCGGATGCCGCACCATTGCACGGCCGGTTGAGCTCCCGCGAACAGGACGCGGCGCTGGATGGGGATGCCCCCGTGGTGGTGGCCACCGCAATTGCCGAGTCCTCCATCACCGTCCCCGGTGTCCGCCGCGTGGTAGATGCCGGCTTATCCCGCGTGCCCCGGCGTGACGCCAGCCGCGCGATGACGGGCCTGGTCACCGTTTCCGCCGCCGCTACCAGCGCCGACCAGCGCGCCGGGCGTGCCGGGCGCTTGGGTCCCGGCACGGTGCTGCGGGCGTATTCCCAGTCGGACTACCAGCACTTCGCCGCCGACATCGCCGCGGAAATCACCACCGCGGATCTCACCTCCGCAGCACTGACGATGGCGGCGTGGGGGTCCCCAGATCTGCCACTGCTCACCCCGCCACCGGCCGCAGCGTTGGACGCAGCGCACGCGACCTTGCGTGCGCTGGGGGCGTTGGATGCTTCTAACACCATCACCGCCCACGGTCGCCGCCTAGCTGCCCTGCCAATGGACCCCCGCCTGGGCACCGCGTTGCTGCGCCACGGTTCGGGTGCTGCGGACACTGTTGCGGCTCTCACGGAAGGGCTCAGCGGGGACCTCAGCCGGGCGCGGGCACCGAGGCGGGTGGTGGAGAGGCTGGCGAGGCTCGTGGATAGCTCCGCCCCCGTCCCCGCCGGTGACGTCGTGGCCACAGCCTTTCCCGAATGGGTGGCCAAACGCCTCGACGACCGCGAATACCTCCTTGCCAGCGGCACCCGCGCCACCCTGGACAGCAGCATCACACCCACCGAATGGATCGCCGCCGCTGAAGTCCAACTCACCCGCAGCGGCGCCATCATCCGCGCCGCCGCACCCATCGGCCTGCCCACGGACCGCATCGAAGAAAAGACAACAGCCTCACTCGTTGACGGCAAAGTCCGCGCCCGCCGCACCACCGCCATCGGTGCTATCGAACTGACCTCCACGCCCGTCACCCTCAACCCCGCCGACGCCGCCGAGGCCCTGGCGGGCATCACCTTCGACCAATTCCCACTGTCTGAGAAAGCCCACGTCCTCAAGCACCGCCTTGACTTCCTCCACGCCCAACACGGCGAGCCCTGGCCCGACGTCACCCAGGGCGACTACACCCCCGAAATCCAGCAGCTGGCCAACGGCACGCCACTCAAAAACCTGGACATGTACGTCGCGCTGACCCGCCAGCTGCCCTGGCCCGAAGCAGCAAGGATGGATGAACTAGCCCCCGAAAAACTCGCCGTGCCCTCCGGCTCCCACCCACGCATCGACTACTCCACGGGGCGGCCCATCGTGCGGGTGAAGTTGCAGGAGTGTTTTGGGATGGTGGGGGGTGCGTCGATAAGCAATATGCCCGTACTTTTCCACCTCCTCTCCCCCGCGGGGCGCGAACTCGCGGTGACCGACGACCTGGAGAGTTTCTGGAACGGCCCCTACGCCGAGGTGCGCAAAGAGATGTGCGGCCGCTACCCCAAACACCCCTGGCCCGAAGACCCCTGGACCGCGCAGGCCACCGCGCGCACCAAAAACCGCATGTGAACTTTTTAAAAAATTGGTGGCCACCCAGTATGTTTAAGCGTTATGACTAACGCCCACAGCGCCCCCAGCGCGCCAAGTGCTGCAAGCCGCGCGAACACAGTGACCATCTGGACGCTGGTCTCCCTGATCATCGGCTCCACCGTCGGTTCCGGCATCTTCGCTTTGCCGCAAAATATTGCGTCGGTGGCTAGCCCCGGCGCGATGCTCATCGGCTGGGTCATCGCCGGTGTGGGCATGCTGTCCATTGCGTTCGTGTTCCAGATCCTCGCGCGGCGCAAACCGAACCTGGATTCCGGCGTGTACTCCTACGTGCGCGCGGGCTTGGGCGATTTCATCGGGTTCACTGCTGGTTGGGGCTACTGGCTGGGTTCCGTTATGGCGCAGGTGGGTTACGCCACCTTGTTCTTTGGCACTGCGGGGCACTACCTGCCCTTCTTCAATGAGGAGAACCCGTGGATCGTGGCCTTGGCGGTGTCGGCGCTGACCTGGGCCATTTTCTTCGCGCTTACTCGCGGTGTGAAACAGGCGGCGGTGATGAATCTGGTCACCACGATTGCGAAGTTGGTGCCTATCCTCGCGTTCATCGTGCTCATCGCCTTCGTGGGCTTCAGCTGGGACAAGTTCACCCTGGACTTCTGGGGCGCGGACTCCGGCATCCCGCTGCGGGAGCAGATCCAGGGCATCATGCTGTTCACGGTGTGGGTGTTCATTGGTATTGAGGGTGCCTCCGTGTACTCCAAGCAGGCACGTTCCCGTAAGGATATTGGCCGCGCGACGGTCATCGGCTTCCTGTCGGTGCTCGCGCTGCTCGTTGCCGTGTCCACGCTCTCCTATGGTGTGCTCACCCGCGAAGAGCTCGCCGCGCTGCCGTCCAACTCCATGGGCGCCGTGCTGGAAGCCGCCGTCGGCCCGTGGGGTGGCGCGCTGATCTCCATCGGCCTATGCCTGTCCGTGCTGGGCGCGTATATCTCCTGGCAGATGCTGTGCGCAGAACCCATCGTGATGATGGCCAGCGACAACCTGCTGCCCAACAAGCTCGCCCAGAAGAACGCGAACGGCGCACCGTTCATGGCCCAGTTGCTGTCCACCAGTGTGGTGCAGTTCTTCGTCATCGTCTTCTTCGCCAACGAGACGTCCTACAACGCCATGGTGCAGCTGGCCACCATCATGTACCTGTTGCCGTACATCTTCTCGTCGCTGTACCTCGTGCTCCTCGCCGTCCGCGGCAAGGGCCTGTCACACCCCCACGCCGGAACGCGTTTCGACGACTCCGGCCCCACCGTCTCCACCCCCGACAACCGCCGCCACCTAGTCATCGGCATCATCGGCTTCATCTACTCACTGTGGCTCATCTACGCGGCGGACCTGGTGTACGTCCTCTTCGGCGCTTTGGCCGTGATCCCGGGCCTCATCGCCTACGTGTGGACCCGCCTGGCGCAGCGCGAAAAGCCCTTCAACACCTTCGAATGGGCCGTGGTCCTCGTGGTTGTGGTGGGCTCGATCTTTGCCGTCGTGGGACTGCTGAACGGCTCCTTGTCACTCGATTAAAAATCGAGCGACAAGCACACATCCGGCACCAAGGCAAGCTTAAAGGTCGAGCGCCAGGTAGACCGTCAGTACGACCACCAGGGTGAGCATGGCATAGCGCACTAGCTTCGCCCCGCCACCGAGCACCGTCCGGGCGCCGATCTGCGCGCCCACAATATTTGCCGCTGCCAGGGACAATGCTAAAGCCCAATCAACATATCCGGCCGCGATGAACACGCCGAGGGCGCCTAAGTTCGTGGCCGTGTTCACCACCTTCGCCATCGCGGCGGACTGCAGGAAGTTCTGCGCGAACAGTGCCGTGAACCCCATGATGAGGAACATGCCGGTGCCGGGGCCAAAGGTGCCGTCATAAAACCCGATGGCCGCCACCAGGCACACCCCGCCGGCGAGTCGAGCGCGCGTGACCACCGGCTCAGACTCAGCCGTGCCGAACTCCGGTTTAAACGCCACGAAGATCCCTACGGCGACGAGCAGGATGAGGATGAGGGGGCGGATGAGGGCGTCGCTAATAAGCGATGCGATGAGCGCACCACCCGCAGACAACACACCCGCAATGAGAGCGTAAGCCCAGGTGCGGCGGGGCACACCCACGCGACGGACCATCGTGAAGGCTGCCGACGCCGTGCCTGAGACCGACGCCACCTTATTCGTCGCCAGAACCGCCGCCCCCGGCAACGGCGTACCCGCCATCAGCACCGGGATGAGGATGAGGCCGCCACCCCCAATCACCGCATCCACCCAACCGGCAAGCGCAGCGGCGGCGAGCAATAGGGCAATCATGGAAGCCCACGCTACTATGCCAAACGTGGAACAACGCAGCCGATGGATGATCGTGGCACCCGTGTCGGTACTGCTTGGATACGCGTTGACCCTGCTCCATGTGCCGGCAGCCTGGATTCTGGCTGGGATCATCGTCTCCGGCGCCTCCGCCCTGGGCACCGGGCGAGAACTGAAGCTCAACGCCACCTTCTACCAGTTCTGCCGTGGCATCATCGGCGTTCTCGCCGCACTACCCCTGGCGGGGGTGCCAGTGGGGGAACTCGCGCGCTACCTCGTGCCGGGCCTCGTGTCCGCGGCCGTGATCGTGGGCATCGGCTTTGTTGGCGGGCTTCTGCTTGCCCGCTACTCCACCAAACGAGGCGAAGGCGTCAGCCGCGAAACTGGTGTGCTGTCCATGCTCTCCGGCGGGTCCTCCATCATGCCAGCGCTAGCCACTGAACTCGGCGCCAACATGCGCTACGTCGCGCTCACTCAATACCTGCGGCTATTAGCGGTATCCATGACACTGCCACTCGTCGCATCCTTCCTACCCACACCAGGAAGCAACCACGCCGCGGGCATTGAAGTGACCTGGTGGATGTGGCTGCTGGTCATCGCCGTGGCCATGGTCGGCAAACCGATCGCCTCCTGGTGCCACCTCCCCGCACCGGCGGTTTTTGGGCCGCTGATCCTCACAGCGATTATCGCCAGTCTCCTCCCCATCCCCCTCGCCCCGCCCGAACCACTCGCCATCATGGCTTTCCTGTCCATCGGCTGGGCCTGCGGTGGGGGGCTCAGCGTGCCTGCTTTGAAGCACTTTGCCAGCCTGCTGCCCGCCACCATCACCTTCATCATCGTGGTCATGGGGGCCTGTGCCGGCACCGGATGGGGCGTGGCCAAGTGGTTGGGTATCACCTACTTCGAGGGCTACCTAGCCACCAGCCCCGGCGCGATTGAAACGGTGCTGGCGCTGTCTGCCGAAGGCGGTGGGGGTCCAGCGGTGGTCGCGTTGCAGCTGATTCGGCTCATCTGCATCGTGGTGTTCGCAGCAGCCTTGCCCACGATCCTGCGCCGCATGGACAAACGCCGCGACTAAAAGCCGATGCTAGGCGCGGCTAGGCGTCCAAGATCTGGTGCGCCAACATGTCCATCGGCATGGACCCCAAACGCAGGGCCTTGTCATGGAACTCGCGCAGGGTCATGCCGCGGTCGCGGGCCTTGGAGCGCAGGTCCATCCAGTCGCGATACCCCAGGGCATAGGAGGTGGCTTGGGCGGGCCAGCCCATGTAGCGGTCGATCTCAAAGGTGAGGTTCTGCTCATTCATCGCGGTGTTCTCCCGCAGGAAAGCCTTGGCGTAGGGGGCGTCCCAGTAGCCGGAGCCGTCCGGGGTCTTCTTCTGCAGGTGCACACCGATGTCCACGGCCACGCGCGCCATGCGCAAACGCAGGGAGTCGAGGAGGCCCATGCGGTAGGCGGGGTCGTCGAAAAGCCCCAGCTCACCCATGAGGGCCTCGGCGTATACGGCCCACCCTTCGCCGTGCGCGGCGTTCCAATTGATGGCGCGGCGCCACAAGTTGAGGGTGTCGCGCTGCGTCATGGCGATGCCTTGCTGCACGTGATGGCCGGGCACACCTTCATGGCAAATGCGCGCCAGCTCATGCCACGTGTGGAATGCGTCTTGGCCCTCCGGCACAGACCAGCACAGCAGACCAGGGCGCGTGAGATCCTCCGACGGCGGGGTGTACAGCATGCCGCCCGTGCCAGTCTCCTCCACGCGGCATTCCAGCGTGCGGATCTCCTCCGGCAGAGTGAACATCGTGCCGTCCAGCTTCTCAATCAGCTGGTCCGTGGTCCGCTGCATCCACTCCACCAGCGCATGGCGGTCCGTGATCGTGTAATTCGGGTCCGCGTCCAGGCGCTTGCAGGCGCTGCGGGGTGTGCATTCGTCGTAAAGCTCGCGCGCCAAAGCTTGCTGCTTATCGACGACCCCCCTCAACTCCTCCAACGCCCACTCATACGCATCATCCAAATCCACCGAACGGCCGAGGAAGAACTCCGAAAACAGCTCGTAGCGCTCCCTGCCTACCGCATCCTCGTGGTGGGCCAACGGCGCAAGCTCAGTGGAGAGCCAATCCGCCATCTCACTGAACGCGTCCTTCGCCTCAGCGACGGACTCCGCATCAGCGGCAAGCCCCAAAGTTTCCAGGACGGAGCCGTGCTCCCCCAGCGCCTCACACTGGCTGATCACCGCATTAATCTGGCGCTGCGTCGCCACATCACCATGACTGGCCGCTTCCGCCAAAGACTCCCGGTAGCCCGCCAACGACGTCCGCACCGCAAACAACCGGGTCGTGAGGTTATCCAGGTCCTCCTGCGTCTCCTTCGGCATCACCGTCAAACAGTTACGGATCACCTGCACCGGGGACGTCACGTTATTGAGCATCCGCAGATCCTCACCACTGTGGTGCAGATCCAACTCCACCGCCATGCGGTCACGCAGGATGGCGCCGGTAACGTAATCGACGGAATCAAAATCATCATCATCGTCCGACGAATCCGTCCCGTCATTCAGGGCATCCACGTCCGCGATCAGATCCCTGATCCGATCCGCCAACGCACCCCAATGCTCCGGGGAGAAATCCTGCAACTGGTCGTCATACCCGTCGATGCCCAAGGTGGTAGCCAAGGTGGGCGAAAGCTCCGCAAGGTCATACACAAAGTCCTCGCAGGTGGCATCAAGCAGGGACGGCTGCCGCTCCGGTGAACACATAAAAGAAGAGTGTACCGATGATCCGCCCCATTAGAGTGAGGCCCATGACCGCATCAGACCGTGCCCTTGATCACGCCCGCGAACTCGTAGCCACCGCCCGCCGCGTCGAAGTGTTCACCGGCGCCGGCATAAGCGCCGACTCCGGCCTGGCCACCTACCGCGACGCCGTCACCGGCATCTGGGAAAACGTGGACCCCACCGCAATGGCGTCCATCGACGCCTGGGCCAAAGACCCCGACACCATGTGGGCCTGGTATCGCTGGCGCGCCCACCTCGCCAGCCAGGCGGAGCCCAACGCGGGGCACCTGGCACTGGCGAAATGGGCCACGTATACCCCCCTAACCGTGACCACGCAGAACATCGACGACCTCCACGAGCGTGCCGGTTCCCGCGACGTGGTGCACCTGCATGGCTCGCTTTTCCATTACCGCTGTGCGGTGTGTGGGCGGCCGTATAAGGGGGACGTGGAAAAGCCTGCGCCTCCGCAATGCCCCCTGTGCGGCAACCTCGTCCGGCCTGGCGTCGTCTGGTTCGGCGAGCCCCTCCCCGCGCGCGAATGGGAGGAGGCGGAACGGCGCATGCGGGAGGCTGACCTCGTGGTCATTGTGGGCACATCTGGCGTGGTCTACCCCGCCGCCGGACTCCCCCGTCTTGCCCACGAACAAGGCACCCCCATCATCGAGGTCACACCCATGGAAACCGACCTCACGCCGCTTGCCACCGTCACACTTCTGGACACCGCCGCGAACGCCCTCCCCGCACTGATAGCAGACCTTGACTAGGTAGGCCGTAATATATTCGTTATGAAGACCCAGTGGTCCGCCTTCTCGCGCCCGCACAACCCGACGGCAAAATGCCTTCACCTCGTGCGGCTCAACCAGGTGACCTCCCGCAGTGAGCTCGTCACCGCAACCGGCCTCTCACAGCCCACCGTCACTCGGGCCATCGCCGCACTCATGGGGGCCGGGTACGTCACCGAGCGCACCGACCTCACCCGCTCCCAGGGCCGCGGTCGCCCCATCATCCCGCTAGAGCTGACAGACACTCCCGCCATCCACGCCGGCATCGCCGTGGGTACTGGTTCCACCTACATCGCGCTCTTTGACATCAAAGGCCGCACCATCCGCGACTCCGAACTGGATATCCACGTCGCCGATATGAGCCAGGACGACTTCATCCAGCACATCATGGCTGGGCTCAACCGCCTCATGGCGGACTTGGGGCGCCCGCTGGCCACGGTGGGGGTGACCACATCCGGTAGTGTCAGCCCCGACGGCGTGGTCAACGCGCCGAACCTGGGGTGGACAGATGCGCCGTTCGGCTCCGAGATGCGGGAGCAGTTCTCGGTGCCCGTGCAGGTGACGTCGGCGGTGTCCGCGATCATCGGTTCAGAGATCCAGTCCGCACTGACGGTGGATGGTGCGCCGATGATGGCCCTGTTCGCGGACGATTCCATCGGTGCGGCCGTCACTCAGGACAAGGGGGTGCTGCCCATCGCGGTTGACCGGCCGGATCTGACCACCCGTGGGGTGCTCGGCGGCCAGGCGCTGGTTGAGGCGGTTAAGGCGGCGTCGGGGGATGCGTCGTTACGCAAAAAGCTTGATGCGCGCGCGCAGAAACTTGGCGAGCTCGCCGCAGAGCTCATGAAAGAGCACTCGACTCCCGCGTTGGTTGTCGCAGGTTCCGCGCTTATCGACGACCCCTTGGCCCCCTCCCTCTTCGCCCGCTCCGTCCGCTCCGCCCTGCCGAACGCGTCCCTGCGGATGATTCCCACGCACCGCGAAATGGTGCGCGATATTGCCCGGGCTGTGGCCCTAGACCTGGTACTCCGTGAGCCCCTCGCGGTGGCGACGCCCTAGGTCCACGTACTTCGCTGCGTGGGTGATCAGCCCGGCGCGCTCCTCTGCGCTGAGTTCGCGGCGGACTTTGGCGGGAACGCCGGCTGCGAGGGAGCCGTCCGGGATGTCGTGACCTTCAAGGACCACTGCCCCACCCCCAATGATGCAGCCTGCGCCGATGGTGGAGTACGCGAGGACTGTGGCACCCATGCCGATGAGGGTGCCGTTGCCGATGCGCTCCCCATGGGCCATGGCGAGGTGGCCGATGGTCACGTCCTCCCCGATGACGTTCTCCGTGTCCGTTTGGACGTGGATGACGCTGCCGTCCTGGACATTGCTGCGGGCGCCGATGTGGATGGCGCCGACGTCCCCACGAATGACCACGCCAGGGAAGATCGCCGCGTCCGGGCCGATGGTGACGTTGCCGATGATCGTGGCTTCCTTCGCCACAAACGCCGTCGGGTGAATAACCGGGTGCGCACCTTCGAAGCTGTAGAGCATGCGCCCTAGCGTAGCCGGATGCGCGCGATCTGGGCGTAGATAATGTAGCCAATGATCAGCGCCAGACCTGTGTATACGTACAGTGAGGAGCGCAGCTGGCCCACGATGGGTTCGATGTTCACCGCCGAGAACGGCACCATCACGAGGAACAAGGCGAGGCAGGACACTAACCCCGCGAGCTGCGCCGGCATGACGCGCGCCGCGGCACGATTCACACCGACGAGGATGGCCACGCCCAGCGGAACAATCCATACCCAGTGGTGGTACCAAGAAAACGGTGAAACAAGGCACGCACCCAACCCCACGAAGCCAACCGCCAGGGGCAGGTTATCGCGCTGCACCGCCAGCCACGCAGCCCACGCCACCAGCGCCACGGTGACAAGGGCCAGCACCAGCCACACCGCACCGGACTCAATGCCGAAGTCGCGCACCAACACCGACTTGATGGACTGCGCTCCCGGATTCGAGTGGTCACCGACGCGGTCGGAGGAGAACATGGCGTCCGTCCAGAAGGCCTTCGCGTCCGGCACCGCAAGCCACCCCACGACGACGGTGACAAGGAACGTGACAATACTCCCGAGCGCCGCCACCCACCGTCGCTGCACCAAAAACAGCAACCCGAAAAACGCCGGTGTCAGCTTGATCCCGGCAGCCAAACCCACCCCGATACCGGGCAGCCGGTACTTGCCGGTCAGGAAATCCAAACACACCAACACCATGAGCAGGATGTTCACCTGGCCCCAGAACAGGGTGGCGTGCATCGGCTCCGTACCCAGAAGGAAGAAAGCGGCCAAAGCAGGAAGGATGACGGCAAACACCGGCGTCATCTTCACCCCCAGCCGCACGAAGCATAACCACAGCACCAGCAGGGTCCCCAGGATGGACATGGTGTGCCAGAGCACCGTCACCGTGATGTCATCGAGCACGCTCAAGAACGCGAACAGCAGCCCCGAAAACGGCGGGTAGGTAAACGGCAGGTCAAAAATAAGGAACCCGCTGTACAGGTCCTCTCCCGCGATGACACGCTCCCCGCCACGCAGGTAAATCCACAGGTCAAGGGGGATGTCTGTTTTGAAGACACTGTTGTACTCTTCAAAATTCGCCCAGTACCGGTACACAAACACCACGAGCGCAACAAGCAGCGCACCCGCCACCGTTGCCTGACCTGCGAATTGTTTTACACTGCGCTTCTCACCGGTTTCCACAGTGAAAAAGATACCCCCTGGATGGGCAAATCAGCGGAAGGGAACCTCGCCTTGTGTGCGACGTAACTTACGTGTCCGTAACCGCTCCGGATTTTTAGCTAACTTCTCCATCGTCCGCACGGCACACATCACGTGCGCCTCCTTCGAATTGGAGTAGAAGGCCTGCGCCGCCGCCGGCAACTTCGGCACC
Organism: Corynebacterium sp. MSK044; assembly: GCF_030232825.1. Classification (NCBI taxonomy): domain Bacteria; kingdom Bacillati; phylum Actinomycetota; class Actinomycetes; order Mycobacteriales; family Corynebacteriaceae; genus Corynebacterium; species Corynebacterium sp. MSK044. The sequence goes on from NZ_JASPJJ010000016.1 coordinate 50,816, forward strand.
GCATGCAACGGCAGATCCGACACCGCCAACAACGTCCCATACGGCACGCGGTAGCGGTAGCCATTCGCCGCGATGGTGGAGGACTCCATGTCCACCGCCACCGCCGTCGACCCCCGCAGCCACGCCCACAGGTCCCGCGGGGTCTGCCACTCCCAGTTGCGGTCATCCGTGGACAGCACCGTGCCCGTGCGCATGAGGGACTGCTCCTCATCCCCATAGATCCGCTTGACGGTCTTCTCCAGCGTCCGCTGAATCTCTGGGATCGCCGGGATGGGCAGTTCACGCTCGATGTGGTTGTTCAGTACGTGGTCGCGCCGCTCATAGGCGTTGCCTAGGATGAGGTCCCCGATCCGCATGCGGGCGTCCAGGCCGGCGCAGTGCCCGATCATGATCCAGCACTCGGGGCGGAGCACCGCCAAACAGTCCGTGATGGTCTTCGCATTCGACGGCCCCACGCCAATGTTGATCATGGTGACGCCGGAATTGTTTTCCGCCACCAGGTCGTAGCGTGGCATCTGGTAGCTGGAGGTCACGTCAGCAGCCATCTCGTCCACGGACGCAACGTCAGCGGGGGTGATACGTCGCCCATTTGGCAGCAGCAGGGCGGTGTACCGGGTTCCCTCCCGCGCGAGTTCGCTCAAGCCGAAGCGCACGAATTCGCGGGTGTGCATGTCGTAGTTAGTGAACAGGATGTAGCGCTGCACCGAGTCCACTTCGATGCCGGTGTAGTGCTCAATCCGTTCGCAGGCGATGTCGAAACGTTGGGGGCCGAAGTGGAAGAGGGGTTTTTCGGGGCCGTGGAAGGCGTCCCAGTCGGCGTCGATGATGGCATCGTGGACGTCGTCAAGCGTGGGGCGCGGGATGTCAGTGCGGCGTGCTTCGCTGACGGGGACGTGGCCACGGATGTATTCGGGCGGAATGCCCACGTCGGAGTAGCCGACCGAGATCTCGCACGGGTAGTTGGTGGCCAGGCATTCGAGCTGGTGGCGCAGGTAGGCCTCCATCATGTCGGGCCGCGAGATCACCGCTGAGTAAGTGCCGGCCTCATCCACGTAGCCGAAGGGTTGGGAGCGGTCGATGGGTTTCCATTCAGTGATGCGCACCGCGATTTTCGGGTACAGCACCTCGTTGTAGCGCGCATAGTCGCCGGTAGCGACGCATTCACGCGCGCGTGCACAGGACGCCGCATACAGCTCTTTTAGCTTATCGACGGCCTCACTCACACTTCCCACTACATCCAACTGCCCCATGCCGCCCAAGCCTATAAGATCCTCGGTGTGAATAAGCGGCATGTGGCACTGGCGGGCGCCTTTGGGGTGCTCCTGGGCGGTTGCTCGCGCGTGGAGGAGTTGCCGTCGCCTGAGTTGAGACCGGTGTCTGCTGCTCCGGATGGACCACACCTTGAATTGGGCGACCTGGATAAGAAGGTGGCTGTGATTGAGAAGCAGCAGGGTGTCCAGGTGGGCGTGGCGCTTTTCGACGGCACACAGGACATCACCGCAGGTTCCGTGGGCGTCATGCCGGCGTGGTCCACCATCAAAGTGCCCATTGCGTTGGTGGCCCAAGAGCACTGCCCATACGGGGAGAGTGCGCTAGAGGGACTCACAGAGGCGGCCATCGAGTGGTCAGACAATGATGCCACCGATCAGCTGTGGGTCTGCATTGGTTCGGATGCGGAGGCGGGCCGACTGGTGTCAGAGGAGATCGCTAAGAGTGGTGTCACGGTCACCCCGGAGCCTGCATGGGGCACCACATCGTGGACTTTGCCTGGTCAGGCGCGGTACGGGTACCAGTTGGCGGAGGTGCCGGCGGATAACCCAGTGATCGTCGAAATGCGTAAAATTGTGGACGAACATCGCTACGGCCTAGGCCAACTGGATAATGTGCCATTCAAGGGCGGCTGGTCCGATGCACCCGACGGATCATGGCACACCCGCCAATTCGGCTTCATCACGGTTGGCCAGACCACGTACGGCATCGCCATCGCTGCCCGTTCCCTCGACGGCTCCGAGGAAGACTGCCAAGAGGCACTCACCCAGGTCGCCGACTATCTCAAGGAGGCAAAGGTTGACTGAACAAACCACCATCGATCTGCTACGCCAACTCATCCGCAACGCCTGCGTCAATGACCTCACCCCGGATTCCGGCCAGGAGGTACGCAACGCTGAAACCCTGGAAGAGTTCTTCGCCGACACGGATGTGAAAGTACAGCGTTTTGAGCCACACCCCGGTCGCGTGTCCGTCGCATTCACCGTCGAAGGGGCGGACCCTGAGGCGGAGCCGTTGACGTTGTTGGGGCATACGGATGTGGTGCCCGTGGATAAGCCAAAATGGACGAAGGATCCGTTCGGTGCGGAAATTGAGAACGGACGTATCTACGGGCGGGGTGCGATGGACATGCTGTTCATCACCGCAGCGATGGCGGCGGTCACGCGCGAAGTGGCGCAGTCGGCGCAGCGGCCGCGCGGCACCCTGACCTTCGTGGGCTGCGCTGATGAGGAGGCCCGCGGTGGACTCGGCGCCGGCTGGATCGCCGAACACGAGCCGGACGCGTTCAGCTGGCGCAACTGCCTCTCCGAGACCTCTGGGTCCCACCTGCCCGACGCTCTCGTTGTGGTCGTGGGTGAGAAGGGTGCGGCGCAACGGCGCATCACTATCCACGGCGACGCCGGCCACGGGTCTGCGCCATATGGGCGGGAGCTGACCGTGGGGCTGGTGGGCGAAGTTGCGCGTCGACTGGCCAGCATCGAGCCCCCTGTTGTCTCCGATGACCTGTGGCAAGGCTACGTCCGTGCCTTCCGCTTCGACCCCTCGACGGAGCAGCAGCTGCTCCGCGGGGAAAACTATGAGGCGCTTGGCCCTCTTGCCCGCTACTCCCACGCCATGAGCCACCTCACCGTGGCGCCGACCGTGATCCGTGCCGGTGGAGCCATCAACGTGCTGCCGTCGAACGCGTACGTTGAACTGGACATCCGTCCGCTGCCTGGGCAGACGCAGGAGGAAGTCGACGAGGTACTGCGGGAAGCGCTCGGCGATTTGGCGGACCGGGTGGAAATCGAGCACTTGATCACTGAAGACGCCACCGTATCCCCCGCCTCCGGGCCGCTGTACGAGGCGATCGTGGAAACCTTCGGGGAGTTCTTCCCCGGCGTGCCCGTCGTGCCGACGATTGCCGCCGGTGGTTCCGACCTCCGCTTCGGCCGCCGCAAAGGTGGAGTGGGCTACGGTTTTGCTCTGCACGCTGCTGGTCGTGGGTTCGGTGAAGTACTCGACCAACTGCACTCGCACGATGAATACGTTGAGATCGAAGATGTGGAACTGACCACGAAGGCGTACCGCTCTTTGGTGCACAAGTTCGTGTTCTAAGGCGAAAGTTTTCTCCCGAACCCCCTGCCCCGAAAGGCAGAAGTGCATTATCTTGGGGGACTATGACAACGCGCCTGCACAATGATTCTGACACGACCATCACAATCAAGAACCCTGCCGACGGCACCATCGTCGGCACCACGAACTACTACGGCGCTGAAACTGCCACGCAGATCGTGGAGCGCGCCCGCGCCAAGCAGCCCGAGTGGGCAGCCACCCCGGTCAAAGAGCGCAAGAAGATCATGCTGCGCTACCACGACCTGGTGCTCAAGCACCAGAACGAACTCCTGGACATCATCCAGGACGAGAACGGCAAGAACCGTCGCGCCGCCTTCGAAGAGGTGCTTGATAACGCGTTGACTGCCCGCCACTACGCCTACCGCGCGGAGAAACTCCTGTCGCCGGACCGCGCGAAGGTGGCATTGCCGATTGCCACCAAGACGCAGGTCCAGTACGCCCCCGTCGGCGTTGTAGGCATCATCGCCCCATGGAACTACCCGCTGGTGCTGGCCATTTCGGACGCCATCCCCGCGATCCTGGCCGGTAACACCGTGGTGCTGAAGCCGGACTCCAACACTCCGCTGACCTCGCTGCGCGCCGCTGAACTGCTCGCCGAAGCAGGTCTGCCCAAGGACGTCCTCACCGTCATCCCTGGCTCCGGCCGCGAAGTGGGCCAAGCTCTCGTGGAGCAAGTCGATTACCTCATGTTCACTGGTTCTTCCGCCACCGGTGCCAAACTCGCTGCCCAGGCCGGTGAACGCCTCATCGGTTTCTCCGGTGAGCTGGGTGGGAAGAATCCGTTGATTGTGACGGCAGATGTGGACGTGGATAAGGCTGTATCTGGCGTACGCCACGCATGCTTCTCCAACACGGGCCAGCTGTGCATCTCCATTGAGCGCATGTACGTCCACCGTGACGTGGCGGATCGGTTTATCCCGGCGTTCGTGCGGTGCGTGGAGAAGATGAAGATCGGCGCGGGCCACGACTGGGACATCGACATGGGCTCCCTCATCTCTGCAGACCACGCCGATACCGTCGCCGAATTCGTCGACGATGCCGTGGCTAAGGGCGCTACCGTCGCCACCGGTGGCAAGCGCCTGCCGAACATCGGGCCGAACTTCTACGCCCCGACCGTACTTTTGAACGTGCCGGAAGACGCACGCCTGTACCGCGAAGAGGTGTTCGGTCCGGTGGTGTACATCGAGGTCGTCGACTCGCATGAGGAGGCAATCGCGAAGGCCAACGACACCGAGTACGGCCTGAACGCGTCCATCTTCGGCAAGAGCTCCACCGCGCAGGAGATCGCGCGCCACCTGGAGGCCGGTACCGTGAACATCAACGAGGGCTACTCCGCCGGCTGGTCCTCCATCGGCGCCCCCATGGGTGGCTGGAAGCGCTCCGGCGTGGGCCGCCGCCACGGCGACGGTGGTCTGCTCAAGTACACCGAGTCCCGTACCGTCGCTGAGCAGCGCATCGTGCCCATCGGTGGCCCGGAAGGCCTGGCTCCCGAGAAATGGGCAGGCCTACTCACGGCCGCACTGAAGTACGGCCGTGACATCCTGCGCTAGTTACCTCCCATACAGGAGCGTCATCGCTCCGTAGAGGTGGATGGTGTTGGATACCAGGTGCCCACGTGGGGAGCGCCATAGTGGGGCGCCCCGGATGTTTTCCACCCGGCCCATCAACACAGGGTCGCAAATGAAGCGGAATTAAAACCCCAGGACGCTTCAGATCGATACCGCGGTTCAGTATCTGTAGACACCACCCGGTAGGTATCTACAAAACGGTTGATACCCTCTACTGCATCCGGGTAAGCAGTGGTAAAGAAGTCGATGAATTCATCAATGTCATAATCCGGTACCAGCTCCGGTTCAACGCCGAAAACCATCACGGGATTCGCGCCGAAGAAGAACTCATGATTGCCATTATCGGTATGAATGGTGATAAAGCACAGCATAAGTTCAGCAACGCTGATCATCCAGTCTTCCTCTGGTCCGATACCGGGATCCCCGACATGCCACTAACCATCAATATATTCAAGTCCTGAGTGCATGGTTATTGTTTTTCTTGTGGTTGTGGTGTTGGGTCGAGCATGAATGTGGCGCCGGCATC
>NZ_JASPJJ010000017.1:0-41386 GCF_030232825.1 Corynebacterium sp. MSK044
AGCATATACTTTCAACGTTAATGCAGGTCACCTACTGGAAATCAGCCAATCCAGACACACTTTTTGACCCTTAAGCCCCAGCCCCAGTGTCCGCGTGCCCTTAACTCCCCGGAATCGTGCACGGATCCCTCTAAAACCCTAGGACTGCCCTTAAGTCCCCGGAATCGTGCACAAAGAACCTTACTTCTTCCTCCGGGCGGCTTTCCACCCCTTCATCAGGGCCACAACCCCACCGACAACCAACAAAGGAATGAAGGCCTCGGTGAAAGCGCGGCGGACCGGACGGTAGTCGCGGATGAGCCAGCCATTTTTCTCGGCGTGTTTGCGTAGTTGGCGGTCAGGGTTGATGGCTACGGGGGTGCCAACGAGGGAGAGCATGGGGATGTCGTTGACGGAGTCGGAGTAGGCGGTGCACTCCTTGAGGTCTAGGCCCTGGGCTTCCGCTAGTGCTTGGACGGCGTGGGCTTTACCGGGGCCGTGGAGGATGTCGCCGACGAGGCGGCCGGTGAATTTGCCGTCTTTTTCTTCGGCGACGGTGCCCAAGGCGCCGGTGAATTCGAGGCGTCCGGCCAGTGCTTGTCCGACTTGGACCGGGGTGGCGGAGACGAGCCACACTTGTTCGCCGGCGGCGATGTGCATGGCGGCGAGTTCGCGGGTGCCGTGGTAGGTGCGGTCCACCAGGTGGTTTTCCACGATGTCGGTGCACAGTTGCGTGAGTTCTTCCACGCTTTGCCCCTTGACCACACTGAGTGCTTTTTCCCGGCCTGAGGCCATGGCGTCGGGGAGTTCGGAGCCGAAGACACGGTAGCGAACTTGGGCGATGAGGTAGGGGAAGATATCCCCAAGTTTGATGTAGCGCCGTTTGAACAGTTGGTAGCCAAGGGCGATGAGGGAGTTGCCTTGGATGAGGGTGTTGTCTACGTCGAAAAAGGCGGCGGCGGTGACGTGTTGGGGGATGTCGGGGTCGGGGGTGGTGATGCGGATGCCACCGGCTTCGACGGCGGCGCGGGCGGCGGCGAGGCCGGCTTTGCGCTGATGGTCATCGTCGATAGGCGGGAGTGCGGTGCTTTCGATGAAGCGGCGCACGTTGCCCCGCGAGTGGGACCACTGTGAGCGGGGTCCATTGATTGGGCTCACGGGGTGTGTCCTTTCGGTCGTGCTGGTGGCGGTAGCCTAGTCCATCGTAGGCGCCCAACGCGTTGGAGAGGGGTTGGAAGGTGCTGGTTGAACTCATGGTGCGTGCGACGTGCGGTTCTTGTGAGCGTGTGGCCGCGCAGATTGAGCCGGTTGTCGCGGATGCGGGTGCGCAGTTAGTGCTTATCGACGTCGACGGGGACCCCGAACTCGCCACCGAATTCGGCGACCGCGTTCCCGTGGTGGTCATTGATGGTGAGGAATTCGCGTGTTGGGAAGTGGATAACGCGGAGCTTGCCGCGGCACTTCAAGGGTGATGGTGTAGGCGTCAGTTTTTTATTTCCGGCTGCTCAATTTAAGGTGTAACTACCACATGCCGTCGGCACTGCTATTCATATGGTCCCCTGAACGCTGATTCGGAGGATCTAGCAGGCGCGACGGCTACCCTGTGAATTTTTAGGTTCACCCAGTTTTAGCAGTCTGTTTTAGAAGAGATTTGTGTCAATGACGAGTGCCTCCACGCCCTTAGCCGCGCCCAAAAAGGCAGCTACCGCTAGTTCTGGCGACCCAGAATTGGCTGCTCTGCGGGGGAAGGTCATTTTCGTCGGCGCAGGTCCGGGTAATCCGGATCTGTTGACTATCCGTGCGCGTGACGTGCTGGAGCGCAATGCCGTTGCGGTTGTTGATCCGGATGTCTCCGCAGGCGTGCGTGATGTTGTTGGTTCGGTGCTTCCTGTCCCGGCGGAGAAGCTTGAAGCGGCTGCTGCTGCCTATGAGGAGATGTGCGCCAAAGCGAAGGAAGCCGGTGCGCGCCGTAAACCGGCTAAACCGGCTGATCCGACGGCGGCGGAGGTGTCGGAGTGGGCGCCGGATGGGGAAGGGATCGTCGAAAAGCTTGAGGTCGCTTTGGATGAGGCGGCTGCTGCGATTGATCGCGGTGATGCGGGCGATGGTGACGTGATTCGACTTGTTGCGGGTAACCCGTTGACCCGAAATGCTGTCATGCAGGAGATTTCTGCTGTGGCGGCTGCCGGGATTGAATTCCAGGTTGTGCCGGGCATGTCGTTGCCGTCGACCGTGCCGTCCTTTGCGGGCATCGCGCTGGGGTCCACGTACACCGAGGCTGACCTGGCTAATGAGCCGATTGATTGGGATGGCCTGGCTGCCGCACCGCAGCCGCTTGTGCTTCAGGCGGAAGTTGAGCACCTGCCGGTGATCAGTGCGGAGCTCACCGCGCGGGGCTTTTCCCCGGAAACTCCGTTGACGGTCACGGTCAACGGTACGACCCGACTGCAGCGCACGTTTGATGCGACGTTGGGCACGGTGGGCAAGCTGGATGCGGATTTGGATGGCACGCTCGTTGTCACCATCGGTACCGCGGTGGATGACCGTTCGAAGTACTCCTGGTGGGAGAACCGCCCGCTGTACGGCTGGCGCGTGCTGGTCCCGCGTGCGAAGGAGCACGCCGGGCCGATGAACGCGCGGTTGAACTACTACGGCGCTATCCCACAGTCTGTGCCCACGATTTCTATGGAACCGCCGCGTAACCCGGCGCAGATGGATCGCGCGATCAAGGGCATTGTTGAGGGCCGCTACCAGTGGATCGTGTTCACCTCCGTCAACGGTGTGGATGCCGTGTGGGACAAGTTTGAAGAACTCGGGCTGGATGCGCGCTCCTTTGCTGGTGTGCACTTGGCGGCAGTGGGGCAAAAAACCGCTGATGCGATTCGTGCCCGTGGCATGATCCCTGAACTGGTGCCACATCGCACGAAGCAGACCGCCCAGGGCCTGGTCGATGTCTTCCCGGATTACGTGGAAGAGATCGATCCGGTGGGCCGCGTGCTGCTCCCGCGCGCTGATATTGGTGGCGACGTTTTGGTGGAAGGCCTCAAGGAGCGCGGCTGGGAGGTGGACGATGTGGTGGCGTACCGCACCGTCCGTGCCGCCCCGCCGGCACCGGAGGTGCGCGACATGATCAAGACTGGTGGTTTTGATGCCGTGTGCTTTACCTCCGCATCCACCGTGAAGAACCTGGTGGGTATCGCCGGTAAGCCACATGCCCGCACCATCATCGCCTGCATTGGCCCTATGGCCGCGGCGGAAGCCAAGGAACAGGGCCTGCGCGTTGATGTTGTGCCGGAATCGGCTGACGTACCATCCCTGGTTGATGCGTTGGCTGAGCATGTTGCTGGACTGCGTGCTGCTGGCCAGCTGCCGCCGCCGCGCAAGAAGCGTCGCGCGCGCCGTTCTTAAGCCTCTAAGCTCATTTGTCAGCTCGGAGATTCCGGGACTGGAAGGATCAGTGATTTCATCACTATGACCACACCTGATCGGGGCACGCCCCCAAGCTACATTGCCCCAGCTGCTGCCGAGGAGCCGGGGAAGCCGGAGGCAGTGCGCCTGTTTGTGCTCACCGCCATTGTCATGCTGTGTGGTGAGGTGATTCACCAGATGTTCTCCGTAGCTGCGGTCCTGCTGGATCCATCCGCGATGATTGAGCAGGCGAAGCAGGCTCGTCCATCCGCGGCGAAGGAGGTTGGAGATGCAAACATGATGCTGCTTGCGTACGCTTCCGTGGGCATTGCGGCGCTGTTTGCCTTAGCCATCGTGGTGGTGCTGGCTATTGCGGTGCGGGCAGTGGCTAAGCAGGCCTCTTGGGCGGAAAACGCACTGAAGTTGCTCATGGTTTTCGGCGGTTACTTCGCGCTACGCGTCATGCTGATCTTTGCAGTGCCAGTCAGTGGCAGTGCTGTACCGACACCACTGATCGCCTTAGATGGGGCGATGCAGATCATCGCGGGAGTGGCCGGCGTGTGCGCCATTGTTTTTGCCACCCAGGATGAGGTGCGCAAGTGGACAGCCAAGCCCAATACCTCAAAGGATGCGAAGACACCGCACGGCCCCAAGTGATCTGAGGCAGACTAAAGACCATGGCCGGTATGTTTCCCACGATGGTGACGGATCCGAATGATCCAAACCGCAATCACAGGTCCTCAGCGTGGACAGCAGGGCAGGGCTGCCCACGCAACCTGCGTGTGGCGTTCTATCTCATCTGCACCGCGGGTGTACTGATGCTGCTCACCGCGTTCACGCTGCTGGCCAACGGCTATCCCGGTGATGACGTGATCCATGATGTGAGCAAACTCTTGGGTGATGTCGCCGACGAAGAATTTCGCCAAAGGTACATGACCAACATGCGGGTCACGGCGTGGGGCAGCATTATTCTCACGCTGTGGCTGGTGTCCGCAGCAGCGTATTTCCCCAAAGGCAGCAGTACCGCGCGCCGTTGGGCTGGTGTGGGCGTGGCTTTAACGTGTTTCTTGCACTTGGCGTCGTTTGTGGTGCAGTTAACGGCGTGGGTGTCCATGGTTGTGGTGGTTCTGCTGGTTGTGGCTATGCTTCTAGCGTTTCGTCCGGATTCAAACGCGTATGTGGATGAGATGAGTCCACGCTTCCAATGAAGCCAAGAATGAAGCCAAGAATAAAGAGCAAAGAGTAGCCATGACCAACCCAGAGAACAACGGTGAACACCCGGACCCGGTGACGGAGTCCCATGAGCAGCTTGGCCGTTCCATCCAGGATGCGATGGATGCTGCGCGTGAGGCGGGTATTGGCGTGGAAGAAAAGCCGGGGGAGGCATCCGTTTGGTTTGCGGCGGATGTTGAGGACAGGCCACATGTGTCCTATTCCTTCGTGTTGAAGAATCTGCCACCGGCGCCGGATATTGACATGGTTGAGGCCGCGGTGGAAGAGCTCGACGGGGTGGAGTGCCGTGTGGTTCATCCGCGTAAAACGGCGTGGGTGACGGCGACGGTGGATACGAGGCCGGAGGTGATCGTCGATAAGTTTGCGGAGCTTGGCATTGAGGCTTCGTTGACTGATACGTCGATGTTCCGTTACGCGGCGGCGGTGGAAAGTGCTGAGCATTATGTGCGGCGTAAGGCAACAAAGGATGTTCCGATTCAGCTGCGTCGTCGCCGTCGTTCAGCACAGCGTTCCCTGGATCGAGCGCGGCAGGCGGGTTTCGGTCCGCGGGCGCGACGCGAGGAGGCGCAGCGGAAGAACCAGAGCAAGGACCCGGTGAAGCGGGACAGGAAAGACGATGTTCTGTACACCGCACGTGATCTGATTACGCCGGCGCGCATGTGGGTTGCGCTGGTGCTCACTCTTCCGGTGTTGGTGCTGGCGTATGTTCAGGCGGCGCAGTTTGATGGCTGGCAGTGGATTGAGCTCGCCTTGGCCACCCCGGTAGTCACGTGGTGTGCGTTTCCTTTCCACCGTGCGCTGGCGGGTGGTGTGCGGCGCGGTATTACGGCGCTTGATGGCGCGAGTTCTGTGGCCATCATCATTGCTTATTTGTGGTCCGCCGCGGTGATTCTTCTCGCGCCGACGGGGCAGCGTGGTGGGCATTCAGGGTTCACGTGGTTTGCTACGACGTTGGGTACGGATCATGGCCCCGAGTTGTTCCTGGATGTGGCGTGCGGGATCACGTTGTTGCTGCTCATCGGCCGGAGGTATTCCATTCGTGCGCGCCGGTTGTTGATTGATGAGATGGCGGATCAATCACTCAACCCGGAGGTTGAGTACATCCGCATTAATAAAATGCGGGGGCGCGCGGAGATTGATAAGGAGCTCATCCCGGTTGCTGAGATCAACCGCGGCGATGACATTGTGGTGCATGTTGGTGAGGTCATTCCTGCTGACGGCAAGGTCATCGGTGGCAAGGCTCGTTTGAAGCAGGGGCTTATCGACGTCCACGAGCCCAACGACGTCAAAGTCGGCTCCACCGTCTATGCCGGTTCCGTGATTGAATCCGGGGAGATCAAGGTGCGTGCGCAGCGCACCGGCCATGCAACGCGCTGGTTGGTGGTGATGCAGTGGCTGCGGGATGTAGAGGTGCGTCAGCGGTACGCGACGGTCCAGTATGCCCAGAGTGCTGCACGGCTGTTGCCGGTATCGATGACCGTGGCCTTTTTCAGTTTCATTTTGTGGGGCTTGATTTCGGGCGATTACAACGCGGCTTTGCGTACTTCTTTGGCGGTTCTAGCTGGCATCGCACCGGTGGCGTTGGCATTGTCCCCAGCGTTGGCGCTGCGGTTGGGTATTGAGTCCGCGGCGCGCAACGGTGTGTTGTTGCGTGATGGTAATACGCTGCGTTCGTTGGAGACGGTGGACACGGTTGTGTTCAACCGCGTGGGCACCCTGGCAAAGTCCCAGATGTGTGTGGAAACGGTGACACCGGCGGAAGGGGAGAGCGAGGAGATGATCCTCCGCATCGCCGGTGCGGTGTCCATGGAATCGGACACCCCGGCCGGGCGCGCGCTGGTGCAGGGGGCACGTGAGGCGAAGACTCAGACGGACAACAATCCGGATCTACCCACGCGCTATGAATTGGTGAATGTGGCCACGGAGCCGAGCGGAGATGTGAGCGCGCGCGTGAATCTGGTGTTTGTGGATGAGGAGGGCCGTGAGACATCCACCCAGGTTGATGCCTTGTTGTGGCGGCCGGTGAATCTGTCTCACCTGCGTGGCCGTTTGGCGGTGGCTGCCACCTCGGGCGGTACCCCCGTGGTTGTGCGGTGGAAGGGCAAGGACCGTGGCGTGATCACGTTGTATGACCCGTTCAAGGACGACGCCGATGAGGCTGTGTCCCGCTTGGAGCAGATGGGCGTGGAAACGGTGATGCTCACGCGGGATACGTACCCGGTGGCTCGTCGTTTTGCGGATTTCTTGGGTATCTCCAACGTGCTGGCGGGTATTACGAATAACCGGAAGGCCGGGGCAATCCGCAACCTTCAGGCGGCGGGGGCGGAGGTCGCTTTGGTCGGTGATGCGTCCGTACGTGATGCGCTGCGCGCAGCAACGGTGAGCATCATGTATGCGGATTCGGAGGAGCTGGAGTTTTCCCGCCGTCGCGGGCGCACGGTGTCTGCGGTGTTGTTGCGCCATGATGTGATGGCGGTGCCGCAGCTTGTGTCGCACGCCCGCAAGGTGTGTGAGGTCATTGACCGCAACTTGGCGCTGGCGTGGATCTACAACGGCCTCATGTTGGTGTGTGCGGTGGCCGGTGTCATTCCGCCGATCGCGGCAACCGTGCTCATGCTTGGTTCTTCGCTGCTCATCGAGGGGTTGTCTATGCGCGCGCGTAGTTTCCCGAATGAGGATCGCGTGGAGCCGGAGACTATTTCTGAACTGGTCAACGGAGAGAACAATGGCTAAAACAAACATCGCTGTTATCGGTGCCGGGTTGGCAGGGCTCACCGCGGCCAAGCACATTAGGGGCGCGAGCGTCGATGTGTATGAAGCAACCGATCGCATCGGCGGCAAACTCCATACCGTCGCATTCGAAGGTGGCCCCACGGACATCGGTGCGGAATCTTTCATTCCCACCGACGTCACGCGCGCATTCGTCGAGAAGCTCGGCCTCACCGGGTCCCTCGTCGAACCCAGCGATGCGCCAACCATGCTGTGGGATGGCAAGGAGCTTTCGCTTATCGACGTCCCCCGCACCACCACCTTCCGCCACGGCCTCCAGGAGCTAACGGAGAAGCTCGCAGAGGAATCCGGTGCTGATATTTACATTGATGCGTTCATCTCCGGCATCACGCGTGCGACGGATAAGGAAAGCGGCAAAGAGGGCTTCCGCCTCAAAGGTGGGGAAGACAAGCTGTACGACCACGTTGTCCTGGCTGTGCCGGCACCGACCGCCGCGCTTTTGCTCAAGCAAGTGGATGCGGATGCTGCACAAGCGTTGGCGAAGGTGAAGTTGGCCAACAGGGTTGTGGTGGGCATGCGCTTTGCCACCGGCGAGGGCTTGCCAGAGGCTGCGGAGATCCGCATTGCGGACGGTGCGGACGGTGCGCAAGGCGTCCATACCGAGTCTTTCGTGTTCTCTTCCCAGCGTTGGCCACATCTCGCGCAGCGCGCGGGCGCACTGGTCCGCGCAACTCTCAATGCCGAAGCGCATGCGGATGAGGATGACCTGGTGGATTGGGCCCTAGATGACCTGACAAAGGTCACCGGCTTTGATGGCCGTGCTGCCGGACTGGAAGAAATCTACGTCCAACGCTGGTTCGGTGCCTTCCCGGAAGCCACCGATGCCAACAAGGCTGCGGCCACCGAAGCAGACGAAATGATCGCGCAGATCCCCGGTATCTCTGCAACCGGCGCATGGGTAAGCGGCCCTGGCATCCCCAATGTCATCGCCCATGCCCGTGCGACCGCGGATGAAGTGCCCACTGCGTAGATCGCTTCAACCCCGTGTAGTTTTGGGTGCCATGCACAAAGAGCAGGAGCCAACAGGCAACGAGGAGATGGTTGATCCGGTGGAACCCGATCAGCCAGATACGTCAGGTGTGCCAGAAGGTTCGAACAAAGAAGAACCGGAATGGTGGGAGCAACCCGGTCTGCCGTGGAACTCTAAGCCGACGAAGTCGGACTACTGGTGCCTGGCCTGGTTTGGCTTCGTGGGCATCTTTGGCATGTCCATGATCCCGCTGCGCGCGTGGCTGCTCGGTTTGGATCCACCGATCTTGCTGGCGGTGACGGGCTCGCGCATTGGTGCGGCCTCAACGGGCGCGCTCGCCGCGGTGGGTGAAGCACCGGGCTGGTTGTGGTTCCTGCTCATTGGCTCGCTGGTGAACATCAAGTTTGACTGGGTGTACTGGTGGGCTGGCAAACTGTGGGGCCGCGGCATTTTGGAGGTGCAGGCGCAAAACTCCAAGCGCACGGAGAAGAACTTCAAGCGCGTGGAGGGCTGGTTCCACCGCCTCGGCTGGGTAGCCATTTTCCTTGCGTACCTGCCCATCCCGTTGCCCATCGCGTTCGTTGTCTTTGTTTTGTGTGGCGCAACCGGCATGGATGTGAAGAAGTTCATGGTCCTCGACTTTGTGGCGAAGACCATGTGGTCCTTCCTCTACTTCGGCCTGGGCTGGTCGATCGGCGAGCCCGTCGTGTTTGTGCTTGAGCAGTACTCCAAGGTGGCCAACTGGATCGCCATCGGCCTTATCGTCGTGGTGTTCTTCGGTGTCTTCCGCGGGCAGTCCAAGACCGCACGCAAAGCGTGAGCTAATACCGCGAGCTAATCCACGCGCCGGGCGCCATCCTGCGCACTGGTCGCGTAGATCACCGGAGTGGGGTGGCCTTGGGCGGTGGTGTCAGCAGTGATAGCTGCGGCCACCGCATCAACATCCTCATCTCGGCATAGGGCGATGATGGACCCACCAAAACCACCACCGGTGATGCGGGCGCCCACTGCACCAGTGGACATTGCGGCCTGAACAGCAGTTTCGAGGGCGTCCGGGACGATCTCAAAATCATCACGCAACGAGGCGTGGCTTTCATTCATCAGCTGACCAAACTGAGGGATATCGCCAGCCTTGAGTGCCGCAATCGCACGGAGAGTGCGGGCGGTTTCCGTGTGTACGTGGCGCACACGGCGACGTACGACGTCTGCAGTGAGGTCAGTGGCACCGGATCCAGCTGAAGATGCCCATTCCACGGCGCGGTCCACCACATCGTCCTCACGGAACGTGCAGTCAAGGGCAGCAGCAACCTGGTCGATGAGACCGCGCCGGGAGCTGTACTCGCCCGTCACGTGGGAGTGTTCAACACGGCTGTCAGAGACAAGGAGCTGGTAGCCCTCCCAATTGCACGGAACCTGCTCGTGGGTGCCAGCCAGGAAATCGAGGGCCAGGGCAAAACCTTCACGGCCACGAACCACGGCGTTTTGGTCCAAGCCACCGGTGTTAGCACCCACGTAGTGGTTCTCAGCGCGCATGGTGGCGGCGATGATCTGATCATCAGTCGTCACCGACGCCAACAGGTCACGCACGGCAACAGCAACAGCGCACTCCAAAGCAGCGGAGCTAGATAGGCCAGAACCCAACGGCACATCGGAGATCACCGCGATGTCCAGGCCGGATGTGGCATCGCCGATGAGGGCATGGACAGTGCCGGCAATGTAGCCACGCCAATCAGGCAAACAGCCAGGCTCCGAGCTGGCGGTAGAGAGTTCTGCCAGATCCACTTCGGCATCGAGGATCTCGCCGTTGGGGGAGTGGGAGACCATACGCACAATGCTGTCCTCCCGCGCGCGGGCAGCCACGGCGGTGGCCATGGTGGTGGCAAAGGGCAGGCACACACCGAAGGCATAGTCCACGTGATCACCGATGAGGTTCACCCGGCCAGGAGCAACCCACACTCCGGTGGCGGTGCCACCAATGTGCTCAGTGAAGAATGCGCGCGCATCGGTGCTGAGACGGTCGGGGCTGCGGGTGGAAGAAACAATCACTGGTAGGCCTCCTTCAACGTGGCGGCGATGACCTCAGGGGTGGTGTCATTGATCCACGCGCCCATGCCGGATTCACTCCCAGCCAAGAACTTCATGCGGCCGGGGGAGCGCATGAGAGAGAACAGCTGGAGGTGGAAGCGCCCATCCTCCGGGGCATCCACCGGCGCTTGGTTCCATGCGGCGATGTACGGGGTGCGTTCAATGCCGGGGAAGAACTGATCCACCGAGGCGAAGAGCTTGTCGCAGATCACCGCAAGATCATCACGTTCAGCAGTGGTCAGTTCAGCGAAATTCGGCACCGCACGCTTAGCCATCACCATGACTTCTAGTGGCCACTTCGCCGCGGCGGGAGTGAACACCACAAAGTGGTCCGTCGCCTCGATGATGCGGCGGGCGGAGGTGAGTTCGGCGGCCAAGAGCGCGTCGAAAAGCGATGTGCCATGCGCTGCGCGATGAGACTGTGCCTGGCGTGCAATCGCGGCCATGCGGGGTGGGACGAACGGGTAGGAATAAATCTGACCGTGCGGATGGTGCAAGGTCACGCCGATTTCCTCACCGCGGTTCTCAAACGGGAAGACGGCTTTGACCGGTTCGAGGGCGGAGAGTTCGGCGGTGCGGTGGGCCCAGACGTCGATAAGCGCGCGCTTGCGGGTAAGTGGCAGATCCTTGAATGAGCCATTCGCGTCCGGCGTGAAACACACAACCTCGCAGCGTGACCACGCAGGAGCGCGCTCGAAAAGCTCTTGGCTATCGACGAACGGGCTATACCCCTCCGGCACATCCAACCGCATGCTCAAGGACGGGAAGCGGTTTTCAAACACGACAACCTGGTAGTCATCCTCCGGGATCTCACTCGGCTTCTGGCCGGGGCGTGTGGGGGCCAACGGGTCCTCATTCGCGGGCGGGAGGAAGGTCCGGTTCTGTCGGTGCGCGGCATAAATCGCCCACTCACCGGTGAGCGGGTCACGCCGCATCCAGGACTCGGTGAGCACCTCCGGCAATCCGCGCTCATCGGTGGCGGTGCGGTCCGGTGTGCCGGGCTCATCGAAGTAGATGAGCTCACGGCCATCAGACAATGTCGTACGCGTGATCTTCAACTCAGTCATCTACTCTGCTGCTTCCAATGTGTCGGGGTTGAAGGCGATTGGGCGCAACCGTGCCCACAGGAAGAACACCAGCGCAGTGACAGCAAGGGCGATGCCCACCCGCAGATTGTCGCTGGATTCTTTAGGGATCTTCTCGTCCACATTGAATCCCGGGTCGAGTACGAAGGAGCAGATGATCAGCACGATCCCATAGAAACCCAGCAGCGCGCCAATGACGTTGCGGATATCAAACGTTGCGGTTTCTGCTTGTGAATTAGCCATAAGAATCACTTCCTTTAGAGGAACATCAAGTTCAGGCCGATGACAAGGACAAGAGCGATCACACCAAGCGGGATGGTGCGCTGGTACCACGGCAGGGTGGCCTCAGAAGCATCAACGAGCTGGTCCTTCGGGGTGACGCTGCGGACAAAGCCCACGAGCTCCTCATCCGGCTTCGGGGTGGTGAACAGGGATACGATGACGGACACGAGGATGTCCACTGTGAACGCCAGGGAGGCAGCGACGAATGCGGTGCCCTGGCCGGGCAGACTGACCAGTGGGTCCTCACCCAGCGAGCAAGCCCAGAAGATGATGGCGGCAGCGGTACCTGCCACCAGGCCGGACCAACCGGCGTGCGGGGTCATGCGCTTCCAGAACATACCCAGGATGAAGGTGGCAAACAGCGGGGCGTTGAAGAAGCCGAACAGCGTTTGCAGGTAGTCCATGATGTTGCCAAAGTTGGCGGCGAGCAGCGCCGTAAAAACAGCGATCACGGTTGCGCCGACGGTGGCCAGGCGGCCAACGCGCAGGTAGTAATCATCGTCCTTGTCCTTGACCACGTAGGTCTGCCACAGGTCATAGCTGAACACGGTGTTGAAGGACGAAATATTCGCTGCCATACCGGCCATGAATGCAGCCAGCAGGCCAGCGATACCCACGCCGAGAAGACCATTGGGCAGCAAATCGCGCATGAGGTACAGCACCGCATCATTCGGATTGGCAGCACCCTCCATGATCGGGGTGACCAGGACGGACGCGACCATGCCCGGCACAACCACGATGAAGGGGATGAACATCTTGGGGAATGCGCCGATGATCGGAGTCTTGCGCGCCGAGGACAACGAATCAGACGCCATAGCGCGCTGAACTTCAACGAAGTTGGTGGTCCAGTAACCGAAGGACAGCACGAAGCCGAGGCCGAACACGATACCCACGACGGACCACACCGGGTTGTTGAATCCGGAGATGTCCTGGCCAGGCCAGGTGGAGAAGTGGCTCGGATCGTTGATAGCTTCCTTCAGTCCACTCCAGCCACCCACGTGGCGCAGACCAATGATGGTCAGTGGCAGCAGCGCGGCAACGATGACGAAGAACTGCAGCACCTCGTTGTAGATCGCTGCAGACAGACCACCCAGTGTGATGTAGGCCAGAACGATCACGGCGGCAACAACGAGCGTTGACCACAGCGGCCAACCCAGCAGTGCTTCCACCACCGTGGCCAGCAGGAACAGGTTCACGCCGGCGATGAGTAGCTGTGCGACCGCGAAGGAAATCGCATTAACCAAGTGTGCGGCCGGGCCGAAGCGTTTGAGCATGAATTCCGGGACGGAGCGGACTTTGGAGCCGTAGTAGAACGGCATCATCACAATGCCGAGGAAGATCATGGCGGGCACGGCGCCGATCCAGAAATAGTGCATGGTCTGCACGCCGTATTCCACACCATTGGCAGACATGCCGATGATCTCCACCGCGCCGAGGTTCGCCGAGATGAAGGCCAAACCGGTGATCCAGGCGGGTAGCCCGCGGCCGGAGAGGAAGAAATCAATCGACGAGGACACGCCGCGCTTCGCGGCCCATCCAATCCCCAGCACGAACGCGAAAAATACCGCGACGAGCATGTAGTCGACCCAGGAGGCGTCGAGCCTGAGGGCTGTATCCATGGCGGACACTCGCTTTCTGTTGAGTTACGGGTTCCGTATTTAGTTACTCGTTGTTCAATTATTAATCGCCCGCACGGTCCAGCTCACGCTTATACGCTCACCAGGTTCCAGCACGGTCAGGTCTTCGCCCGTGGCCAGGGCATTCGGAGGCGCGGTCATCGGTTCGACAGCCAACTCCCGCTGCGGGGAGGTGAAGATTTGGGTCCAGGGCATGTTTGCGTGCGCCTCTAGTTCCACCCCGCGCCCATCCCCATCCACCAGCCGGGCAATGTGTGGGTGTTCCACCGAATCAAACCCCGCGTCGTCGAGGTACACCCCGTTCATGTGCATCGGGCTGGCCGGCCACGGTTGGCGTGGGCCGGTGGGAATGTTGCGGGAGTCCACCGGTTGGCGCTCTTCGATGGTGTGGTGCAGCGTGCACTCATCGAGAGGTGCACCTTGGGGGTCTAAGTAGGTGTGCACACCCAAAGCGCATGGTGCGGGGCCGTGGTCACTGTCAGCCGGGGTGATGTTGCGCGCTGTCATCGTGCCGGTGATCCCGGTATCCGTCAGCGTGTACGTCACGGTGAGCTCAATCTGCCACGGCCAGCCAGGCTCCGGGCCCAGGACGGTGCGCAGCGTCGCGCTGTTGTCGGTGTGATCCACGATGTCGAAGATCCGCCCCCACGTGAACCCGTGGATGGCATGCCCACGTTCAGCTTCGGTGACCTCCAATTGGTGGGTCACGCCGTTGAAGGTGAACGTTGCATCCGCGACGCGGTTTGGCCACGGTGCCAGCACAATATTGGCTGCACCCGGTGGTCGGGGAGTGGGGTCGAAGCTCTTGAGTAAAGGGCGTTCGTCTACCTTCAAACGTCGAATAGCAGCACTTGAGGCCGTAATAATCGCGGTGACCTCGTGGTCCGCGTCCTGTCGAAGCGTGACTTCCGGAATTGTCTGGGCACCCATGCATCAATTATCCACGGGTGCACCCTCCTGCATGCAACCAGTATCAACCAATAGGATTAGTAATCGCGTTGTGTCTGGGTTTGTGTCCGTGACTATGTCCCAGGCACACTTTGACTTAATCGGACGCACCCCCTGCGTCCAGCAATTCCATGAAAACTGCAGTTTTAAAGAGGAGGGCTTGTCATGGTTGAGACCGTTGTCCACCTCGTCCGACACGGGGAAGTGCACAACCCGCAGAAATTGCTCTACGGGCGACTCCCTGATTTTCACTTGAGTTCCCGTGGCCGCTCCATGGCGGCACGTACCGCCGCGAGCTTTGAAGGCAAGGACGTGACCTACCTGGCAGCGTCCCCGCTGGAGCGCGTGCAGGAAACCGCGGCACCGATCGCAGAAGTGCTTGGGTTGGAGATTCAAACGAACCGGGACCTCATTGAGTCCGGCAATATCTTCGAGGGGCTGCGCACGAAGGGGCTTCGTAGCCAGCTGTTCAACCCGATCCGGTGGCGCCACATGGTCAACCCGTTGAAGCCCAGCTGGGGTGAGCCGTATACGGAGATTCTGGAGCGGATGCGACGCGCCGTGGATAAGGCTCGGGCTGAGGCTGAGGGCCATGAAGCAGTGCTCGTGTCCCATCAGCTGCCCATCGTGATGGTGCAGCGTTGGGCCCAAGGCAAGCCTTTGCCACATAGTCCGGCGACGCGAAAGTGTGACTTGGCCAGTGTGACCTCCTTGGTCTTTGAAGGGGACACCCTGAAGTCCTGGTCCTACGCTGAACCAGCGAAGGGGATTTAGATGCGTCGCTTTCATGCCATGGTTCTGTCAAGCGTGGCACTCCTCGGCGCGTTCGGGATGTCTGCCTGCGCTGTGCCTGGTTCGAGTGAGACTTTTGCCTTCCACTCACCCGGCGGCCAGGTAGAGATTTTCTACGACGAGGCGGATCGTGCTCCCTTGTCGGAATTTTCCGGCGAGTCTTTGATGGAGCCGGGCACGCAGATTTCCTTGTCGGACTTTGAAGGACAGATGGTGGTGCTCAACGCATGGGGCCAGTGGTGCGCGCCGTGCCGTGCGGAGGTGGATGACCTGCAGGAGGTGCAGGAACACTTGACTGGCCAGACTGTGGACGGCAAGCCCTCCGGCACGATCCTGGGCATCAACGTCCGTGACTACCAGCCGGAAATCTCCCGGGACTTTCTCACGGACAACGGGGTGACGTACCCGTCCATCTATGACCCGCCTTTCCGGACTGCCGCGGCCTTGGGTGGTATTCCCACCTCCGTCATTCCCACCACGATCATCCTGGACAAGCAGCACCGCCCCGCGGCAGTGTTCCTGCGTGAGGTAACCGCGTCCGAGATCATTGAGGTCACGGACCGCCTGGCGGGTGAGAACTAAATGGGTCATACGTTTGCGGACCTAGTTTCTAACGGCCCGCTTTTCGCGGGTTTCTTCGCAGCAGCCGTGGCCGGTCTCGTGTCCTTTGCGTCCCCCTGCGTGATCCCACTGGTGCCGGGGTACCTGTCGTACCTCACCGGCATTGTCGGTGGGGAAGTGAAGATGAAAGAGGGGGAAATAACCGTGGGCAAACGCCGCCAGGGAGCGGTGGTTGTTGCAGCGGCGCTGTTCATTGCGGGCTTTACCGCGGTGTTCCTGCTGGCCACGGTGACAGTCTTCGGTGCTATCAGTGTTATTGCGTTGAATTCTGACACCTTGATGCGCATCGGTGGTGTGGTGACCATCATCATGGGCCTGGTGTTCATGGGGAGTGTGCCGATTCTGCAGAAAGACACCCGCATGCAGCCTAAGAAGTGGGCCACGTGGTTGGGTGCGCCGCTGCTCGGCGGTGTGTTCGCGCTCGGCTGGACACCGTGCGTGGGCCCCACTCTCGGCGCGGTGATTTCAGTCTCCGTGGGCACCGAAGGCATGACCGCTGCTCGTGGCATCGTGCTGGTAATTGCTTATTGCCTTGGCCTGGGCATTCCCTTCCTGCTCCTGGCACTGGGCTCCGCCAAGATGGTGGAGGCCGTGGGCTTTTTGCGTAAGCATTCGCGTACCATCCAAATCATCGGCGGTGTTGCCATGGTGCTGGTTGGTTTGTTGCTGCTCACCGGGGCCTGGAATGTGTTCATCTCCTGGACCCGCCAGCTGGTTTTCGGTTACGGCGCCACCGTGCTCTAGAACTACTGAATAGTCGATAGATTCTTATGCTCTCTCCCGCGAAACCCTCCGCGAACTCTTCCGCAAGGTCTGCCATGACATTGTGGGCTAAGCGCACCTGGCACTGGTTGACCAGCATGCGCACGGCGCTGGTGTTGTTGTTCCTGCTGTCCGTCGTTGCGGTGCCGGGTGCGCTGTTGCCTCAGCGGGAAGTAAACGCCAGCAAGGTGGATGAGTACATCGCGGCGAACCCGACGATGGGCAAGATCTATGACGCATTGAGTTTGTTCGATGTGTTCGCCTCCCCCTTCTTTGTGGCGCTGCTGACTTTGCTGATCATCTCCTTGATCGGCTGCATCATTCCGCGTTCTATCGACCATTACCGCGCGTACAAGGCGAAGCCGACGCGCGCGCCGAAGTACCTGCACCGCATGCCATTCCATGCTGATGGTGATGTGGATGTGCCGCTCGAAGAGGCAGTGCAGCACGCCAAAGCCCAGTTCAAGCGCTGGCGGGTGGCGGAGTACACCGCTAAGGAAGATCGCGCGGGTGCTGTGTCCATCTCCGCGGAGCGCGGTTATTCGCGTGAGCTGGCCAACCTCATCTTCCACGTGGCCATCGTGGCCATCATCGCGGTCTTCGCGTTCGGCCGGATGGTGTTCTACGAAGGCCAGGTCATCGTGGTAACCAATTCAGAATCAGAGTTCGCGGTGCCCGTGGAGCAGTCGCGCGAATTCTGCAATACGTCCCCCGCCAACTTTGATACCTTCCGCGCCGGCCCGCTTTTCGACGGCACCGGGCTCACCCCCTTCTGCTTCGTCTCCCACGACTTCACCGCGGATTACCTGCCCAATGGCCAGGCAGACACGTTCTCCTCCACGGTCTCCTATGCGGAAGGGGAGGCGATGGCTTCCACTCCGCCGAAGAACCCGGGGGAGAACCAGCGCGGTTGGGAGGACTACACCCTGCGGGTAAACCACCCGCTGCGTGTGGGTGGGGACCGCGTGTATCTGCAGGGCCACGGTTTTGCCCCGCAGATCACCGTGACGTGGCCTAACGGTGAAACACGCACCCAGATGATTCAGTTCCGCCCCACGGATCTGACCTTCTTCCTGTCCACCGGCGTCATGCGCTTTGACCCGCCGGCGGGCATGTACCCGGATTTGATGGAGCGCCGCCAAAACCAGATTGCCATTGAGGGCGTCTTCGCCCCCACCGCCGCGTGGACGGGCCCGAACGGGGACATGCTCCAGTCGGCTTTCCCATCCATGAATGATCCGGCGGTCTCCCTCGACTTGTACATCGGTGATGCCGGCCTGGACACCGGCCGCCCGCAGAATCTCTTTGAGCTCGACCAATCCCTCATCGCCTCCGGTGAACTGGAGCGGGTGGAACGAGTGATGCTTAGTGCTGGTGAGGAGGTCACCATTCCCGCAGGGGATAACCCCGAAGGAGGGGAGATCACCTTGCGTTTCGACGGCGCCGCTGAATACGCCAACTACCAAATCTCCCGCGACCCCACCCAGGGCTGGGCACTCGTTGTCACCACCCTGTTATTAGGTTCCCTTGTTGGTTCTTTGCTGATAAAACGGCGCCGCGTGTGGGTCCGTTTCACCCCTTCCGCTGCTGGCGGAACGCACATTGAACTCGCAGGACTCGCCCGAACGGATCGCGCCGGGTGGGGCAGTGAGTTTGATGAGGTGGTGGGGGCGGTGCTCCGGGGCGTCGATAAGCAAGAGCTCGATGGCGCCCCACACGAGGCTGAGCTTGACGACGACTCTGATGCCGAAGAGTGGCACTGACGTGCAGTGATATGCCCCACAGCCTTGGTGCGTTGAGGGCGCGTGGAGTAGGGTTATTCGCATGTTGGTCAACTCCACCCTCGCCGACGTTTCCGATTTGTCGCTGCGTACGGCATTCGCTGTTTATATTGTTTGCCTGATTCTTTCCTGCATTCACTCCATGCGCGCGCAGGCCGTCATCGACCTCAAGCGTGAGCGTGCTGCGGTGGAGGAGAAAGAACTCGTCGCTGTCGGTGGCGGTGCTGGGGTGGAGAAGCCACGTTCGTCTGAACTAGGCAGCATCACCGTTACTGACGAGGACATTGATGCCGCTCGCCTGCGCGCCCGCAAGATGGCTGGCAGCACCCAGTACCTGACGTGGGTGGGCATCATCTTCCACGTGGTCGCTGTGGTCACGCGTGGCATGTCCGTGAGCCGTTTCCCCATGGGCAACATGTACGAGTTTGTGATCACCTCGACCGCTGTGACCATGGTCGCCGCCGCCGTGATCATCCAGCGTCGTGGCTGGCACACCACTTGGCCGTGGCTGCTCGCGCCGAACATCGTGCTGCTCTTCCTGGCCGCCACCGTGCTGTATGCCCAGGCTGCTCCGCTCGTGCCTGCACTGCAGAGCTTCTGGTACCCCTTCCACGTGTCCACCGTGTCCGTGGGTGCTTCCATCGGCCTGATCTCCGGCATGTTCTCCCTGCTGTACCTGCTGCGCATCTGGCAGCCGCGCGGGGAGGAGAAGGGCTTCTTCGGCGCGATTGCGAAGCCTCTGCCCAGCGCTAAGAAGCTGGATTCTTACGCCTACCGCACCGCGATTATCACCCTGCCTGTCTTCGGTATTGGCATCATGCTCGGCGCGATCTGGGGTGAGGTCGCATGGGGTCGCTTCTGGGGTTGGGACCCGAAGGAAACCGTCGCCCTGATCACCTGGATCCTCTACGCCGCGTACCTCCACGCCCGCGCTACCGCCGGCTGGAAGAACGCCAAGGCGGCGTGGATCAACGTGGCTGCTTTTGCAACAAGTATCTTCAACTTGTTCTTCATCAACCTCGTTGCATCTGGCCTTCACTCCTACGCGGGGCTCAATTAGCCTGTAAAAATCCTCAGGGGCGGGTATCTTGTAATAACAAGTTAGGTTTTCGGATGGTTAGTCCGCTGAAACCCTGTTAGAACTCTGTTATGCTCTGCCCATGAAGGAGCCCTCGCGTGCCTAATCCCCGCAATAAACAAGGCAAGCCCGCCAGCGACATCCCCGTCTTGATTGAACTCGGCGCCGCCCTTGCCCAGTACCGGCGTGAGGCTGGTCGCCTACAGCAGGAAGTCGCTGATGCCGCAGGCGTCTCGCGCTCAACGCTGCACACCATCGAACGTGGCGGTGCCGGGGTGCGCTGGGAGAAGGTCGTTGCCGTCGCCCAGGCCCTGGGGCTTGAGCCGCAATGGACAGAAAAGAAGTAGTTGCGGGGGATAGGTGTGATCGACTTTGGAAAGTCGGTCGCATGTCCTGCGAGTTTAATGAATTCCTGCAGCAGATCAGGATCTGTGTAGCGCTGGCCCTCTAGTCGTCTTGTTCCTCTTCTCGCTGCTGCTCGCGGCGCAGCCGGCGTTCCTCTTCCTCCCGGACGCGGCGCTCTGCTTCTTCCTTTGCGCGGCGTTCTTTGAACCGGTTCTTCTCAATGTTCCACAGGAACTCTTCATCATCGTCCGGCCCTTTAATGGCGGGCGGCTGCTGCACATTCTTGGTCCGCAGCGGGCCGTAGCGTTCAGAACTGCCTGGGCCGAAAGCGCGCCATAGCAGCCAGACGGCCAGAACGATCAGAAGCAAAAGAATTAACCGACCCATGCCTTCCAACATACTGGCTCGAACTGGTTCTCCACACAACGCCAGGGACGGCTAAGGTCAATGGCTGTGACAGACCCAAAGACGAACCAGACCACAGACTCCGCGCCAACCGTTGACCCGGAGGCCCGCTCGCGCGCTAACCGCGCCGCGTTGAAGTACGGGGCGCTGCGGTTCGGCCTTTTCGTTCTGCTTGCCGTGGTCATTCAGATCGTGGCTGTGGTGATTGATGCGCCGGTGCCCATTGTCATGTCGGCGCTGCTGGCCCTGATCGTGGCGTTCCCGCTGTCCATGCTGGTGTTTACCAAACAACGCGTTGAAGCCACCGAGGCGATGGCCGTGTGGAACAGCCAGCGTAAGGCTCGCAAGCAGTGGGTGAGTGATGAGTTGGCGGGGCGTTAAAGTTCCCCTTTTAAATTCCTTTGCCAAAGAGCAAAGCGATCACAACCATCGCGGGCAGGGACAAAAACGTGGTGATGAACACGGTGTCTCGCGCCACGGTCTCACCGGCGCGGAAGTTCGCGGTGTAGTTGTACACGTTTTGGGCGGTGGGCAGAGCCGACAGATTGACCGCGGCGTAGAGTGCTGAACCTTCAATGCCAGCCGCCACGCCAACAGCCCAGGCGACAGCGGGCATCACCGCGAGTTTCAAGAACGACGCGGTGATCGTCGCTGGCCGATCCGGCCCCGGCGACAGCACCGCGCCGCCGCGGAGGCTGGCGCCGAAGCTCATGAGGATCATGGGGATGGAAGCACCCGCCAGAGTTTCCAGTGGCGCCATCACTGGGTCCGGAATTGTCCACTCCATTGACGCGAACACCAAGCCAAGGAGCGGTGCCACAACAACGGGAGCAGTCAGCCCTGATTTCACGGCTTCCCACACATTCCGCCCACGGGACCCCGGTGCGGTGGGGTCCGCGCTTAAGCCAGCGATGACGATGGGGGAGACAATCACCATCTGCATGAGCAGCACCGGCGGCATGTAGGCGGCATCACCGATGACGTAAATGGCAATGGGCAACCCGATGTTCACGGAGTTGAAGTAACTAGCGGACGCAGCGCCAGCCATCCGCGTTGGCACATCTGCCTGGAAGAACAGCCGGGAGATTACCCAGAACACCGCCATGGTGATCGCGGTGGCAATGAACACCACGACCACGACGGGGGAAATGAACGTCGATGCATCAGACGTGGCCACCGTGGTGAACAGCAGCGCCGGGGAGGCAACCCAGTACGCGACGCGGTTGAACATGAGGCGCTGATCCCCAGCGCCAATGACTCCTCTTTGCGCGAGCACATAACCAGCGCCGATCACCACGAAGATGATGGCGAAGCCGGTTAAGACATCAACCACGTAAAAGCGCCTCCTTGGGAAACGTCGAAAAGCTTGCTTTGGCTACCGGTCGATGTAGACGGTCCACCCAAAGTCCTGGTATCCATCCACGGTGTAAGGGACTGTTTCACCCACCCACCACATGGGGGAGGCAGCGGTGAGTGCGACCGCAGTGACCAGGGACCACACCAGCATGGCGCGCCCATTGCGCCCCAGAACGGGGATGAGATCCGGGCCTTGCGCGCCGCGTTGAACCACCATGATCGAGCTGATCGCCCACGGCAGCGCCACGAGAGCGAGCAACGTGGTGAGGAGGGTCGTAGCAAGAATGAGCGTAACCACGAAGGGGATCAGGGTCAGCACACTAAACAGGATGCGGGCGCGTTTATCCCCGAGCTTTACAGCGAGGGTGACCTTCCCAGCTTCCTTATCCGTGGGGATGTCCCGGATGTTGTTGGCCAGGTTGATTGCCGCGGAGATCGCACCCACCGCCACGGCACACGCCACGCCCACCCACGTCACGGTGAGTGACTGCGTGAACTGGGTGCCCAGCACCGCCACGAGGCCGAAGAAGATGAATACGGAGACCTCGCCCAAACCCCGATAGCCGTACGGGTTCTTCCCGCCGGTATAAAACCACGCGGCAAGAATGCACACCGCGCCAACGAGGATGAGCCACGGTTCAGAGATCAGCGCTAGCACCAGGCCAGCAAGGCCGGCAATACCAAAAGAGATGAACGCAGCCCGCTTCACGTTCTCCGGGCGGGTTTTCCCGGAAGCGGTCAGGCGCGCGGGGCCCGAACGGTCATTGTCGGTCCCGCGCACGCCGTCGGAATAGTCATTGGCGTAGTTCACACCAATGATGAGCCCCATGGACACGATGAGAGCCAAGAAGGCTAGGGGGAGGCTCCACCAGAACTCATAAGCCGCTGCACCAGTACCCACGACAACGGGGGCTACCGCGTTGAACCACGTGTGCGGGCGTGCCGCCTGCCACCAGTCACGGAAAGTAGCTGATCCACTATCTTCTGGCATGTCAGCAGGGTCGGAGGAAGGGGTAAGAGGCGCGGAATCCATGTTGTCCATCATGCACTCAAAGTGGGCGCGGAGGGAAGCTGGGATAAAGTAGCGCTTCATGTGGATCGACTATGCCGTCCGCCAGGTGCTCCACACGGCGGGCACTTTCGCGCGCCAACCGGGTTTGTTGTTGGCAACAAAGGCGCACTCATTGTCGCTCCCCGACGCATCCACGGCAAGGGAGGGGGACACCGTCATTTCCCTAACCACCTACGGCAAACGCCTGTCCACCGCGGTGTACGCCATCGCGTCGCTCCTCGTGGGGACGGTGCGCCTGCCGGTGATCTTGTGGCTCGATGCGGAGGACTTCAATGGCCCGTGGCCACCGAGGTTGAAGCGCCTGGTTCAACGCGGCCTCGATGTGCGGTGCTCTGACGGCAAGTACGGCCCGCACACTAAGTACTACGGCACCTTCCAAGAGTTCGCTGGCAAGGGCGTGCGCGTGATCACGGTGGATGATGACATGATGTATCCACGGTGGTTCGTGGAAAAGCTACTGAATGCGGCGGACGCATCCCCGCGCAACGTTGTTGCCTACCGTGCGCACACGATCACGATGAACGAGGCCGCCCTCGCTCCGTACCGCCTCTGGACCGCCACCTTCACCACAGACCCCTCCTTCCGCCACTTCGCCACCGGCGTGTCCGGAGTGATCTACCCAGCGTCGATGGTGGAATTCGTCGCTGCTCGCGGCAAGGAATTTCAAGGAAAAGCACCGCTTGCGGACGACGTCTGGCTCAACCACTGCGCCCTCCGCTCCGGCCACCGCGTCCGGCAGGTGTTCCCCCACCCGCGAGAGTTCTCCATCATCCCAATGTCCCAGCGCCAAGCCCTAGTGCGCAGCAACCAGTGGGGTGGGGGCAATGACGTTCAACTCGAAGCCACGTACACCGATGAGGACATCGCTGTGCTTCTCAACGAACCCACGGACGAGGACTAGCCCACTAGAGCCATAGTTGGCGGCGGTGGCTCAGAACGCGGCGGAGATCCCGCGCGCGACGGGCATCAAAGTCAGTCGCCGCAATAATCTGCTCTGCTGCATCCTCTGTGGCGACAAGGGCAAGACGCATAACAGAGTCCGTCGCCCTTGCATTCAAACCGATCTCGGCGCAGAAAGCCCGAAAAACCTTTCCACTGATGTTGTCCTTTCTGCCCTGGATGGACAGCGCCATCGTGGTGCCGCCGTAGGGGAGGGTGGACGGAATATCGTAGATGGGGGAGACCTCTGCCATTCCGCCTCGCCAGATCAATGACATGTTCTTGGCGTGGAGATCGCCGTTGCCCGTCAGCCATGCCAATGCCACCTGAAAAGCGAGATTGCGAGCTGTCAATAATGGTGAAGAGCTCACCGCCATAAGTGCTTGCACCACCTCCTCCATCGCTGGGTTGTACTTCTCACTGGGGTAGAGCCCCATGATCTGGGCGCCGTCTTCGACATGAAGCCGTTCAACCCCCACGCGGTCGAAGCGGGAGATGAGGAGGCCGGGGCGGGAGGAGGCGTCGGTAAGCAATTGCACCTGCGCTAACGGAAACCCTGCGGTGCGGGCAATGCTGAAGCACGCTGCTTCATTTTCCACGAGCTGTGGGTACTCAGGGGGCGAAACTTTGAGAATGTACTCGGTGCCAGCGCCGCGGACTGGGGCCGCGATTGTGCGGGCGGATGCTTTATCCTGCACTCCCGGCACGGCGATCGGGTCGGTGATCCCCGCGGTGGTCAGTGCTTGTGAAAAGTCGAGTTCGCCATCTAAAGCGATGGCTGCGGAAGTCGGCTGGGGTTGCTGCCCATGGGGAACCACCACAACGTCCCCAACCGTGTTGGACCCAACGGCAAGGAGCAACGCCAGTTCATCATCCAGCGATGCCTTCACTGTGCGCTTGAGGCTAGAAAGACGCCGACCTTCCGGCAGCAAATTGGTGAAAAACGGGGGAATCGCCCCACCAAACGTGGTGTAAGGCGAACCCTGAATAGGCAAACTGGTTGCGACCGCGCCAGGGGCGTCCGCTACATAGTGAAACTCGGTGACACCACCTGGCTGCTTGGAGAAATAGCCGGCAAGCACGCCTGCCTTGTACACATCCGCGACAATCACAGCAGATCACCCCGGTGGACCCGTGGCTCTAAGTCGAAGCCGAGGGTGGATAGCACGGTGAAGACCTTGCCCACTTCGGCCGTTGGTTTGCCCTTCTCCAGCTCTCGCAGGAAACGATCCGAGACCCCCGCCAGGTCGGCGAGGTCTACCTGTGTCAGGCCGACGCGTTTACGTTGGGCCCGAACGAACTGGCCAAGTTCGCTGACGTCCATTGGCGTGGCTCCTCTCTTGCGTTGTGGGTGTGGCGGAGCGGGCGTTCCGAATTTGCTTGGTTGTGGATATCAGGTTACCTGTGGGCCGCCAGAAACGGAATGGGCGATCCGAATTTCGTGATTCTCGGGCGGACTGAGTCTTGATGAACGCTGGATCGGTGCGTACGTTCCGAATTTGGTGGGCGGGGCCCGGGACTTTAGACCTCCCCGGCGAAGATTGCCGCGACGGCGCGACGGTCGGGTTTGCCGGGGCCGGTGGTGGGGATCATGCGGAAGTGGCGGAGGTCTTTGGGGATCTGCCAGCGGGGGAGATCATCAAACGCTTCGATGAGGTCACCTAACTCGGCGGAGCCGGAGTAGGCGGCGCAGATGCGGTGGCCGAAGCGGTCATCGGGAACACCGACGACGCAGGCGCCGGTGACGCCGTCGAGGGAGAGCATGAACTCCTCAAGCAGTTCGGGCTGCAGTTTGAGTCCGCCGGTTTCAATGAGGTTGTCCAAGCGTCCACTGACGGTGAGAACCCCGTCAGTGAGTTCACCGGCATCGGAGGTGATGAACCAGCCAGGTTCGGCAAAGGCTTCGTGGTCAGGCAGGTTGCGGTAGCCGTGGGCGATCATGGGTCCACCAAGGTGGATGCGGCCATCGCGGACGCGGACGTGGGCGCCGGCGATGGGCTGGCCGTCATACACACAGCCGCCGGAGGTTTCGGAGGAGCCGTATGTGGTCACCACATTGATGCGCAGTTTGGCTGCCGAGTCGAGCATTTTCGGGTTGATGCGGCCACCGCCGACCAAGATGGCGTCGAAAAGCCTCAAGGCTTCGATCCCGGCGAGGGTGCTCATGATCTTGTTGAGCTGCATCGGGGCGAGCGAGGTGTACATGCGGTCGCCGGTGGCGGCGAGTGTTTCGGCGCGTGCGACGAAGTCGGAGGTGTGGAAGCCGTCGGTGAGGTCGACGAATTCCGGCTCGACGCCGGCGACCATGCTGCGCACGAGGACCTGTAGGCCCGCGATGTGGTGCGCCGGCATGGCCAGCAGCCACTGACCCGGGCCACCCAAAGCCTGATGGGTGGCATCGGCGCTGGAGATGAGGTTCACCGGCGTGAGTTGCGCACCCTTCGGCGTGCCCGTGGAACCGGAGGTGGCCACCACCACCGCGATATCGTCTGCGATGGACTGGCCGGCGCGCATGCTCACGCGGAGTTTATCCGCCCGCGTCGGGTCATTCGCCGGGACTGGGAGCACAGCGCATTCGCCAGAGATCGCCGCTTCCAGGTCCGGCATGATCGTCAGGGGATCAGCCAGATCAACGGGGAGGAGTTCGAGCATGTTGGGCACGCGCGTCATCCTAGCGTGAGTCAATCTCCTCCTGTGGGAGGAGGAGTCGGGCTGGGGCAGCGGGATAGGCTCATGTTTGTGCGTATGAAATCCGGTGAGCTCGTTGTCACTTCGCTGGCGGCTGGGTTGGCGCTGGTGTACACGGTGCCGCTGTTCACTGGCCATGTAGCTGCCCAGGATTGGGTTCAAGTGCTTCTGTCCTGGTGTTTTGTTGGGGCGCTGTCACGGTGGCAGAGAAATCCGTTGACATCATCAACATTGATGGTGTTGTTGAACGTGGCGTGGTCAGTGCTGTGGGTAGCTGCGCCGACGAATATTGGTTACGCGGTGTGGGTGATGTTGGTTCCGCTTGCGGTTTATACCGGACGCCGTCACGCCCAGGACATCCCCGAGGACACGAGGGGTGGTAGTGCGCGA
The DNA here is from genome assembly GCF_030232825.1 of Corynebacterium sp. MSK044. Taxonomy (NCBI): domain Bacteria; kingdom Bacillati; phylum Actinomycetota; class Actinomycetes; order Mycobacteriales; family Corynebacteriaceae; genus Corynebacterium; species Corynebacterium sp. MSK044. Next base: position 26,647 of record NZ_JASPJJ010000017.1, read on the forward strand.
GTTCGTGGAATGTGGCAAGCCAAACTACTCACCGCGGTGGCGGCAGCGTGGTGTTTCATCTCCCCGTTTATGTGGACGTGGGATGAGGACTTCATGCTGTTCTACCGGCGGCCGCCCGATGCAGCGTTGACATTGTTGTTTCACTGGGCGGTCATTGCCGTGGCGTATCTTCTTGCGGTAAGTGGGGCTGCTGAAGAGGAGACGAAGAAACATAGGTCGCACATGCGGGAGCAACGTTTAGTTGCGGCGCGGGAGGAGGAGCGGCTGAACACGGCCCGCGATATCCACGATGTGCTGGGTCATTCACTGACACTGATCAAGGTGCAGGCTCATGCTGGACTGACTGCCGGGACGGAACGAGAATCGCTCGAGCTTATCCGAGACACAGCGGGGGACGCTCTCGCGGATATTCGCTTGCTGGTTAAAGGGCTGCGGGATGAGGGTCCGGGACTCACGCCTGCCGGCACGGCCGAATCACTTCCAGCCGTGATCGAGCGTTTTCGTACCAGTGGCTTGGAGGTCACGCTCGATGCTCCGGAGCGGTTGAACGTGCCCACGGTCACGGCGCAGGCGCTGAACAGGATCGTCGCGGAAGCGCTGACTAATGCAGTCAAGCACCAGGAGAATCCGGTCGCAGAGGTCGCTGTTGAGCAGCGAGCGGAGGCGATCCGTGTGACCGTTTCGTCGGTGGGGCGTACGCAGGCGCATCCGGGGGCGGGCACGGGGATCGTCGGTATGCGGGAGCGTGCACGCGCGACGGGCGGGACTTTCGACATTGAGCACGAAGACAACAAGGTCACTGTCACTGCTGTGTTGGGAGTCTGAGATGCGCATTTTGCTTGCCGACGATCAACCGCTCCTCCTCCACGCCCTCACCACCATCCTGAACGCGCAACCGGATTTTGAGGTGGTGGCTACCGCTGCTGATGGTAAAAGAGCAGTGGAGCAGGTCAGGCAACACGACATTGATGTGGCTGTGCTGGATATCCGTATGCCTGTCCTTGATGGGATTTCCGCGGCACGTCAGATCATGCCACTTGGCCCGAAAGTGATCATGTTGACCACCTTTGATGATGATGCGTTGGTAAAAGCTGCGATTGAAGCCGGCGTTCACGGATTCCTGCTCAAAGACGCTGACCCGGAGGTACTGGCGGAGGCCATCCGGACGGTTTTTCGTGGTGAATCTGTCCTGGCTAGTGGTGTGACAGGGAAGGTGCTGGAGTGGGTGCGAGGTGGGGTGGATAGGCACAACGCTCTAAGTAACGAGCAGAGGCAAGCCCTTTCCTTTCTCACCCGACGCGAGGTGGAGGTGCTGGCCGAAATTGGAACTGGAGCAACGAATGCGGAGCTAGCTCAGCGGCTATTTATCGCGGAAACCACAGTGAAAACACATGTGAAGAATTTGCTGCACAAGCTCGGTGCACGCGACCGAGTTGCCCTGGTGCTCTTTGCGCAGCGCGCTGGGATAGTGGACTAGAAAATCCTCCCACGGGGGGATTACACATCTGACCTGGACAACAAAGATGGTGTGCATGATCAGTTCGCACCTTGCTTGTTCAGATGTTTCCGTTACTTTTGGTGACCACCATGTCTTGAAAGATGTGTCGCTGACAACGTCACCTGGTCGTGTGCATGCGCTGCTTGGCCCGAACGGTGCCGGCAAGTCCACGCTGATGTCGATGCTGCTTGGCCTGATTAAGCCCGATCATGGCAACGTGACGTTGATGGGGCAGCCTTTCAAGCGATCCCAGTTGCGTTTTGTTGGGGCCTCCATCAATGACCCGGCGTTTTACGGCCACCTCAGTGCCCGCGACAACCTGCGGGTACACACAACATTGCTCGGTCTGCCGGATTCGGAGGCAGATCGAGTCATTGAGCTTGTCGGGCTGGAGGCCGCGGGGAAGAAGAAAGCCTCACATTTCTCCACTGGCATGAAAGGACGCCTGGCGTTAGCGCAGGCGCTGCTCGGCGAACCACCAGTGTTGATGCTCGATGAACCTCAGAACGGCCTTGACCCGGAGGGCATCGCGCACCTGCGTGAGTATTTGAAGGACTATGCCCGTGCTGGGCGTACCGTGCTGGTCAGTTCGCATCAGCTTGGTGAGGTCCTTCACCTGGCCGATGATGCCACCGTGATCGCCGATGGCACCGTGCGGTTTGCAGGCGAATTACGCGAGCTTGGCCCGAACCTGGAGGAATCCTTCTTCCAGCTCACCCGTGGCACTGCTGCGAACGGGGAGGTGCTCTAAAACAATGCGGGAACTGCGTGCTGAATGCATCCGTGCGAAAGGCTCCGTCCTGTGGTGGCTCGCCGGCAGTGGTCTAGTGCTGGGCTTAGTCCTGTCGGGAATGTCGCTGGCCGGCGTTGTTGAAGACGCTTCCGACATGCTCAACTGGCAAGCATTGCTGGTCACGGGCATGCTCGCGCCGATCGCCGCGCTGTATGCAGGGCTGGTGGAGCAACGGGAAAAACAGTCGCGCTCGGGCGGAACGCTGTGGCGCCCGGCATCGCAGCATGCGACACGCGCTGCCCGGCTTGTGGTGGTGTGGGTAGCGCTTGGCTTATTTTTCTTGCTCGATTTCGGTGCGACATGGGCGCTTGCTGCGCTTTTCGGTCTCGAGCACGCGGCGCGCGTCCTATTGATCGGAGTTTTCACGTGGGTCGGTTCGCTCGGTGTTGCTGGCGTAGCTGCGGCAGTGAGCCGCCGCTACGGTCTTATCGTTGCGCTCGCTGGTTCCCTCATTTGGCAGTTCCTCGGCTATTTCGCGGAGCATGACTGGTGGTGGCTCAGCCCCGGCGCGTGGCCTATGCGTCTCGTGCTGCCCACGATGAGGCTGCACTTCAATGCAACACCATTGGAGGCAGATTCGCCGTTGCGGTATGAGTCACCGTGGCCGGCCTTCGCTCTGTGCGTGCTGCTCGCCGTGGTGGGGATGGCGTGCACAGTGCTTGTTCCAGCGCGGCCGACGCCTCTGCGCTTGCGCCGCCAAACCGTCCATGCGGTGACCGCGCCGGTAGCTGATAACCCTGCAATACCCGCTGTGAACCGTCCGGCCGCCGTGCCACACCTGGCAGCACTTCGTGGCATTCATCGCGCTGCGTTGAATCCGGCGGTGATTGGGTGCGTGGTCTTGTCCGTGCTGGTCATGCTGCTCGCACTGCGCTACGACCCATCCGTACGCACGGGCTTGTTCACCTATGCGATCCTGCCCGTCGGTGCGGGTCTTCTCCCAGTACTCGTGTGGCCACAGTTGCGGCCGGCCTGGGTTCTCATGCAGATAGAGCACGCGCATGTCCGCGCAGCATTGCTTGGTTGGCTGCTCATTGTGGTCACGCTCGTTGCGCTCCTCGCCGCGGTGACCTGTGGGGCAATGCCTATCGACGTCGCACGTCGCCTCCTCCTCGCCGCCCTCATCGGCGGCGCGATGGTATTCCTCTCACTGGCCGTTACTGTTCGTTGGGGCGTGGGGTGGGCACTCGCTCTGACACTGGCCGTGACCATCTTCTCCGCCACGATTGGCGGAGATGTCCTTGCCAAGAGCGCGCTCTGGGTGATCGCGCCGACGGCTTGGCCGGAAACTGCCACCACTTATCCTCGCTTCATCACAGCCGTTGGATTGGGGCTTGTGTTCTTGGTCAGCAGTGCTGCCACGGCTCACTGGCAGCTCCAGGGACCACAGCGTCGGCGTTAGCTGGATTTGTGTAGGTGGGGGTAAATAATTTTCAACCGCTGACGTTTGTGTTTCTTTAAAAAACATATTTTGGGGAACTTGTGCGTCACAGGATGCGACTTTTATTGCGTCCCAATCTCAATCGAAAGGTGCACATGTGTCTCGGACAACACGCCAACGCAGCGGCTTGCCCGCGCTGACCAGAAGAATTCACTTTTATGCCGGGCTGTTTATCGCCCCGTTCATTTTCATCGCGGCACTCAGTGGCGCGCTGTATGCCATCGCGCCCACCCTGGAAAACCTCGTGTACAAAGATGTGCTGACCGTGTCCGCGCCGGAAGGCGGCGATGCCACGGAGGTGCCGCTGGCCAGCCAAATCAAGGCCGCGCAAAATTCGCACCCCGACATGGATGTGGCGCAGGTCTGGCCGTCCTCGAAGGCTGATGAGCCGACGCGCGTGCTGCTTATCGACGAATCCTTGGCCGACAACAGCGAACTCCGCAGCATCTTCGTCGACCCGTACACCGGCTCGGTGATGGGCGATGAGCCGAGCTACTCCGGTTTGGGTGAGCTGCCGCTGCGCCACTGGATTTCTGCTACACACAAAAATTTGCACCTGGGTGAGGTGGGTGAGCTCTACTCCGAGATCGCCGCGAGCTGGTTGTGGGTTGTGGCCCTGGGTGGCTTGTTCCTGTGGTGGCGCATGGCCCGCAAGCGTGCGCTGACTGGTCTGGAGAACAAGAGCGGCCGCCGCCGTAAGGTTCTCAACTTGCACGGTGTGGCTGGCACCTGGTTGCTGGTGGGCATGCTTGGCCTGTCCGCGACGGGTATCACCTGGTCTGTGTTTGCCGGTGGCAACGTCGATCGCACGATTACGTGGCTTGGCGGTAAGGCGGAACCGATTGAGACCTCGCTGGTTGCCCAGCCTGAGGCTGCTGAAGCTGATCCGCATGCGGAGCATAATCACTCCGGTGCTGCGGCTGCGGGTGGCCTGACCCCCGCACAGATTTCAGATCAAGCAGCGACCGTCCTGGACACCGCACGCGCTGAAGGCCTGACGGGGCAGGTGCGCCTCTTCGTCCCGGAAGCCACTGACCACGCGTGGCAGGCCAGCGAACGCTGGGTGCCGTGGCGTCTCACCTCCGACGCAGTGAGCGTCAACGGCGAAACCGGTGAGGTTGTAGACCGCCTGCCGTTCTCGGAGCTGCCACTGTTTTCCAAACTCACCCAGTGGGGCATCTACTTCCACATGGGCATCATGTTCGGCCTGGCTCTGCAGATCACCCTCGCCCTCGTTGCTCTGGGGATCTGCGCGATGGTGGTGATGGGCTACATCATGTGGTGGCGCCGTCGCCCCACCAAGAACGGTGTTGCCGGTGTTCCGGGCCGCGCTGATCTGACCCGCACGGACTGGGTCATCATCGCTGCCGTGGGTATCCCGGTGGGCTTGTTCCTACCGTTGCTGGGTCTCAGCTTTGCGGCCATGTTGGCAGCAGACAGACTCCTAGCGCGCCGCAGGAAGCCCGCCACGGAGTCCGCTGTGGAGTCCGAGAGCGACCTGAACGCAGGATCGAACCCGGGCCCGGAGCCAGAGCCGGAGAAAAAACCCCAGCTCGCCTAGTAATAGAACGGGAACTCGTCCCAGTTCGGCGGGCGCTTCTCCAGGAAGGAGTCGCGGCCTTCCACCGCCTCGTCGGTCATGTAGGCGAGGCGGGTGGCTTCGCCGGCGAAGACTTGTTGGCCCATGAGGCCGTCGTCAAGCAAATTGAAGGCGAATTTGAGCATGCGCTGGGCAGTGGGGGACTTGCCGTTGATTTCGCGGGCGACCTGGATGACTTCTGCTTCGAGTTCGGCGTGGTCGGCGACGATGTTCACGGCGCCCATGCGGTGCATGTCGTCGGCGGAGTAGGTGCGGCCGAGGAAGAAGATCTCGCGGGCGAATTTCTGGCCGACCTGCTTGGCCAGGTACGCCGACCCGTAGCCGCCGTCGAAGGAGCCGACATCGGCGTCGGTCTGCTTGAAGCGGGCTTCCTCGCGCGATGCGATGGTCATGTCGCACACGACGTGGAGGGAGTGCCCGCCGCCGGCCGCCCACCCGTTCACTACAGCGATGACCACCTTCGGCATCGTGCGGATGAGACGCTGAACCTCCAGGATGTGTAGGCGGCCGCCCTCGGCTTTTACGCGGGCTTCATCGACATGCTCCGCGGTGGCGGCTTCCACATCACCGTCGTGGCTGGTGGCGTACTGGTAGCCGGAACGGCCACGAATGCGCTGGTCACCGCCGGAACAGAACGCCCAGCCGCCATCCTTCGGGGAGGGTCCATTGCCGGTGAGCAGCACAACACCGACAGACGGATCCCGGCGCGCGTGGTCGAGCGCCCGGTAGAGCTCATCCACCGTGTGCGGACGGAAAGCATTGCGCACTTCTGGCCGGTTAAACGCAATGCGCACGATGCCGTTCGCGCGGCCCTCACCGGCGTGACGGTGGTAGGTGATGTCGGTGAAATCAAAACCCTCGACGGTGGTCCACTGGGATGGGTCGAAGGGCTGGGCGGTGGAATAAGTAGCGGAGTTGGTCATTCCGTCATTGTGCCATTGAGTGTGTTTGAGCGTGGTCGAGATATCTGACCGCTTGTCGGTGCAACTTTTGTAAAACCCCAGGTCGCGATTTTGAGTGGTGAGATATCTCGGATCCCTTGCGTGGCCCACTAGAGTAAACCTCCAGAACACGGCGTGGAGGTGAAGGATTTGGAGCTGGCGGACATTCTGGACCGCGCCCATGTGGTTGCGTTGCCGATGGTGGTGCCGTTCCGGGGGATCACCACGCGGGAGGCCCTCCTCATCGACGGCCCGGCGGGGTGGGGCGAGTTCGCGCCCTTCCTGGAGTACGGCGACCGCGAATCCGCCGCCTGGTTGCGCGCCGGGTTGGAGGCCGCCTACCAGGGCTATCAAGGTCTTGACATGGGGGACCGTGCGGTGCGCATCAATGGCACCGTGCCCGCGGTTGCCGCGTCTGAGGTTGAGGGGGTGCTCGAGCGCTTCCCAGGGGTGGACACCTTCAAAATCAAGGTGGCGGAGAAAGGGCAGACGCTTATCGACGGCATCTCCCGCATCGCCGCCGTCCACACCCACCGCCCCGATGCGGAACTGCGCGTGGATGCGAACGGTGGATGGTCCGTGGAGGAAGCAGTCCAGGCGGCCACTGCTTTGGCGGATGCTGCTGGTGGGATGCTGCGCTACATTGAGCAGCCGTGCAAGACAGTGGAGGAGCTGGCGGAGGTGCGTCGCCGGATAGACGTGCCGGTTGCTGCGGATGAGTCCATTAGAAAAGCCGCGGACCCGTACCGTGTTGCCGAACTTGATGCAGCGGATGTGGCGGTGGCCAAGGTGGCGCCGCTGGGTGGGGTGGGAAACACCCTGACAATTGCGAAGGATCTTGCCGCGCACAACATGAGCATCACCGTTGCTTCGGCGCTGGATACAGCAGTGGGAATTGGTGTGGGGTTGATCGTGGCGAAGGCGGTGGAGATGTCCATGGCTGGTGTCACTGTGAATGCCGCTGGGCTGGGCACACAACGGTTGTTTGTAGAGGATGTTGTGGAAAAACAGGAGCTTCGTGGCGGCTGTTTGGACGCTGCCCCGTGCGTGCCCGATGCGGACCGGTTGGCAGCGTTGGCAGCGTCAGGGGAGCGCAAGGATTTCTGGTTTGACCGGCTGCGACGGTGCTGGGACATCCTTGATGTCGCGGGTGGAAGCTACGATGTGCCCTATGGATGATCAGACGCGCAAGTTCCCGCGGGATAACTCAGACGACCGGACGGAATACTTGGGTTCGACCTCGCCGGCGCCACGGCAGTACATGCCGGATGAGGATAATCAGACGGCCTACATTGGTAATTATTCCTCCGGGTACGAGGACCGCTATAGCGATCCGGAGCCATATGACGAGCCCTATCGTCCGGCTGGCTACAACGGGCAGCAGTTCGCGCCTGAGAATGCCGAAAAATCAAACAGCACCGCTATCGCATTGGGGATTATCGCGGTGCTCATGGCGCTCGCCGGTGTGGTGCTGTTCTTTCTGTGGCGTGGTGCGGAATCGCGCGCAAACCAGCCACCACCAGCACCGGTCACACTCACCGAAACGGAAACGGTGACTACGGGGAAGGATGGCTTCTGGGAAAGCCTGTTCAACAGTGATAAAGAGGGCGACGGTGAGATCACAGTGCCCACTGAGCTGCCATCGGAATTGCCCACTGCGATTCCCACGGAGGTCCCGGAAGATGTCAGGGATGATTTCCAGAGCATGCTGGATGATTTGAAGAAGCTTATTGACGAGATGAAGGCGTCCAATTAGATCCTCATAGATCTGATGAGAAAGAGAGTGTCTAACTCAGTGGATTCCCTAGACTCCCTCACGCTGGCACAGCATGTGGCGCAGGTGCTGGCAGAGCACGTCACGGATGTGGTGTTGAGCCCCGGCTCGCGTAATTCTCCTCTTGCGTACGCCTTACTGGCACGTGAGGACATCACGGTGCACGTGCGCATTGATGAGCGTTCGGCAGCGTTCACCGCCCTTGGCCTTGCGCGGGTGCAGCGGCGCCATGTGGGTGTGGTGATGACGTCGGGCACTGCCGTAGCCAACGCCTTCCCAGCGGTGGTGGAGGCTTACATGTCCCACACGCCGCTGGTGGTAGTGAGTGCGGACCGTCCAGAGCGCCTCGTGGGTACCGGTGCATCGCAGACCATCTGGCAGCAGGGCATCTTTGGCCGCTACGCAGAAACCCAACAGGTCACATCCCCAGCCGACCCGATTTCCTTTGCAGCGGATCAAGTACACATCAACGTTGCTTTTGACACCCCGCTCGTGCCACAGGCACTGCCGGAGCCAGCAGGCCAGCCGCGCAGGGTGGGGCCGGGTCGACTGGTCCGCGACGGGGCAGCTTTTGTAGACCACGGCGTGGTGGACGTGGATCTGGATAAAAACACGCTCGTCATCGCTGGTGATGAGGCGTGGGAAGTGCCGGGCCTGGAGCACGTTCCCACCATCGCGGAGCCAACTGCGCCCACGCCGTTCCACCAGGTTCATCCGCTGGCGGCGCGATTCTTCGTCCAGGATGAGGTGGCTATTAGTCATGACGGTGGGGACTTCGCGGCGTCGACAAAGCCTGAGCAAGTCATCGTGGTCGGGCACCCGACGCTCCACCGGGATGTGCTGGCGCTCATGGGGGATTCGACCATTGAGGTCATCGGCCTGTCCCGCACGGACACCTTCACCGGTAACCCGCAGCGCCGTGGCAGCCGGGTGAACGTTACGGGGCAGCCCAGCGATACGTGGTTGAAGATCTGCGAGGCAGCAGGTGACGTTGGCGCGCAGACAGTGCGCGATGCCCTCACAGATGAGGCGTTTGGTTTCACTGGCCTGCACGCCGCGGCGGCGGTGTGTGACACGTTGGGCGTGGGCGACACGATGGTGCTGGGTTCTTCCAACCCGGTGCGCGACGCCAGCTTGGTGGGTATGCCCTTCGATGGCGTTTCGACGTTTGCGGCACGCGGCGCAGCCGGCATCGATGGGACGATCTCCCAGGCCGTTGGTATTGCCATGGCAACTCAGGCGCTTCACCCGGAGGAGATCCGCGCACCCCGCACTGTTGCGCTCATGGGGGATTTGACGTTCCTCCATGACATTGGCGGACTGCTCGTGGGCGGTGAAGGGATTGTGCAGCCGCGGCCGAGCAACCTCACCATCGTGGTGGCCAATGACAACGGTGGCGGGATCTTCGAGGGGCTTGAAGTGGGTGCGCCGACGCTGCGTGACCAGTTTGAGCAGGCTTTTGGCACCCCGCATGATGTGGATATTGAGTCCCTGTGTGAGGGCTACGGCGTTGCCTATGCGCGGGCAGAAAGCACAGCTGAGCTGACCGATGCGTTGATGGACAACATCGATTCCCCGCACCCGGTTCTGGTCATTGAGGCCGTGACTACGCGCACGTCCCGCCGGGACCTGGCTGAGCGGTTGAAGAAGTAGGGCGAAAGGGCACACCGAGTGAGAATTGTTGTGACGCGGGAGACTGTTCGTCGCCGGCTCCACCAGCTGATCATCGCGTTGTACATGTGCGCGATGCTCGGTAGCGTGGCCATGGTGGCGGGTCCGGCGTACAACGATTACCTCATCGCCAAAGACTCAGGCCGGGGTATTGCCACGGTCAACAGCGTGTCCACTCTGCGCATGTCGGTGGAGTACCAGGATGAGCAGGGGCGCTTCCACACCCCGCCGTACGGCTTGCTGTACCCATCCGGGATCGGGGAGGGGCAGCAGGTGTGGGTGGCGTATGCCAAGTCCAACCCCGACATCGTGAAGGTGGAGGGCCGTCAGTGGACGTTGGCCATCATCCCGGCGCTCTCAGTTGCTGCTGTGTCTACCCTGATTGCGGCTCTTGCTTGGTGGGCAGTGAGTGCTCTTGCCACCCCGCGTGATCGTCGGAAAAGAAAATTAACCTAAGGTTTCCCGTAATTCCATGACCAGTTCGGCGCAGGCATGGATAATGCCATCATGCGTGTTGCCATTGTTGCCGAGTCCTTCCTACCCAATGTCAATGGCGTAACCAACTCGGTTCTGCGAGTGCTGGAGCACCTCAAGGAGACGGGGGTAGAGGCAGTGGTCATCGCCCCGGGTGCTCGGGAATATCAGGAAGAAATCCCGGATTACCTTGGTTTTCCTATCGTGCGGGTGCCCACGATCATGGTGCCTCGCGTGGACTCCTTGCCCGTGGGTGTGCCCAGTGGCCGGGTGCTTCAAACGGTGAAAGAGTTCAAGCCGGACATTATCCATTTGGCCAGTCCGTTTGTGTTGGGTGGGATTGGGGCGATCGTCGCTAAGCAACAAAAAGTGCCTTGCGTTGCGCTGTTCCAGACGGATGTGGCGGGCTTTGCTGCGAAGTACCGTCTGGGCTTGCTGGAATCGGCGGCGTGGCGGTGGACGCGCAGGCTGCACAACCTGACGCAGATGACGCTGGCGCCATCCTCGGTGGCGATTTCGGAGTTGGAGGCCCACAAAGTACGAAATGTGCACAAGTGGGGCCGCGGGGTGGATTCGGTGCTGTTCCACCCGCAGAAACGCCGTGAGGATCTGCGCGCGAAGTGGGATCCGACGGGGCAGAAGAAGCTGGTTGGCTACGTAGGCCGGTTGGCGTCGGAGAAGGGCGTGGAGCGTCTCGTGGCACTGTACGGCGATCCGAATATTCAGCTGGTCATCGTGGGAGATGGGCCACTGCGGCGTGATTTGGGCAAGCTCATGCCGGGCGCAGTGTTCACGGGGCAGCTCGGCGGTGAAAAGCTCGCCGCCGCCTACGCAAGCCTGGACCTGTTCGTACACCCAGGCGAGTTTGAAACCTTCGGGCAGACACTCCAAGAAGCGCAAGCTTCAGGCGTGCCGACGATTGGGCCGCGCGCCGGTGGCCCCATCGACACCATCCAGGAGGGCTACAACGGCCTGTTGCTGGATGTGGAGACCTTCGAACGTGACCTGCCGGCAGCCGCAGCGCATATTCTCGCCGACGAGAACCTGGCCACCATGAGCGCTAACGCGCGCACATCCATCGAGGACAAGACATGGCCGGCGCTGTGTGATCAGTTGTTGGGCTACTACAACGATGTGCTCGATGCGTACCCCAAACACAAGGGTATAGACCGTTTCCCGCGCATTCACCCTGCGTGACTTAGACTCGGTGGCTATGGCCAAGGCGAACCTGGAGAAGGACCCACACGATGTTGCGGGAATGTTCGATGATGTGGGAAAGAACTACGACATCACCAACACGGTGATGACGGCTGGCCTGGACCGCTACTGGCGCAAGCGCACTCGCGAGCTGCTGGACGTCAAGCCGGGGGAGAAGGTCCTCGACCTCGCCGCCGGCACCGCCGTGTCCACCGTCGAACTGGCTAAATCCGGCGCATGGGTTGTGGCCTGCGACTTCTCCCAGGGAATGCTGCGCGCCGGGGCGCACCGCGATGTGCCGAAAGTGTGCGGGGACGCGATGCACTTGCCGTTCGCGGACGAATCTTTTGATGCCGTGACCATTTCCTACGGCCTGCGTAACGTCTACGATTTCAAGGCAGGTCTGCGCGAGATGGCACGTGTAACCAAGCCGGGTGGACGCTTGGTGGTCAACGAATTTTCCACCCCCGTCGTGCCGGTGTTCTCCCAGCTGTACAGCCGCTATTTGCCCAAGATGATCCCACTTTTAGGCAAGGTGTTTTCCTCCAACGCGCCGGCGTATGAGTACCTCGCCGAATCCATCAAGGCGTGGCCCGCGCAAAAACAGCTCGCCGCTGACATCAATGCCAACGGCTGGGCCGAGTGCGAGTGGAAGAACCTGGCGTTTGGCATCGTTGCCCTGCACCACGCAGTAAAAAACTAATACCTCGTGTGAGCGTCAGCTCACACGAGGCTCCACAGAGGCGTATCCGCGCGCAAACCACTGACAACTTTCCCGGCGGTGCGCCAGGCGCGGGCGACGAGGTCCTTGTCCTCCTCCGTGATGAGGTTGCCCATGAGACGTGCCGCTGCCGGCATGAGGTAGCGGCCACCAAGGGTGCGCATGGCCACCGGCCCGGCGATGGGGAGGAACTGGGGGTAGGTGAGCAGACGTGCGGCAGTGCGCGCAAGCATGAACGCCTCGCCGTAGCTCTCGCGCAGAACCCATGGCCAGGCCAAGGTAGCGTCCGCGCCGGGGCCTATGGATTGGATGAGGTCCACGGCCATGATGGCCGTTTCTAGTCCGTAGTCAATGCCTTCACCGTTGAGGGGGTTGACGCAGGCAGCGGCATCCCCGATGAGCATCCAGTTTGGGCCGGCCACGCCACTGACCGCGCCACCCATCGGTAACATCGCCGAGGTGATGTTCTGTGGCTCACCCAACTGCCACTCCTCGCGCACCTGGTCCGCGTACTGCACCAGGAGTTTCTTGGTGTTCACCTTCGCCGGACGGGCATTCGTGGACAGGGCGCCACAACCAAGGTTGACCTGGCCCGAGCCCAGCGGGAAGATCCAGCCGTAGCCGGGTTGGATCTGGCCATCCGCATCGTTGAGTTCGACGTGGGAGTGCATCCAGGGTTCGCTAGCAAGCGGAGACGAGCAATATGAGCGCGCGGCGATGCCGTAGACCTCCCCGCGGTGCCACTGGCGGCCGAGCTTCTTGCCAAAGGGGGAGCGCACACCGTCCGCCACGATGACCCAGCGCGCCTGGATCTGGCCGCGGGGCGTTTCCACTGCGGAGATGGAGCCGTCCGCACCGAAGGAGACGCCTGTGGCAGGGCAGTCATAAAACACGTAGGCGCCGGTGGTGGCTGCTAGTTCGGCCAAGGTGGCGTCGAAAAGCGTGCGTGGGCTGGCAGACCCTTCCGTGCCGTACACGCTGCGTGGCCACGGTGCGGTGACGGAACCCCCATAACCGTGGAGTTTCAGGCCACGGTTGCGGTAGGCGGGCAGTGCTGATTCGAGGCCGAGCTCTTTCAGCGCGTGGACCGCGCGGGGGGTCAGACCATCACCGCACGTCTTATCGCGGCCGGCGGGAGCGGCATCCACAACCACCGTGCTCATACCAGCCCGAACCGCGGCGATCGCGGCGGCGGAACCGGCGGGGCCAGCGCCGACAACCACGCAGTCATAGCGGCCTAAAAACGAATTCACGGTACTCACGGTACATATTGCCCTAATTGGATGTGGGGTGGACTACGGTAAAGGAGGTTCATATTCTCGCTGTAGACCCGCAAGGACGATAGATGACTCACGGCTCTCCTACGCCGCCCGCAGCCAGCAACCAGCTGGATCTTGGGGATGAGGCGCTGGCGGCTCGCGTTGCTGACGGGTTGGCCCGAGTGGAACAGCTCATGTTCCAGCGGCTCAACAGTGGGCAGGATTTCCTGTCCGCCAAGGTCACACACCTAGCCAAGGCTGGCGGTAAGCGATTCCGCCCGGTCATGGCCATGCTGGCTAGCGAGTTCGGCCCGCACCCCCAATCCGCCAACGTTGTGCGTGGCGCCACCATCGTTGAGATGGTGCACCTAGCCACGCTGTACCACGACGATGTGATGGATGAGGCGGACAAGCGTCGCGGAGTCGAGTCTGCCAATTCGCGGTGGACGAACACGGTAGCCATACTCTCCGGCGACTTCCTGCTGGCTGAGGCCTCCCGCATCATGAGTGAGATTGATACCGCCACCGTGGCTCACTTCGCCGAAACCTTCGGCCAGCTGGTCACCGGCCAGATGCGGGAGACCCTCGGCGCCGGCGACAACGACCCGATCGAGCATTACTTAAGCGTCATCCGTGAGAAGACCGGCGTGCTCATCGCCTCGGCCGCCCATCTCGGCGCGGTTCACTCCGGTGCGGATCAGCCCACGATTGATGCACTGACCAGGCTCGGCGAGGCCGTGGGCATGGTGTTCCAGATCGTCGACGACATCATCGACATCTTCTCCGACACCGATCAGTCCGGAAAAACACCTGGCACGGACCTGCGCGAAGGCGTGTTCACCCTGCCCGCGCTCTATGCCATGCAGGATCAAGGTCCCGCCGGGGAAGAGCTCCGTGCGCTTCTCACGGGGCCGCTTATCCACGATGCCGAGGTCACACGTGCCCTCACCCTCATCAGCCACACCGATGGCCGCGAACGTGCCCTCGACCGTGTCCGCGACTACTTGGCCGTGGTGGATGAGTGCCTGGATCAGCTCCCCGACATTCCGGCCAATGCGGCGATGCGTCAGATCGCCCGCTACACCGTCGACCGCGTGGGCTAAAGCGCGGAAACGTTTGTTAGCCAGCTGATTTGCACTTTTTCTGGGAGGCTACTGTAGAGTAGTCCAAGCACGCCAGGTTGCCCGAGCGGCCAAAGGGAGCGGACTGTAAATCCGCCGGCATTAGCCTTCAGAAGTTCGAATCTTCTACCTGGCACCAACACACCGAGAGGATCATTCCCTCGGTGTTTTTGGGGTTAAGGGTCAAAAAGTGTGTCTGGCCCCGGCGTGTCGTGGGGTTAGATTTGGCCTTTTTGGATGCCGATTGAGT
>NZ_JASPJJ010000018.1:0-40355 GCF_030232825.1 Corynebacterium sp. MSK044
CACGGCGAAGCAGAAGCCCTTCATACCCCCAACAACCTCACCCACGGAGTTGACAACCTATATAGGAACACCCCCCCGCGTACGTGTCGCAGAATGGCGGGCACCGATAGGCAAACTAGGACGTAATGGTGATGGCCACGTTGTCGATAAGGCGGGTCTCCCCCACCTTCGCAGCAACGAGCAGGCGAGCAGGACCGCGGTAATCTTCCGGGAGTTCAGAGAGGTCCGGAGTGGTGACGGTGAGGTAGTCGAGTTGGATGTTGGGGGTGGCGTCGAGAAGCAAACGAGCTTCCTCGTACGAACCGGTAGCCAGCGCGCGGGACAACACGAGGGCGGTGTCGTGCTCTTCGTCGCTCAAGTAGCGGTTGCGGGAAGAGAGCGCTAAGCCACTGTTCTCGCGGATGATCGGGCAGCCATGCACGCGCACGGGCAGGTGTAGGTCCTCCACCATCTGCCGGATGAGCGCGAGCTGCTGGTAATCCTTCTCCCCGAAAAAGGCGTCGGTGGCGCCGGTGAGGCAGAACAGTTTGGCCACCACAGTGAGCACGCCCGCGAAGTGGGTGGGGCGAGTCTTGCCCTCCAGAACGGACCCCAAAGGCCCAGGGTGGATCGTGGTGCGGGGACCGTGGGGGTACATCGTGGATACGCTCGGCGCAAAGACGGCGTCCACGCCTTCGGCCTCGAGTTTGGCCATATCCTCGTCGAGGGTGCGCGGGTAGGCATCCAGGTCCTCACCCGGCGCGAACTGGAGCGGGTTGACAAAGATGCTCACCACGACCGGATTGCCCAACTTCTTAGCCTCACGTACGAGCGAAATGTGCCCACTGTGCAGGGCACCCATGGTGGGCACAAGGGAAACGCCGGGAACGTCAATAAGTGCTTCTTTAAGCTCCTGCGGAGTCCGAGTCAGGCGAGTCATGCGGCTCAGCGTAGCGCTTGAGTGCGTCGAGGTGCCCCTCGAGGGCCTGCTCCCCCGCGCGCGTGAGCGTGACCCACACGGTGTCCTTCGCGCGGCTGGACCCGTACTCGCGGAAACGGGTGATATAGCCGTGCTCCTCGAGGACCGAGAGCTGTTTCGACAGCGTGGCATCGGACAACTCGGTGATCTCTCGCAGTCGCCCAAACCGCATCTCGCGTCGCACCTCGCCCTCCGTCGCGCCGCCGGCACGCAGGGCCGCGCAGATCTTCAGGCGGTTGAGTGGGTGAATAACCGGATCAATCAATAGTATTTCCTCCACATCAGGCCATAGCCCGCGATCATCACGGCAGCGGCGATGATTCCCACGACAACGCTCACAGTCACATTGCCCTCCGGATAGCACTCCCAGTAGACCTGCATCCCGATGTACGCCACCGCGTACAGCACCATGAATGTGAGGAAGCGTTTCCAACTCCAGCCCCCCTGGTCCGCCTGCACGTCTTGCTTCATCGCAGTGCGGACAGCCTTTTTATTGCTGAACTCAAGCACCATAATGAGGGCCAACGATGCAAGAAGCGCGAGCATCCCCCACACTTTGCCGTCCAGCATGAGGCTGATACCAAGCCCGAAAACAATGCCGGTAACTGTGATCATTCCCCATGGGATAGGCACGTGCGCGGCGTGCGTTTCCACCTCACGGACCGCCTCGAGCGAGTCGCGTGCAGCACTCGAATCAATCGCTTTACTTTCCACATTAGAAAGCATATCGCTTATCGACGCCTCACGCCAGAAGCCCGCACACCGCTTACATCGTGTTCACAATGAGGCCGATGTGAGTGTAGAAGTTCATGGCACCGAACAAGAGCCAGATTGTGCCCGAGATAATCCACAGCCACTCAATAGTCTTGAACAAGCCGGAGACAGTGTTCTCATCCGTACCGCGCACCGCAAATGGAAGCAGCACTGCACCGAGGCCCACCATAGAGAAGAGCACACCAAGGAAGCTTGCCTCCACCATTGGCCAGTCGGCGAAGGCGCCAGAGATCGGCTCCTCAGCTGGGGCAGCGAACAGCGTGTACACAACGCCGGCCAGCGCGATACCAAACAGAGCAAGACCGAGGCCCGCAATAAAAATGGTGGCCGGGCGCAGCGTCTTCATCACACCATGAAAGCCCGTTTTCGAGCCGGCAGCGTAGTACTCGCGCTTGTTCCAAAGGAAGAAAGCGGCAGCACCCAGCAGCACACTGAAGCCCAGGGACGTTTCACCAAAGACAATGTTGTCAAAGGCAAAGTCAGGTGCCAGAGGCCAGGTCAGGGTCATGTGCAGGCCAGTCGGGAAAAGGATGAGAGCCAGCGCGCCGAAGGTCAGCGCATACCCCTCAACGCCTTCGAGCTTCCCGTCACGGAAATCCCGGAAGAACAAGGCCACAGCAATGAGGCCAGCGCCCACAGCAAGCGCCATGATCGTGTTGTATGTCGGCATAGTTCCCCAGTCGATGAGGCCTGGGGATTGTTCACCAGTGAAAAACGTCTTCATAACCTGCACCGTAGCCCTTGCGGCCAATGAGGTCAATGGTGCTATTGTTACTGTTGTGAATAAATCGCCTATTTCGAAGGGTTCTGCTCCCCTTTCCCGACGCTCTTTCCTCGGCAACGCCACTCTGGCCACCGCCCTTGGTGCCGCTGGCCTCGTCGGGGTTTCCCACCTCCCTAACGCAATCGCGCAAGGTCGCCCCATCGGCACCGTGCTCGACTACTCCGCTGGTGTCCCCTCCGCTCGCGCTGTGAAGGCCGCTGGCCACATGGGCGCCGTGCGCTACGTTTCGCAGCGCCGTCCGGGTGCAGCATGGATGCTGGGCAAGCCTGTCGCACTCAAGGAGACCCAGGACTTCGCTGGCAGCGGACTGTTTACCGCCTCTGTCTACCAATTCGGCCGCGCTGAAACCGCTGACTGGCTCGCTGGCGCCGCCGCCGCTGCCGTCCATGCCCCGCAGGCGATCAACCTGCACCGCGCAGCAGGTGGTCCGAACGGCAAGCCGATCTACGTGGCTATCGACGACAACCCCACCCGCGCCCAATACGACAACCAGATCCGCCCGTACCTGCGCGCCTTCCAGGACCGTCTCACCGCAGCCGGTCTGCGCACCGGCGTGTACGGCAACTGGAACGTCATCCAGTGGTGCGTCCAGGATGGCATCGGCTCCTACTACTGGCAGCACGACTGGGGTTCCGGCGGCAAGCTGCACCCGCGCGCCAATATTCACCAGAAGGCGAAGTGGCAGGTCACTATCGACGGTGTGCTTTGCGACGTCAACAACGTCTACACCTCCGACTGGGGCCAGTGGCAAGCGGGCGGTCGCGTCGTCGCCCCGCCTCCCGCCTCGACACCCGGCCAGCCAGCCGCGCCCGCAGCACCGGCACCTGGTTTCCGTCTGCCGGAGAACTCCTCCCTGCCGAACTTCTCCAACCCCTCGCCTGAGGCGCTGTCCTCTGAGGCGCAGCGCTTCGTGTCCAACATCAACGGGCAGGACATCCAGAACGCCGTCAACTTCGCGCGGCAGTTGATCCGCTAGTGCACCTTAGGGCACTGTCCTAGCCGGCCCACTGGCTTGAGCCGGACAAACCCCGAACTTTAGAACCCGAACCTCGGCCCTAAAACGCCAGAGTTCAGGTTCTAAGGTTCGGGGTTTAGTTCGCCGCACCTCCCAGCAAGCACAAAGGAGGCCACCCGCCAGGGTGGCCTCCTTACTTCGTGCGGAGTGCGTGGCCGAAGCCGCAGCCTCCCGCTTGGTGGCCTTAGTGGTCCACTGGGGCTTCCACACCAACACCGGTAAGGGAGCGGACTTCCATCTCGGACTGCAGTTCGTCCAGGTTGTCAGGCTTGCCCACGAAGGTGGCAATGATGCCAGCCAGGAACGCAGCCGGGATGGACACGAGGCCCGGGCTGGTCAGCGGGAAGATAGCCCAGTCAGCGTTCGGGAACATAGCCGTTTCGCTGCCAGAGACTGCTGGGGACAGGAAGATGAGAACCAGTGCTACGACAAGGCCCGTGTACATGGAGGCCACGGCACCAGCGGTGTTGAAGCGCTTCCAGTAGAGGGAGAACAGGATCGTCGGCAGGTTCGCGGATGCCGCGATAGCGAAGGCCAGGGACACCAGGAAGGCGACGTTTTGGCGCATTGCCAGGATACCCAGGACGATGGCCAGGATACCGATGACAACCACGGTGACGCGGGAGACGCGGACCTGCTCTTCTTCGGTCGCCTGACCGTCGCGAAGCACAGCGTTGTAGATGTCGTGCGCGATGGATGCGGAGGCGGTAATAGCCAGGCCAGCCACCACGGCGAGCACTGTTGCGAAGGCCACGGCGGACACGATGGCCATGAAGACCGAACCACCGATTTCCAGAGCCAGCAGCGGTGCGGCGGCATTCGCCTTACCCGGTGCAGCGTTGATGGTGTCTGGGCCAACGAGGCCAGCAGCAGCGTAGCCGAGCACCAGGGTCATCAGGTAGAACGCACCGATGAGGACGATTGCCCAGGTCACGGACTTACGGGCTTCCGTCGCCGTAGGCACGGTGTAGAAGCGCATGAGAACGTGTGGCAGGCCAGCAGTACCCAGAACCAGGGACAGACCGAGGGAGATGAAGTCGAGCTGCTTGATGGTCGAGCCACCGTACTTCAGGCCCGGCTGGAGGATCTCAGATGCCTCGTAGCCAGCCTTCTGAATGTGCTCGGAGCCGGCGTGCATCTCGATGGCCTTGTCGAAGAGTGCGTTCATGCCGCCCTTGACCGCGATGAAGCAGAGGATGGTCATGATCGCCACAGCACCGACGAGCAGGACCGCCTTGATCATCTGCACGTAGGTGGTGCCCTTCATACCGCCGATGAGAACGTAGGCAATCATGATCACGCCGACAATCGCAACACAGATCGCCTGAGCGCTGAAGGTGTGCAGGTCCAGGAGGACGGACACCAGGGAGCCAGCACCAGCCATCTGAGCGATGAGGTAGAACAGCGACACGAACAGGGTGCCAAAGGCAGCTGCCACGCGCACCGGCTTTTGGCGCAGGCGGAAGGACAGCACGTCAGCCATGGTGAAGCGGCCAACGTTACGCAGTGGCTCCGCCACGAGCAGGAGGGCCACCAGCCATGCGACGAAGAAGCCGATGGAGTACAGGAAGCCGTCGTAACCGCTCAGCGCAATAGCGCCGACGATGCCCAGAAAGGATGCCGCAGACAGGTAGTCGCCGGCAATGGCCAGACCGTTCTGGGTACCGGAGAACTGGGCGCCACCGGTGTAGAAGTCAGATGCCTCGGAGGTGGACTTACCCACCTTGGTCACAATCGCCATTGTGACAATGATGAATGCGGCGAAGACAGCAATGTTCAGAATCGGGTTGCCGGTTGCCGCAGCTTCAGCCTCCGCAAGGAGGAATACGTCGGGGTTCATGGTTTAGCCCTCCATATCTTCGCGGATCGCCGCAGCACGCGGCTCGATGTTCTTGTTCGCGTACACCACGTAGGCCCAGGTGATCACGAATGTGGTGATGAACTGGGCGATGCCCAGCCAGAGGCCTACGTTCATGCCCAGGAATGGCTTTGCCATGACCTCCGGCCAGAATGTCGCGTAAACGACATAGAAGATGTACCAGAGGAAGAACGCAACGGACACCGGGAAGGTGAACTTGCGGTAGGCGCTCCGTAGTTCCTGGAACTGCGGGCTAGCCTGCATTTCCACGAATTCCTGGGGCGTCGGTTCCCGACGCTGCTTTACAGCGGGCGAGCCTTCAGCCATGGCTACTCCTTTCGGAAGAATGAATCGGATGTGAAAAAAGTAACTCACAACACACAACTGTGAGACAGTTTTGCCGATTAAATTAAATTAATTTCCAAAAGTTACCCCCGCAGGCTAGCCCCGCAGAGCAATGCTTATCTTCACCCCAAGCCCTCTCACCCAGGGAAAACGCGCGGATCATTCGACTGGCGCCCACCGGGGATGGTGTCCAGGAGATCCAAAGATTCGCGGTCAAGCGCGATGCTGGCGGCTGCGAAATTTTCCTCCAGGCGCTGCGCACTCGAGGTTTTCGGGATAACAGAGATCCCTCGCGACACGTGGTAGGCCAAGGCAATCTGTGCCGGCGTTGCGCCGTAAGCGGCGGCAACCTGTGTGATCTGCGGGCTGTCGAGGATCTCTCCCCTTCCCAGTGGCGCCCATGCCTCCGTGAGAATGTTGTGGCGGGCGTGATAGTCCCGCAGTTCCGGCTGTGTGAAGCCGGCGTGAAGTTCTACCTGGTTCACTGCGGGCGCGACCCCCGTCACCGCAATGAGTTCATCCAGGGTTTCTTCGTAAAAGTTCGCTACTCCCACCGACCGGATACGTCCGGCTTCTCGCTGCTCCAGCAGCGCTTCATACGCGGCGACGAAAGTGCCGTTTTGAGGCCACGGCCAGTGGACCATGAACAGATCCACGTAGTCGAGCTCCAGGCGACGAAGCGATTCGTTGAAGGCTTCCGTGGCGCGCGGCTGATCGTCATTCCACAGTTTGGAGGTAATAAACAGATCCTCCCGCGCCACATCCCCCGCAGCAATCGCCTCGCGGACAGCGCGCCCCACCTCTACCTCATTGCTATATAGAAAGGCAGTGTCGAAGTGGCGGTAACCGCATTCGATGGCCCTGCGGATGATGTTCACCGTCTCCGGGCCGGTGAGCTTGTAGGTCCCCAATCCGACCAGGGGTATCTCGCGCCCGTCGTTAAGCCGTGCGTGTGGGATGTCACTGGGAGAAGGGGTACCAATCATTGTTCTAGTTCGCCTCAAGCAGGTCGATGACAAAGACGAGGGTGCGGCCGGACAACGGGTGGCCGCCACCGGCAGGACCGTAGGCCATTTCCGGCGGGATCGTCAGTGAGCGGCGCCCGCCCACCTTCATGCCGGGGATGCCTTGCTGCCAGCCTTCAATGAGGCCGGTCAGGGGGAACTCAGCGGCTTCACCACGGTCCCAGGAGCTGTCAAACTCCTCGCCGGTCCGGTAGTCCACGCCCACGTAGTGGACTTTGACCATGCCGCCAGCCTTGGCTTCGTCGCCGTCACCGACAACGATGTCCTCGATTACTAGGTCGGCCGGTGCCGGATCCTGAGGTACGTCAATAGTGGGCTTATCCATGAAAGATTTCTCCTTGGTTTGGGTATCCCGCTTGTAAAAACGCGAAACCGCCGAAACGGTCAGCCCCTGATTATACGGGGCGAACCGCTTGCGGCGGATTCGTGGTGTACAGCACTCTAGCGCTGATCGCGCGGAATGAACTCACGCTGCGTTGCGCCGGTGTAGATCTGGCGCGGGCGGTTGATCTTGGAGTTCATTGCCAGCTGCTCGCGGTAGTGAGCGATCCAGCCCGGCAGGCGGCCGATGGCGAAGAGGACGGTGAAGAAGTCCGTCGGGAAACCCATGGCGCGGTAGATCAGGCCGGTGTAGAAGTCGACGTTCGGGTACAGCTTGCGCTCGATGAAGTAATCGTCCTTGAGGGCGATCTCCTCGAGCTCCATAGCCAGGTCGAGCAGGCTGTCGCCGCCGAGGTGGTTGAGAACCTCGTGTGCGGACTCCTTGACGATGGCGGCGCGCGGGTCGTAGTTCTTGTACACGCGGTGGCCGAAGCCCATCAGGCGGACGCCCTTCTCCTTGTTCTTCACGCGGTTCATGAAGTCGGAGGCGTCGCCGCCGTTGTTCTCCTGGATGTCCTCGAGCATCTCCAGAACAGCCTGGTTAGCACCACCGTGCAGCGGGCCAGCCAATGCGTTGATGCCACCGGCGATGGACACGAACATGTTCGCCTGAGCGGAACCGATCATGCGGACGGTGGAGGTGGAGCAGTTCTGCTCGTGGTCAGCGTGCAGGATGAGCAGCTTGTCCAGAGCGTCCACGACAACCGGGTCAACCTCGTACGGCTCGGTCGGGTAACCGAACATCATGCGCAGGAAGTTCTCGCGCGGGCTCAGGGCGTTGTTCGGGTACATGTACGGCTTACCCTGGGATGCGCGGTAAGCGTATGCAGCCAACATCGGCACCTTTGCCATGAGGCGAACGGTTGCCTTGTCCAGCTGCTCCTCGTCCAGCGGGTTGAGCTGGTCCTGGTAGTAAGCAGACAGAATGTTGACGGAGGAGGCCAGCACAGCCATCGGGTGTGCGTCACGCGGGAAGACGTTGAATGCCGCCTTGAAGTCCTCATCCAGGAGAGTGTGGTGGCGGATGTTGCTGGAGAAGGTCTCTAGCTCATCCTCAGTCGGCAGCTCACCGTTGATCAGCAGGTAGGACACCTCGTTGAACGTGGCGTTGTTAGCCAGGTCAGCGATGTCGTAGCCGCGGTAGCGCAGGATGCCTGCGTCACCATCGATGTAGGTGATCTTGGACTCGGTGGAACCCGTAGAAACGTAGCCCGGGTCGAAAGTGACCAGGCCAGTCTGTCCGAGGAGATTGCCCAGCACAAAGCCGTCATTGCCCTCGGAGGCGCGGATGAGATCCATCTCATACTCGCCGCCGGGGTAGTTAAGTACTACCTTGTCGTTGTTCTCAGAAGCCACAATGAACCTTTCAAAGAGTCGTTGAGCGACGCCTGCGGCCAGTTTCCGCAGGTGAATAAACCTGCGGGCTGAGCACGGGGCCAAGCGCCAGAATTGGCATGAGCTAACTCTATCAGGATTGCCCCGTCAAAATGTGACAGTACTGACAAATTGCACGGTTCCCCCGTTACACCACAATTACCCCCGGGGGTTAAGGTTAGTGCCACAACGATGCCAGCTCGAAGCATGAAAGAAGGGGCCCGAATGTCCGATTACCCAGCTCTTCCGCAAGATCTTTTGCCCGTTGACGGCCGTTTTGGCTGTGGCCCCTCCAAGGTCCGCCCCGCCCAGCTGGAGGCCATCACTAATGGCGCTCACATCATCGGCACCTCTCACCGTCAGCCGGCAGTGAAGAATGTTGTGGGTGAGGTCCGCGAAGGTCTTGCAGAGCTGTTCTCCCTGCCGGAGGGTTACGAGATTGTTCTGTCCCTCGGCGGCGCCACCGCCTTCTGGGATGCAGCGACCTTCGGCCTGATTGAGAAGAAGTCTGCTCACCTGTCCTTCGGTGAGTTCTCCTCCAAGTTCGCTAAGGCTTCCAAGCAGGCACCGTGGCTGGATGAGCCCCAGGTGGTTGAGGCTGAGCCGGGCAGCGCCCCCTCCCCTTCCGCGCTGGATGGCACCGATGCAGATGTCGTCGCGTGGGCTCACAATGAGACGTCCACGGGTGCGATGGTGCCGGTCACTCGCCCGAACACGGATGCGCTCGTGCTTATCGACGCAACGTCGGGCGCCGGTGGTCTTCCCGTCGATATGCGAAATGCTGATGCGTACTACTTCTCCCCGCAGAAGTGCTTCGCGTCTGACGGTGGCCTGTGGTTCGCGGCGATGAGCCCGGCGGCGATTGAGCGCATTGCCAAGATCAAGGAGTCCGGCCGTTTCATCCCGGCCTTCCTGGATCTGCAGACTGCGGTGGACAATTCCCGCAAGAACCAGACCTACAACACCCCGGCTGTGGCAACGCTGCTCATGCTGGCTGACCAGGTCAAGTGGATGAATGAGAACGGTGGCCTGGACGGCATGGTTGCCCGCACCAAGGCCAACGCGGACACCCTGTACTCCTGGGCTGAGGCCAATGAGCACGCAACGCCGTTCGTCGCAGATGCGGATAAGCGCTCCTACGTTGTGGGCACCATCGATTTTGATGAGTCCATCGATGCCGCTGAGCTGGCGAAGGCTCTGCGCGCAGGTGGCATCCTCGACGTTGAGCCGTACCGCAAGCTGGGCCGCAACCAGCTGCGCATTGGTATGTTCCCGGCGATTGATACCGAGGACGTGGCCAAGCTCACCGGCGCCATCGACTTCCTGCTGTCGCAGGGTGTTGGCGCGAAGTAAGCCCTGATCTTCGTACCGCCGCAACCAAATAGAGCTCGCGTTTCAGTTAAGCTGTCTCCTTGAATGACACTGGTGTAAGGAGACAGCGATGCGCGAGCTCTTTGTTGTTGCGGACGAATCGACCGACTCTCTGTGGGTGCTGCGCACTCTCGACGGAGAGAAATTCTGCATTCCACGCGAGGAACTCATCCCGCCGGCTGCCCCCATGCTTACCGACGTCAGCGCGCAGGATGACACCGACTACGAGGTCGTCGAAGCCGAGCTTGTCGACGAACCGGTGGCACCCGCCGTACCCCTCCACACCGTAGAGGAACCGGAAACTGAAGAGCCGGAAGCTGAAGAGCCGGCTGCCGAGGAACCAGAACCCGCTCCAGTCGAGCGCACCCCCGCAGAGCCGGACCCGCTGTTTGCTACTCCCCTGTCGCTGCGCCCGAAGGACATTCAGGCGCGCATCCGCGCTGGCGCGAGCACCGAAGAACTCGCTGAGGAGATGGGCGTGGCCATCAGCCGCGTGGAGCCCTATGCGCACCCCGTCCTGCTGGAGCGCGCCCAGGTCGCGGAGGCGGCTAAGCAGTCCCACCCAGTCCGCGCGGATGGTGCTGCACCGGACACGCTCTTTGAAATTCTTGCGCTGAGCTTCGCCTCCCGCGGCCATGCTTTGTCGGAGGCCCGGTGGGATGCAATGCGTGAGGCCGGAGAGCCATGGGTGGTTCGCCTCACCTGGCAGGCTGGCCTGCAGGAGCACAGCGCGGAGTGGTCCTTCCACCGCTCGATGGGCACAGCCGCCACCACGGAGCCGCGAGATGCGGTTGCTGCGGATTTGATCGATCCGTCGTTTGCGCAGCCAGTACGGTCCCTCTCTGCAGTGTCCGCAGACGTTGAACAGGAAATCCCTGCTGCCTCTTCCACCTCCCCCTCTGCTGTCCCTGCAGAGCAGGGGCAGCCGGATCTGTTTGCAGAAGGCGATGCGCTGCACTTCCCGGAGGAGCAGGCCAAGCCACAGAAGCGACGTCGCAAGGCGGTCACCCCGCACTGGGAGGACGTTCTTTTGGGCGTGCGCACGAACACGAAGCGGCCGAAGAAGTAGCGCGTTATGGGTGTCCCTGCCGTCGTTACGTTCTGGTACATCAACGCCGCCGATCCGGCCGCGGTGCTGGAAGCTGAGCCGCACGCTGACCGTGGTTTTGGCCGCAAACTCCTCGCTCAGCTCAATCCACGGTGGCCGATCACGCCGATCGGCCAGTTCCCGCTGAACCGTTCCACACCGAGCAGCCGCGAAGAGTTCTACATCGCTGGCTACCCCGGGGTCGCCGTGGTGCAAACGCTTATCGACGACTGCGGCAAACTCTCCGACATCCCCACCCACCTCCGCCGGGCCGTGCCCGCAGCCGATGTGTTTGTATTTGCCGAAGGTGTGGAGGAAGGCACCGGTTATGCCGGCTTCGCACGCTTCAATGGGGATACCGTGCGCCGCTCCTTGTGTGCCACGCGCAATGAGCTCATCGAGGATCTCGGCCTGCCTGATGGGTTTGAAGCCCCCTTCTGGGCTGGTGAGCGCGCCGATCAACTCGGAGGAATTTCGCTGCCCTTCGAACCGGTAGACCTCATGCGCGCTGCCCAGCGCGACTGGCTGGGTGTGGACATTTCCCCGGACGGTCCTGACATCAACGTGGTGGCCTACGCCGTGGATGGACGCCCCGAGCCGAAGGTGGAACAGCGCACCCCTGACACCAAAAATGTCACCGAGGTGGCTGCGAAGTTCTCCTCCGCCAATGCGGACTATGACGACTATGAGGAAGCCGAAGAAACCAGCGATGAATTCGCGGAGCTGGCAGATGCCTCAGCTAAGGTTGCGCGCCGCATCCGCCGTGGCGTCACACGTCGCGTACGTAACCTCGCCGACACAGTGAAAGAACGTCTGCGCCACTCTGACCGCTAGCTCAGGCCAACTGCTCGGTCGCGCTCATAGAACGCGATCGCTGCGGACGTAGCCACGTTCAGTGAATCAGTGCCCGGCGCCATGGGGATGCGGGCACGAATGTCCGTGGCGCGCATCGCATGCTCAGTCAGGCCAGGGCCTTCCCCGCCGACGAGGAGGGCGACTTTGGGGTGGGGGTTGCCGGAAGCGTCGACAAGCGCCTCCGCGAGATGCACGGCGCGATCATCAGGCGTGAGCGAGATAAGGCGGAAACCTGCCTGGCGCAACTGTTCAAGGGAGCGCTGCCACGTGGTGGATGTGCCCTCGAAATGTGCGAACGGCAGGCGCAATACATGCCCCATGGACACGCGCACGCTGCGACGATACAAAGGATCAGCCGTGCCAGCCCCCAGAAGCACACCATCCACCCCCATGCCAGCGGCATTGCGGAAGATAGCCCCGATATTTTCGTGATCCCCAACCCCCTCAAGGACCACAAGGGTGCGCGCTTCCAGCAGCTCACTGACGTCGGGCTCCTCTGCCCGATCCGCCACAGCGATGAGGCCGCGGTGCATGTCATACCCAACGACCTCGGCGAGCAGCTCGCGGGTCACGGTGTAGATCGGCGCCTCAATCGGCGGGAGCCCCTCCTCCGCACGTTGAGCGCGGAAGGTCTCGATCTTCTTTTCAAACCCGATGATGCAGCGCAATGGGTAACGCGAATCCACCACTCGGCCCGCAACGAGCGGGCCTTCCCCAAAGACGTACGCGCGGGAATTGTCTGCCTTCTTCAGGTCACGGACAACATCCAGGCGCACATCAGCGGGATCAGTGATGGGAATCATGTGTCAACCAGATGTTTTAGCCGATGACGGACATGATCGGATCCATGGCAAAGAACACCACGAACAGCGCGGAGATCAGCCACATGATCTAGTGAACTTCCTTCGCACGGCCAGCGAACACTGCGAACAGAGCGAAGGTGATGAAGCCGATGCCGATGCCGTCCGCGATGGAGTACGTAAACGGCATAGCCACGATGGTGAGGAAGGCCGGCAGAGCGATATCAAAGCGGGACCACTCAATCTCACCCACCTGCATCATCATGAGGGCACCCACGATGACCAGAACCGGTGCGGCAGCCTCAATCGGCACGATCTCGTACAGCGGGGTGAAGAACATTGCGGCCAAGAACAGCAGACCGGTGACAATGTTGGCCAGACCGGTGCGCGCACCGTCGGCAATACCAGCGGAAGAGTCAACGTAGACCGTTGCAGACGATGCAGAGCCAGCACCACCAGCGATAGCGCCGAAGCCCTCGACGATGAGGGCCTTCTTCATATCCGGCAGCTCACCCTTCTCATCGGTGAGGCCTGCCTGGCGGCCGAGCGCCGTCATCGTGCCCATGGCGTCGAAGAAGTTTGCCAGCACCAGGGTGAACACCAGCAGCGAAGCCGTGATCACGCCGACCTGAGTAAATGCACCGAGGATGTCAACCTTGCCCACGATGGACAGGTCCGGCACACCACCGAAGGATTCCGGCAGAGTCGGGACAGCAAGGTTCCAGCCGGTCGGGCCCGACTCAGCAGAAGAACCAGCACCGGTGACACGCTCAATGACAAGGGCGATGATCGTATTGATCACGATGCCGATGAACAGGCCGCCCGGGATCTTGCGCGCAACCATGAAGCCACAGATGAACAGGCCAAGAATGAACACGAAGGTCGGCCAAGAAGCAATCGAACCGTTGATGCCCAGTTGAACCGGAACAGTGGTCATTGCAGCATCCGGGATACGGCGAACAAAACCGGCATCCACGAAACCGATCATGGCGATGAACATGCCAATGCCCACGCCGATAGCAGCCTTCATTGACGGCGGAATCGCACGGAACACGGCAGAGCGGAAACCGGACACAGCCAAAATGACGATGACAATACCGTCAATGACCACCAACCCCATGGCCTGCGCCCAGGTCAGACCTTCAGTACCCACCAGAGTGACAGCCACCAGGGTATTCAGACCCAGACCAGCGGCGATACCGAACGGGTAGTTCGCCACAACGCCGAACAAAATACACATGATGCCCGCCACCAGTGCGGTGGCAGCAGCAACCTGCGGGATACCCAACACGTTGCCGGCAGAGTCTTCACTGGTACCCAGAATCAGCGGGTTCAGCAAGACGATGTACGCCATGGCGAAGAAGGTAACCACGCCGGCGCGGACCTCCGTGGCCACGGTGGAACCGCGTTCGGAGATACGGAAGTAACGGTCTAGGCCGGAGCGAGCCTCCGCGACCTGCTCCTCCTCCGAAGGCTGCGACACCTTCGTGGAATCTGTGGTGTTTGAACTCATAAATATGTCCCCTTGCACGGAAGAAATATGACGGGGATAGCGTCCCACCTCACCACAAAATTTTCAAAACCAGCGGCGGTGTTTGGGCGTTAGTAGAGGGGCTTTTCATCGTCGAAAAGCTCTCCGCCCGCATCAAGCTCCTCTGAATCAACCTTGGTTTCGGAGTGCGCGCCGCAACCGTAGACAGCGGAAACAATGCGACCGTCGGCAGAGTATTCATTAGCGCAGACGCCGAAGTTATAGCCCAGCGGCTCCTCGGCAGGAATGAAGAAGGCGCAGGTCTTGCACTGCAGGGCTGCCTGGGAGGCGTGCGCGGAGTTCGGACCGTAATCGCCGCGGCGCCAGCGGTCTTTCGCCGCGTCCAGGCCTGTTTTGGTCAGGTACTGCGCGGTTTCGCGGCCCGCGAACACAATCGCGTCGGCGGCAAACGAATCCGCCGTCAATCGCTCATCGTCCGGCGCCGGTTCCATGAGGTCACCCGGACCAAGGTCACCAGGTCGGAGACGCTCAGAGTACGGCACCCAATCAGGGGCCTGTAGCGCCTCACCCGTTGGCGCGGGCACGAGCGCAACTTCGCTCACGGTGATGTAATCCGAGCCCGTCGCACACGCCACCACCGCATTCCACTCCCACCCGGGATAGCCAGGTACGGAAGCCTCAAAGCGGTGCGTGGCGGCGTTATTGCTCAGCCCGTTGACACCGATGTGCTCCCCCACCTCGCCCTGATCAAGCTCGAGGAGCGCCTCGCGCGCAACATTGACTGCCCGCTGACCAAGCAGGGGCCGTGCGGGTGCATTCTTTGTCTTGCGGGGTTTTCTCTGTGCCACATCCCCATTATGGCCGACGTGTTGCAAGATAGAGCGCATGGCTCATTTCCCGCGCGCTGCGGCACTGCTGTTTGCCGTGCCGCTTCTTGTTTCTTGTTCCACCTCCTCCCCGCAGGGCGTCCAGCACCTCACCGTCCAGATCGAAGAGACCCTGCCTTTCGATGCCACCAGTTTCACCCAGGGCCTCGAGCTCGGCCCGGACGGCACGCTCTACGTGGGCACCGGCATGGAAGGCTCCTCGCGCATCTATCGCACCACGCTCGATGGGCGCGAGCTCGCCAGCCAGGATCTCGCTCCTGAGTTCTTCGGCGAAGGCATTACGCTTGTTCGCGACACCCTCTGGCAACTCACCTGGCAAAACAACACCGCCATTAAGAGGAATGCCGAAACGTTGGAGGAAATCAGTCGCACCACCTTCGACGGCGAAGGGTGGGGCCTGTGCTCCCGCCCCGATGCGGGTGAGGTGATTTTCTCCGATGGCACGAGCGAGCTGCGCCGCATGGATCCGGATACGCTGGCGGAGCGCGAACGCTTCGTCGTCACGCTGGATGGCACTCCCGTGGAAGGCCTCAATGAGCTGGAGTGCGTGGGCGACGATATTTACGCCAATATCTTCACCACCACCGACATCGTGCGGATCGACGCGGCCACGGGAAAGGTCGAGGCGGTTATCGACGCCTCCTTAGTCCCCAACAACGCCACCCCCGACCCCAACCACGTGCTCAACGGCATCGCCCACATTGACGGCGACGAGTTCTACATCACCGGCAAACGCTGGCCGGACATGTACCGGGTCACCTTCGTCCCGGACTCATCCCGCGGATAGACTGCATGGCTATGGGCACCAAGAAGACAAGAGATCAACGCTCCGTAGCCATGCTCGCCGTCATCGCGGTGGTGATCGTGGCCATCGTGGCCGCGCTGTATTTCTATATGGATTGGCGCAACAACCGCCCCGGCACCCCGCCGCAGGACATTGAGGTCACCGCCACCGTTGGCGAGAACACAGCAACCGCTACCCCATTCAGCGTCTGCGAATTCGGACAGGAATGCCCGGAAGGCACCGTGTCCACCATCGACCTTGACGGCGCTGAGACCGTGCGCATCAGCGTGCCCAAGGACGTGGCTTCGCTGCAGTGGTCGCTGCTGAGCATTTACGACGACCCCGCCGCCAACAGCGAGCGCACCTTCACCCCTGGTGAAGCCAACGAAGTTGATGTGCCCGTAAAAAGCGAGGGTGACGAAAACGCCACCCTCGTAGTCATGGAGGTCTCCTGCCTCATGCTTGGCCAGGATGCCAATGGCGAAGAGACCCCGGTGATGGTCACCTGGTCCTTCAGCACCGAAGACGCCTAAGCGTCCAGTTCCTTCGCCACCGCGCGGAGGATCTCCGCGATCTGGCGTCCTTCCTTCCGCTCCGGGTAGCGGCCAGCATCAAGTGCCGGCTGGACTTGGGTCTCGAGCATCGACATGACGTCGGCAAGCATGCTGCTGAGCTCTGCCGGCTTACGACGATTCACCGGACGACGACGCGGCTCATCCAACACCTTGACGCGCAGCGCCTGCGGGCCGCGACGGCCAGCAGCGAAATCAAACTCAATGCGCTGACCCGGGAAGAGTTCCTCTACGCCCTCGGGCAGCACGTTTTTGCCAATGTAGACGTCCTCATCACCCGGGTTAGAGGCGAATCCGAAGCCTTTGTCAGCGTCGAACCACTTCACTTTTCCTACTGGCATCGTTGTCACACCCTTTGTTATTGCATGTTATTGCATGAAAACCGCGATTATACCCGCGGCAAAGTTAAGTCCCATAAAGCTACAGCCCCAGCCAATCCCTTGCGAATCCGCCTCATCCTCGCGACACGCCCACCCCTATGTGAGATAGATCACGTTGATGTTATTTTCCCAGTTCATGCAGCTAGAGCGCCCGGACACTCGACCACGCCAGTCACATTGGCAACATTTTGGTAAACCAGCGTGACCTAATCGTTATAAACCGCTAGAGTTGCCCGCATGCCCTCAAGGGGCCAACCCTAATCGCACGATTGCCACGTTGAATTGTGTCCAGCAATCGCCGCGACAAACTTCATAGGACATAAGCGGGGGACCCACCCGCACGACACCACAACGGTCGCCGTGCACCGCGGGCCCCTCACCGGCCAGAACCGGCCAGTGACACCCGCTGGGGGTGAAGCCGCACACGCGGCCAGGCACTAAGCAAGACCTCAGCCTGAACCCGACAGCTCACCTCGCAGACGTATAACAAGAGAGGAACTTGAATACCTACATGGGACGCCACAGCAAGCAGACCCGCACGTTTTCCAAGGCAGCAGCAGGTGCTTCCGCAGCAATTGCCGCTACTGCCCTGATCAACCCGATTGCTAACGCCGCACCGGACTCTGACTGGGACCGTCTCGCACAGTGCGAGGCTGGCGGCAACTGGAACATCAACACCGGCAACGGCTACTACGGCGGCCTGCAGTTCTCCGCTGGCACCTGGCGCGCATACGGTGGCGGCGAGTTCGCTCCGTACGCCCACCAGGCAACCCGCGAGCAGCAGATCGCTGTCGCTGAGCGCACCCTGGCCAGCCAGGGCTGGGGCGCATGGCCGGCATGCTCCGCTCGCCTGGGTCTGCGTTCCGCTCCGACCCCGCGCAACGTGAGCCCGGCTCCGGCCCCCGCAGCAGCACCGGCTCCGGCCGCTGCACCGGCCGCAAAGTCCGGCGAGCTGCAGGTTGACGCTGTGTACAACAACATTACCCGCTCCCTGGCTGCCCGTGGCCTGCCGGTTCCGGCCCACGTGACCGCAACCTACAAGGCAAACCGTCACGACTACAACGCGTTCTACCTTGCTAACAAGCAGCTGATCGACGCTATCGCAGCTCGCCTCTAATCAGGCTCAAGAGCAACCAAGACAAAGGCGCTCCTTCCCTTCTCATCAAGGGAGTGAGCGCCTTTGTCGTTAGCGCGGTTTAGTTCCGCCGCAAGCATCCAAAACTTTTTTGAGTTTCGCGGGAACCGGCCTGTTTCTGCTGGTCCTCCGCTTGCTGCGTGCGCTCTAGCGTGCGCACCCTGTGGATAGAATTTTGGGTTATCCACAGGTTTTTGGGGCTCTTTCGCGCGTTTTTGGTTTTCGGTTTAGCGTGCGTGGCATGAACGTATTCGGATCACTGGTGGCGGGGTTAACCAACCCGATCGAGGCCCTGGCAGACTTTGATGCCCAGGTACTCCTCGATGCTGGCTGCAGCCCTGCCCGTGTTCGCGAATTTGTGAAAGTCCACACGGCGTACTACGGGAAAACGAAGTTCACCCGTAAGCAAGCCAACGCGATCAAAATCGCGCGGTCGACGAAGAAGGCGTTGGATCAACTCGTCTACATCGAATCCCGAGTAGCACCTTTCACCGACCCCACCGAGAAATGGCGGCTGCGCCTTGCCCTGCTGTCCGTTCCGGGGGATTACGACACGCTCAAGCGCCGGGCGAAAGACATCGTGCCGGAGGTGGACAAGCCCGCACGGGAACCAACAGTCCGGTATGGCCGCTCGGATAAGGAGAGGCGTCCTGTGACCATCATGGCCTTGGAAGAAGACGCGGCAGCTATTGAGTTCGCGACCCGCCAAAACCTCACCGATGGTCCCGCTGGCCCGCAAATGTACGAAAAGCTCATGCGCCTCTTGGGTCTGCGCCCCGACGAAGACGATCAACCTTCAGGTATTGCCCCTGCTGTCCCGCGTCCTTTGATCCTCATCCCGTTGGAGGAGCACATCACAATCATGAGTGGTGACGGGGACGATGTTGTCCTGGGGCTTACTGATGGCACGACGATGACGGGTGCGGAGTTTTTGGCTCAGAACTTTGGGGATGTCCTAGAGGTGGCGATGTTCCACCCCCAAGAAGGCCCCGTCAACCTGTACGACACGCAACGCTTCGCGAACCAGAAGCAACGCGACCTAGCGCGTGCCACCATGCCCACCTGCCCAGTGCCGGATTGCCGGCACGCAGCGGATAACTGCGAAGTCCACCACATCACAGCATGGTCCAAGGGCGGACTAACCAACATGGATAACTTGGCCATGCTGTGCAGGTATCACAACCGCACCAACGACGATGACCCCGCCAAACCCCACTGGGGCAGGGTGGAAAACATCAGAGGCACACCAATGTGGAGATCACCGCGTGGATACCTCGTCCCCAACACAGTCCACCCCTTCGGGGCAATGACACTGCTCTACGGCAGATAACCCACCACCTCACCGAGTAGCCGGCTTGACCGGCTACTCGGTGTGCCCGTTTGACTATGGCGAAGGGCGAGCAACAAAACCGCAGGTCACGGATCGCTGGAAGGCGCGATAGTCAAACCGGCCAATCAATGCCAAAAGCCGAATAGCCGGCGAAAGCTGGCTATTCGGCATGCCCAGAAACTGCTTAGTTCGCGGCGTCCTTGACCACCGTGATTTGCCAACCAGCATTCTGGTTTTGCACGAAGTCCTTCACGCCATGGCCGTTATCAGCGGCCCACTGAGGGATGGACTCTGTGGCCTGGGTGCAGTCAAAGTCAATGATGAGTTCTTCGCCGGCATCCAGTTCGGACATGGCCTGCTTGGCTTCGATGAGAGGGAAGGGGCAGACGTCGCCGAGCGTGTCCAGGATGTAGCGGCCGTTACCGAGTGGACGTGCCGTGGTCTCCTGCTTTGGCTTCGTCTTCAGTGCCACGCCGCCCGGAGCGGAGACGATATTGAACTTCGGAGCTGGCTCCGCATCAGCATCGCGGGGGACGACACCAGCAAGCTCAGGCGCGCTGATGGATTCTTCGGTGGTGTAAACATCAGAGTTCACAGCACCCTGCTTCACGCCGGATGGCTTCAGCCACAGCTTCGCACCGACGTAGACGCCAGCAGCGATGAATGCCATTGCGACCCAACCCTGGTAGCTGAACAGGGAGGTCTGAACCATGCCGTTGCCGACGGTGCAGCCGCCGGCCAACGATGCGCCAACACCCATGCCGATGCCGCCGATGATTGCACGCACGGAGGTGCGGCCGTCGGGAACGCGGACACGGAATTCACCGGACACCTTTGCCGCGATGTAAGAACCAACCAGGATGCCCAGCACGAGCAGGGTGCCCCAGTTGAAGTACTCAGCCTCACCAGTGGTGACGTAGCTGGCCAGGTGAGCGGATGGAGTGGTGATACCTAGGCCGTCGTTACGCCCGGTCGCTGCAGACAGCGGCCATGCGATGACACCCAGCAGGCCAATCGCGGCGCCAGCGGTGTACGGGTGCAGCGGCTTGCGGTACCACGGCTGCTCAAGGGTGACCTTCGGCTTAGCAGCATCGCGAGCAAGATAACGCTGCGCGAGGTATGCGGTACCCAAGGCCAGCGGAATGGCGAACCACCAGGCAGAGACACCAAAGGTCTGCGGCAGAGTGGTCCAACCAGTGTCCCATTCCTTCAGCTTGCTATTGAAACCGGAGAGGAAGCCGCTCTTCATTGCGGAGGCGGACAGCGCGTAGAAAAGCAGAGCAAACCACGAACCAACCAGGCCTTCACCGGAGCGGTACCACGTGCCCGACGCGCAGCCGCCGGCAAGGATGATGGCCAAGCCGAAGATGAAGCCACCAACCGCAACAGCTATCGGCGCAAAGGTGCGGTACTCCGGCGAGATCACGCCGAGCGAGGTCAAGGCTGCGAGGCCAATCGCATGAACCGCCACGACGATAAAGAAGGCAACGAGGCCGCGCCCCTGCTTCTGCAGAAACACGTCGCGCATCATGCCGGTCACGCAGAATCGTCCGCGTTGCATAACGATGCCTAGGGCGACACCGACTGCCAAACCAGTCAGGATCATGGAAACCTCCAGTGGTTCTCGTGAGTTAATAAAACACTGGGAAGTCTACAAATAGCGAACAACTCTGTCTAGAGCGTCAACGCAAAGCCCGAACAATGTGGTCTACAAATGTGAGAGAAAAACACCACCACCTGACAATTAGGCAGATGAATAAAAAAACAAGCCCACTCGGCGATACGCCGAATGGACTTGCTTTAACTTAACGGAAGTGCGGGTTTAGTTCACACCGTTGATACGAGTGGTCGGGTGAACGTAGCCAGTCTCCTCCCACGGACGCGGCAGCAGAAGGTCGTCGCCGTAGGGGCTGGAAGCTGCGGCCAACTTGGAGTTAATCTCCGTCACTGGGTGGCCGCCACCCGGGGTGTTCGCGGGCCACGCCGGGTTAATCTTGGTGATGTTGTCAACGTCTTTAGCCATGTACATCATTCTTTCACGCCGAAGCCAAAAACGCACGTAGAATCACCCCCGCAATGACTACGTTCCCTGAAGCGCTCGCTGATTTCACTGACGATGAGCTCCGCACGCTCATTTCCCTCCGCCCGGATGCGTTCTATCCTGCACCTCCGTCGGTGGCATCTTTGGCTACGCGGCTCGCACTGCCTGGTTCAGCTGGCCGCGCATTAAGCCAGCTCACCACCCCCACTATTGCCCTTCTTGAGCGCCTTGGGGATGCGGGAGCAGAGTTTGAGCCTTTCGACGCCACAGGCAAAGAGGTCACCGAGCTCCTTCCAGCACTCCGTGAACGCGCACTCACCTACGGCCCGGCGAATGCCCTGCGCGTTGCCCCCGGAGTGCTCAGCGCGATGCCCCAGG
The DNA here is from genome assembly GCF_030232825.1 of Corynebacterium sp. MSK044. NCBI lineage: Bacteria > Bacillati > Actinomycetota > Actinomycetes > Mycobacteriales > Corynebacteriaceae > Corynebacterium > Corynebacterium sp. MSK044. The sequence continues at coordinate 21,627 of NZ_JASPJJ010000018.1, forward strand.
GCTGGCGCGTAGCTGATACCGCCCCGGATGATGTGGAAGAGCTCGTGGCAGAGCTCCCTGCAGCTGAACGACGCGTACTGGACACCCTTTCCGTATCCGGCGGGACGGGAACAACAAAGGCAGCTGCCCCCGATGCGGACCCGAATACGCCGATTGCCAGGCTCATCGCCAAGGGTTTGCTCGTCCGCGCAAACTCCTCAACAGTGCGTCTCCCCCGCCCGGTACGCGATGTACTCCGCGGTTATCCGCCGCGCAGTTTCCCCTTGGAAGAACCGGTGGCTCTGGGGGTGGCGCAGGGGGACGTCGATAAGCATGCTGCTACGCAGGGCCTTGATGCGGTGCGGCAGCTCCGCCAGTTGATCACGTCTCTTCTGCAGGACCCCATTCCGCTGAACAAGGATGGCTCTGTTGGTGTTCGGGCGCGCACGAACCTGGGCAAAGAGCTTGGTTTTGATCCGGCTCTGCTCATCACCATCGGGGAATCTGCCGGACTCATCGGCCGTGGCAACGTGGATGACGTGGACACTCTCGGTGCCACGCGCGACTGCCTGACGTGGCTGGACGCGACGTTATCTGATCAGTGGGCGATCCTCCTCGCTGGCTGGGCTGCTTCGCCGTGGCGGTTGGACACGGATGCGAAGTTGCTGTCCCCCGACATGCGTTCACCTGACGCGCGTACTAACCGTTTCACCGTCCTGCGTCAAGCCGGCGATGTGCAGCGTTTGTTCTTCTATTCCCCGCTGTCGGCTTCCCGCATATCTCCGTCATTCATCGAGGCCACGGCGCAGGAGGCCCAGTTCGTGGGCGCGCTCGACGCAACGCCGGCGCAATCTTCTCCCCTGCTCACGCTCCTTGACGGCGGAGATATCACCGCAGCAACCCGCGAGCTCGTCCCACCACCAGTGAACACCCTCATTGCGCAAGCCGACATGACGGTGCTCGCGCCTGGCCCCCTCGAACCCGAGATGGGCAATTTCCTGGAGAGAATTGCCGAGCTCGAATCCCCCGGTGTCGCCAGTGTGTGGCGCATCACGGACGCTTCCGTCCGCCACGGCCTCGACAGCGGGCTCACCGCCAACGAAATCCACGCGTGGCTCACCGACCACGTCCTCGGCGAAGTCCCACAAGGCATCACATTTCTTATCGACGACACCGCCCGCACCCACGGCTCCATCCGCGCCGGCGCTGCCATGAGCTACATCCGCAGCGCTGACCCCGCGCTCATCACAACAGCAACCGAGAAACTGACCGGCGTCCTTCGTCCACTCGCCCCGACTGTCGCTGTCTCCCCGCTCCCCCTGCCCAAGCTCATGGAAGCACTACGCAAAGCAGGCCTCCAGCCAACGGCCGAAGATGAATCCGGCGCCCAGCTCAACATGGCACCAGAGCCAGCGCTCGTACCTGCGACCCCATCTCACCTGCCACGGCCGACGTCGGTTTCTGCCGAACAAGCCGACCAGATCATCGCGCGACTGCGCTCTGAAGACCCAGGCAACGCACCCGTACCAACCACCGTCGGCAACACCCTGGAGACCCTCCGCGCCGCAGCGCGGGGAAGGAAACAGGTGACGCTGGGATACGTCGATAAGCATGGGCGCGGACAGACGCTCACCGCCCGCCCTCTGTCGGTGTCCTCCGGACAAGTCGATGTCCACATCGCCGCCACCGACTCCGTCGTACGCATCGCGCTTCCCCGCATCACCAAAGTGGTCATGGCATAAAGTCGCCAATTTTTTTAAACCAATGACCACCTTAAACGTTTCCGTGCGCCAATTTTTTCGTCAGAATCGTTGACAGATTGTTGGGTTTATACAACACTCTATTGTGTGGCAGCACGAAAGCAACCAAAGGGTCCGATTCATAATCGGGTTCGCGTCTTGCGGGCGGAGCGCGACATGTCGCGCAACCAACTCGCCGAACTGATCGACGTGAACCCGCAAACCATCGGCGCTTTGGAGCGTGGTGATCACTCCCCCAGCCTCGATCTGGCATTCCGGATCTGCGAGGTGTTCGACCTTCCAATCGAGGCAGTGTTCTCCCGCACCGAATTCGCCCCAATGTCGAAGGAGTTGTACCGCCCATGAGATCAACACCGCCTTTTCCCGGCGCGGAACGGGTACGCAACCAGAAAGCGACACGTGTTCTGATCGCGGCGTATTTCGCGGGCCTGACAGTCGCGGTGCTCCTCTTCATCGCTTCATTGGCCACGAATATGGATCCAACTGTGTTTTTGGTCTGCTACACCGCAGCCATGCTCGTTTCCATGGTGTCCTGGACCATCATCCGCGGAGCAAATGACCGCAAGGACCGTGTCCCGGAAGCAGAGCTCGATGAATACGAACGCGATGTTTTTGCCACCTGGCGTAATCGCGCATTTCGGATCATCTCAGCACTCAATAACATTGGCGGATTCGGTTTCTGTATCTACGCATTCTTCGCCGGGGACACAGTGGATAGAACCGTGCTCCTCGCGGCTGGCCTGTACATGATTTTCACCTACCTATTCGTCTCCACCCTGCCCATGATCGGTTACGCGATTACCTTTAACCGCAAGGAGGACTGAAAATGACCACTCTTGAAATCAGAGACCTACGTAAACGCTTCGGCGACACGCAAGCCCTGGACGGAATGAGTTTCACCGTCGGCGATGGCGAGCTCTATGGCTTCGTCGGCTCCAACGGCGCCGGCAAGTCCACCACCATGCGCATTGCGCTCGGCGTGCTCGAGGCAGACTCCGGCGAGGTGCTGCTCAACGGCATCCCGCTTAACGACGGCTCCCGTCGTCGCATCGGTTACATGCCCGAAGAGCGCGGCCTGTACGGCAAAGAAAAGATCCTTGACCAGCTGGTCTTCCTGGCCAAGCTGCACGGGGTTGACGGTGCCGCCGCAAAACAGCGTGGCACAGAACTGCTGGAGGAGCTCGGGCTTGGTGAGCGCGTAAACGACAAGCTCGACGATCTCTCGCTGGGTAATCAACAGCGCGTCCAGCTCGCTGCGAGCCTCATCCACGATCCGGACATCCTCATTCTTGACGAGCCATTCTCCGGCCTCGACCCCGTCGCCGTCGATGTCATGAGCACCATGCTCACCGACCGCGCTCGTGGCGGTGTCCCTGTTGTGTTCTCTTCGCACCAGCTTGACCTGGTCCAGCGTCTCTGCGATCGCGTTGGCATTGTCACCCGCGGCCGCATGGTTGCCGAAGGCACCGTCGATGAGCTGCGCGCAGGCGGCCCGGTTCGCTTCAAGGTGGGCACGACAGCTCGCGGATGGTTCCCGGAGGGCATAACGCTTATCGACGATGCCCCCACCCACGTCATCCTCCAAACCGACTCCATCGATGATGACCAGCGGATTCTCCACGCAGCACTTGCTGCTGGAGACGTCCACGAATTCACCCGCGTTGTCCCCGACCTGACGGACCTGTTCAAGGAGGTCGTGAAGTAAATGAACCCGAACACCTACTCCCCACTCCACACAATCCTCACCACCGCCAAGCGTGAGATCCAGATCCTGTTCAGTAAGAAATCCGTGATCATCACCCTGATCATCATGCTCGTGGGTATCCTCGCCGCCGTCGGTTTCGCGTCCTGGCAAACCAACAAAGACCCGGAAGAGAAGACCACGCCGGTGGCGGTGGTGAACGTCGATAAGCAACTGCTCGAAGGCTCCGGCCTTGAGGCACGTGATGCGGCTGACCGCGCGGAGGCCGAGAACCTCGTGCGCGACGGCGAAGTCAATGCCGCGCTGGTCGCTGAGAATGACACCTGGCAGGTCATCGCTGACGGCACTCCCGATATGTCAGTGATGAGCACCGTGGATGCCCTCGCCGAGTCCTATTCGCAGGTGGCTGCGCTGGAACAGCTGGGAATCTCACCTGCTGATTTCCAGTCCGCCGCCCCGCAGATCAATGTCGAAGCCGTGGACATTGCCGACATCGACGCCGGCAAGGACGACGGGGCCTCCGAAGAAGACTTCATACGCCTGATCACGGCATTCATCCTGCTGATTCTGATCGTGTTCATGGTGATCACCTTCGCCGCGCAGGTCGGTAGCCGCGTGACGGAGGAGAAGTCCTCCCGCGTGGTCGAGCTCGTCCTCTCCGCGGTGCGCCCGTTCGACTTCCTCGCGGGCAAGATCTTGGGCAACCTCGTCTTCGGTTTCGTGTCCACCGCGATCCTGCTCGGCACCGGCGCCATCGCGCTACAGGTCACGGGCCTTCTCGACGGTATCAGCATCGACTGGTCCATCCTGCCCGTCATGTTCGTGTCCTACCTGCTGGCTACTCTCTTCTTCGCAGGCCTCTACGCCGCCGCCGGCGCCATGGTGCAGCGCACTGAGGACCTCCAGTCCACGCAGATGCCTGTCCTGCTGCTGATTTTCGCCAGCTTCTACATCCCTGGCTTCGGCTGGATGAACACTGATGCCACCTGGATGCAGGTAGCCAGCTGGATCCCACCCGTATCAATCTTCTCCGCTCCCCTGACCTACGCGGCCGGTGACTTCACCGCGCTCCAGCTCGCGGGCTCCCTCGCCCTCGCTGCCGTGGCCACGGCGGCTGTTGTCTGGATCGCCGCGCGCATCTACCGCCGCACCATCCTCAACAACGGCAAGACCGCTAAGTGGTCGGAGGTACTGCGCGGCTAGGACCGATTTTTGAGACATCTGGCAGAGGCCAAATATGCATCCTGTTAAACACAGTTGCTGACAACACTCAAGGAGAACCTGCCATGTCTCGATTCACCTTTCCGCCCCGATCCAAGAAATGGGCTGCCGCAGCTACATTGATCGCCAGCACCGCCGCACTGGCCGCATGCGGCGGTGCCGAAACCGACGGTGTTTACGTTGGCACCAGCGAGAACGGAAACGTTGACTACCGCCTGAGCATCGACGGCGATTCGTGCGAGTTCACCTCCACCGCTGACTCTGTCGGCGAGGTACCGCTGGAGTGCGAGATCGACACCGAAGCTCAATCCGTCTCACTCGACGGTTACCCGGCCCCCTACCGGGTCGAAGACAACGGCCTCGTCTTCACTTTCGAGGGCGAGGACATCCTGTTCGAAAAAGAGAGTTAAACCGGCGAGATTGTCCTTGGCCCCTTTTCCTTCGCCGAGCGTGTGTAAAAATTTACATCGCGAAAAATCAGCCCGGATGAAAGCCCTGGTAGAAAATTTCTACTGTTTGGTAGTTACCGGCGCAATGTAAAATTTTACACCGAGGGTGAGCACTCAAGGGCTAAACGAGGCACGGGGCAACAGGCCTTCCCCCGTGCAGGCGTGTTTCCAGTGGAGCAAATACAAATCGGGTCTGAATAAGGATGAACACCCTATTCAGACCCGATTTCCGTATGCTGATCGCCTAAAACGCCGAGGAACAGACAAACATTTTGTTAGTTAACCCCTGCACCGGAACCGTTAAGCAGCATCCTGATCATCGGTGTTCGGAGCCGGCTTCGGGGCCGGGACAGCCTGGGTGCTGGAACCCTTACCGAAGGACTCCTTCAGAGCACCAGCCAAGGACACATCACCGCACAGGCCTGGGACGAACAGGATGATCGAACCAATCAGCGCGCCAAGCAACGCACCCAGCGGGCCACGGTTCTGCGCCACGAACTTCGCAGCCTCCTCGTTGTAGACACCTGCGCCCTTCTGCCAATCAATGATCGACTTATTGATGGCATCAACATTCAGCTGCGACAGACCAGCCGTCAGCAGCCCCAGCACCGGCAGCAGCGCCAACAGCGCACCGCCCGGCGCGTTCAGGCACTTCTCCAAACCAGCCTTGTTCGCCGCCGGAATAGTGATCGTCTGACCATTATTCAGCGTCAACGTGATGGAGTTATCGTCATTACGCACACCGTCAATGACGTAAACATCCTGCTTCTTCTCAAGCTCCTCCACACGCTTAACGAGCTTGTCGTACTCCTCCTTCGTCACAACGATGGTTTCCTTACCCGTCGGATCAATCAACGTGACAGTGCCATCACCGTTGTCCTTGTACTTCAAGGACTGATCAACCAGGAACGTGACCGGGCTGCCTTCGATGGTGAAGAAGTCCGACTCAACCTTGAACGTCACATTCTGGGCATCTGCAGGAACTGCATACTCAACATCAACCTCGCCGGTAGCACCCGGCGCGATGGAGACTTCCTTCTCAACCGGCTCGCCGCCCTCAGGCGTGATGGTCACCTTGGTCATCGGCACATTACCGGTGTTCTTCACCGTGAAGGTGAAGGTGGTGTCCTTACCAGCAATACGTGCCGGGGTCGTCTTGCCAGCAGTCGGATCATCCTTGATCACACCGTCGACCTCAGCGGTGCGGACCTTGGCTTCACCTTCAGCGCCACCGGAAATGGTGCCTGGCAGGACACGGAAACGGTTGATGTAGGTATTGTTCTCCGGATCATCGACAGCATTTCCCTGTTCGTCGATACGCGTGATCTCAGCATTCAGTCCAAGCTCGCGGCCTTCGTCGTATGGGCCGACGCCGACATAAGGATTCCTGCCTTCCAGCGTAATCACGGGCTTGTAGGGCCTACCCTCTACACCATAAACATCGATGTAGATGCTGCCATCCTTATAGAACTGGTCGTCACCATCAGTGGCACCCTTGGTCACCTTGTAGGTGATACCGAGTTTTTCAATCTCGGCGGGGTCGGTGATTTCCCGAACGTAGATATCGTTGTCGCCGAACTCCCAGAGACGGAGCTTTGGTTCCACTTCCTCGGTGAACTTCCACTCTCCATAGTTATTCCCAGAGTGTTGGGATTTCTCGGAGTTCGGAGTCGGAGTGATCACTACCCGCGAATTCTTTTTGGCCAGCAGTCGCTGGTGTAGCCGGTTTACCTTGACCTGATCGCCATCAATTTCGGAACCGTAGGTACCACTGTGGACGTCCTTGCGAGTGATGAAAGTCGCTTGTCCCACGTAAGTGGTCACGATGTTTCGCTCTGCGAGATCCTTCTGCACATCGCCAGAGCCGGTAGTCTTAATTCCCACCTTCCACTTCGCATTCAGCGCCTCAGGTTCCGGGGTCTTGCCCGGCCCGACGTCCCAGCCGTAGCGATTACCAAACTGAACCGGAATCTCGACATCGAGCGTTCCACTTGCGTAGTTCTCTACAGCATCGTTGAAAGTGACCTTTGCGGTCCCTACTGCCTTCGAGTCAAGCGTCGCAATGGCGGTACCGTCGGCAAGCTTGAGTGGCACGCCATCTTGGCTAGTAGAAAGTTCAATGCCGACGCCACGCCCTGACCTATGCTGATTGTCCACTGGGTCGACGTACTCAGTGGTCGGGATGATTTCAACAGTGTCCCCCGCCACTGCATTGGAGATATTGATCTTGATCTTCAGCTTGGCATTCGAGCCCAGAGCTGGAAGACCGGAATCAGCTGTGTCAGCACGGTTGGCACGCACGTCGCCGGTCACGTCCCCATTGTCGTCCGCAAGCACAACGGAAACCACACTGTCATTCGTAATGTGCCCCGCCTGCTGCGCCTGAGCAACAGCGGCACCAAACGGGCTCTCAAAGGACGGGGCAACAACCTGGGCGCCGGAGGCGACAACGCTAGCGGCAAGCGCGATAGCTACTGTGCGCTTGGAAAATGACAGGGAACGAGACATGAAAACTCCTCGAACAGGGGGTGGGCTCGTTCAGGCAGCGCCCACAAAAACGGCAAATACTTTCCAGTGAATTGATAGTAAACGAACATGCCCCGTCAAGCACTTTCCGGATGCGCATAAATTCACGCATAGATTAGGCGCGCTCACCAGCGACGGCATAGTGGAAGATCGACAACGACCAGGAAGGTTTCGTATGGCTTTGGATGACGGCCCGCTCATCGTGCAGTCGGACAAGACAGTTCTTCTTGGTGTCGCCGCATCCTAAAGATACTGGGACGGGTCCATTCGTTGATGAAGCACGCGGATGACTTCCAGGTGATCGCTCAAAGCCCGGTAGAAAATAGTGTGTTTCCCGGTACTCTTCATCCGATAACCAGGCCTAGCCCCCTCCATCGATCGCCCTATTAGTGGATTTCCGGAGAGTATTTCGAACGTCTCCAGAATCTGCCCAACATAATGCTCCGCCCTCAATACCCCCCACTCAGTGGCTGTGTAGCTCCAAATCTCCTCGAGATCTAGCTCCGCATCACGACTAAGCAGATACTTCATGCTGTTTTTTCATTCTTGCGATGAACTCGTCCGGATCGAAATCCTTCACGAATCCGCTTCGCTCACCCTTCTCCAGCTCCGCATTCAGTGCCGCGAAGTGCTTTTCGCGTTCCTCAACTAGGCGCAAACCTTCCCGCAGAACCTCACTGGCGGAGGCGTATCTGCCCTCTTCCAGTAGTTCGGCAATGAACTTGTCATAGCGTTCGCCGAGGACGACAGATGTGTTCTTAGCAGGCATAGCGCAACTCTACCATTTTTTGGTAATACCCCACCGAGGTTCGACTCCCCGAGACTCGACAGGCATAATCGCCCCATGGCTTTAGGTGACGGCCCGCTCATCGTGCAGTCGGACAAGACGGTCCTCCTCGACGTTGCACACCCCCAGGCCGGCGAGGCGCGAGCAGCACTGGCGCCGTTCGCGGAGCTCGAGCGTGCGCCGGAGCACGTGCACACCTACCGGATCACGCCGTTGGCGTTGTGGAATGCGCGGGCGGCGGGCTTCGATGCGGAGCAAGCGGTGGATGTGCTGGAGCGCTACTCCCGCTTTCCGGTCCCCCAGGCGCTGCTCATCGATGTCGCCGAGACGATGGCGCGCTACGGCCGCGTCCGCCTGATCAAGCACCCGGCGCACGGTCTCATTCTCGACGCGGATGACGCCGCGATCCTCACCGAGATCACCCGGAATAAGAAGATTCAGCCAATGGTGGGCAAGCTTATCGACGCCACCACCGCCCCCGTCCACCCCTCCGAACGCGGCCGGATCAAGCAGGAGTTGACCAAGCTCGGCTGGCCGGTCGACGACCGTGCAGGCTATGTCGACGGCGAGTCCCACCCGATCGCGCTCAATCACGACGGCTGGGAACTACGTGACTACCAAAGTCACGCCACCGAGTCCTTCTGGGAAGGCGGCTCCGGTGTGGTGGTCCTCCCCTGTGGTGCGGGGAAGACCATCGTCGGTGCAGCATCTATGGCGCAGGCGCAGACGACCACGCTGATCCTGGTCACCAATACCGTCGCTGGCCGCCAGTGGCGCGATGAACTGCTGCGTCGCACAACGCTCACTCCTGAGGAAATCGGCGAGTACTCCGGTGAGCGCAAGGAGATCCGCCCCGTCACCATTGCCACGTACCAGGTGGTTACGCGCAAAACGAAGGGCGAATACAAGGCGCTTGAACTCTTCGATTCCCGCGACTGGGGCCTCATCATCTACGACGAGGTGCACTTGCTGCCCGCCCCGGTCTTCCGCATGGCCGCAGACCTCCAATCGCGCCGCCGCCTCGGTCTGACAGCAACGCTCGTGCGCGAGGACCACCGCGAAGATGATGTCTTCTCGCTCATCGGCCCGAAACGGTATGACGCCCCCTGGAAAGAACTCGAAATGGCTGGCTACATCGCCACCGCCGAATGCGTCGAGGTCCGCACAACGCTCACCGAAGACGAGCGCATGATGTACGCCACCGCCGAAACCCGGGAACGGTATCGCCTTGCGGCGTGTAGTGAGGGGAAGCTGGGGGTCGTCGATAAGCTTCTTGCGCAACATGTTGACCAGCAGACCTTGATTATTGGCGCGTACATCGAGCAGCTCGAAGACATCGCCGCGCGTACGGGGGCTCCGCTTATCGACGGAAAAACCTCCACCAAGAAACGCGAAGCCACTTTCGATGCGTTCCGGAATGGTGAGATCCAGACCCTCGTTGTGTCGAAGGTGGCCAATTTCTCCATTGACCTGCCTGAAACTGCCGTGGGCATCCAGGTATCCGGCACATTCGGTTCCCGTCAGGAGGAGGCCCAGCGCCTCGGCAGGCTCCTGCGCCCGAAGGCTGATGGTGCGGAAGCGCTGTTTTATACCGTTGTTGCGCGCGACACCCTCGATGCGGAGTACGCGATGCACCGCCAGCGTTTCCTCGCCGAGCAGGGCTACGCCTACCGGCTGGTGGACGCGGCGGACCTTTAGACTAGGGAACCATGAATCGCTTTCACTTCGACGTCGACGAGGCTTTTGCAAAACAGCACAACGAAATGCTCCGCGATACCCGCAAGGTGGTCATCTCCGGTGTGAGCCTGTTTGTCATCTGTGTGGCGGCCGGCGCGGCCATGTGGTTCCTCATGGACCCCGCGAATCCGTGGCGCTGGCTCGGCGGCGTTGGCCTCGCCCTGTTCGGGTGCATGATGCTGCTCGTGGCGTTTTTGGTGCCGCGCTCCGTAGGTAAGGCGCAGGACCTCTACCACCGCTACCCGCTCGTCCCCGCTGTCATCGCCGAGGTGAACCCGCGCGACGTGCTGCTCATGGCACTCGTCAATGTCAACGTGGATGAAACCCTGCCACCGCGCTACGCGGCTGCGCTGCGCACCGTTTCGTCCATCCCCGGTATCGCGGACCCGAAGGTGGGTACGAAGATTCCTGCAGTCGCTGTTGGCGGCCGCCGTTCCACGCGCGATAAGGAGCACTGGCAGGAAGTCACTCCCATGCCCATCGCATGGGCCACGCCAGACAAGGCAATTATCGACGAAGCCCAGAAAACCATCCCCCACGACCAGTGGCGCAAGCTGGATAAAGCACGTGGGCGTCTCGACGATGTGAAGGCCACGAGCATGAACCTTCTCGTTCTGTAAGCGTTCCTTAACTTCTCACCTCAGTTTCATCTCACGTTCATAGACCAGGCTTAGCCTCCCCTCCTATGAACACGACGATTCCTGCGGTGTCGGCGGAGCCGACGATCTCCGAAGGATCCTCGGCGACGTACAAGAAGAAGCGCGCGAAGATCGACTGGAAACAGGTCGGTTTGGCAACGTTGCTCATTGCCCCGAACCTGATCCTTTTGATCCTGTTCACCTACCGCCCACTCATCGACAACATCCGGATTTCGTTCTACAACTGGAACATCTCCTCCCCGAACATGACGTTCGTGGGGCTGCAGAACTACATCAGCTGGTTCAAGGCCCCCGAAACCCCACAAGTTGTGTGGAACACGTTCCTGTTCACGTTCTTCGCGGTAGCAGGGTCGATGGTGATCGGCCTCCTCTTAGCAATTTTGCTGGACCAGAAGCTGGTCGGCCGTGCTGCTGTCCGGTCCATGGTTTTTGCGCCGTACGTCATCGCCGGTGCCGCCATCGGTGTGGCGTTCCAATTCGTGTTTGATCCGCGCTACGGACTCATTCAGCACTTCCTCACGCTTCTCCACATTCCAGTGCCGAACTTCTACCAGCAACCTGGCTGGGCGTTGTTCATGATTACCGTGACCTACATTTGGAAGAACGTGGGCTACGTCTTTGTCATCTACCTCGCTGCGCTCCAGAGCCGACGCGCAGACCTGGACGAAGCTTCGGAGATCGATGGCACTCCTCCCGTCCGGCACTTCTTCCGGGTTGTCCTTCCTCAGTTGCGCGGCACGACATTCTTCCTCTCCATCACCGTGCTGCTCAACTCATTCCAGGTCTTCGACATCATCAATGCAATGACCCGAGGCGGCCCGTTCACGTACGGCACAACCACCATGGTTTTCCAGGTGTACACCGAGACATTCGTGAATAACCGTGCTGGCTACGGCGCTGCCGTGGCCACGATCATGTTCCTTGTCGTGCTGGTCATCACTGTCGCACAAATAAAGATGCAGGAAAGGCTGGACAAGTAGATGGCTACGAAGTTCACGAGAAATGCAGATGATTTGCCACCGGTGCCCGGCAGCCAGGCCGAGGGAGAACCCGTCATCTCCGAGGCCCAGCGCAAACGGAAGAATGAGGGCGTCGATCACAGCTCGCCCGCAATGAAGATTGTCGGCTATATCGCACTCGTGCTGACGGTGTTGATCATCTTGGTCCCGCTGTACTTCATCGTGATCACATCGTTCAAGACGATGCAGGATGTGTTCTCCGACCCAATTACGTTCTGGCCAAACCCATTCGTACCAGAGAACTACGCGCGGGTCTGGGAAACCTCCGGGTTCCCGAATTACCTGCGCAACTCCCTCGGCATCACACTCATCCTCACTGTGATCAAAGTGGTGCTGGGCGTTCTGTCCGCCTACGCCTTTGCTTTCTTGCGGTTCCCCGGCCGTAACTTGCTGTTCCTGCTCGTCATCGCGGCACTGATGGTGCCCAACCAAATCACGATCATCTCCAACTACGCCCTGGCAGCATCTTTGGGCTGGCGCGATACGTGGCAGGGCGTGATCATTCCGCTCGCGGGTGTCGCGTTTGGCTGCTTCCTCATGCGTAACCACTTCCAGTCCCTACCAACGGAAATCATGGAAGCAGCTGACATGGACGGCGCCAATTTCTTCACCAAGCTTTTCCGGGTTGTGCTGCCCATGTCGTGGCCTACTCTGTCCGCGTTCACCCTCATCACAGTGGTGAACGAATGGAACGAGTACCTGTGGCCATTCCTCATCACCGACACACCAGCAGCAGCAACCCTCCCTGTTGGTCTGACCCGCCTCCAAGACGCGGAGGGTCTGACCAACTGGGCCCCGGTGATGGCAGGAACTGTCCTGTCCACCTTGCCAATGATCATCGTCTTCTTGTTACTGCAGAAGCAGATGATCAAGGGCCTGACCGCTGGTGCGGTAAAGGGTTAGCCGCCCTCTCTGACCCACCAGACCTCATTTTCCACACGATAGGAGAACCCTATGTTCAATAAACTTCGCTCGAGCCGCGTCGGCAAAAGCGTCACCGCAGTAACCCTCGCTGCGCTCACTGCTCTGTCCGTCACCGCTTGCGCTGGCGGCAGCACTACCGGCAGCAGCACCGAGCCCGTCTCTGGTGATGACAACAAGATCATCTTCTGGTCCAACCACCCCGGTTCCTCCCGCGACATCGAGGTTGAGTTGATCAAGGCGTTCGAAGAAGAAAATCCAGACATCAAGGTTGAGCTTGTCGACGGTGGCGCGAACTACGAAGAGCTCGCCCAGAAGTTTAACGCCGCTTTGGCTGGTTCGGATCTGCCCGATGTCATCGTCGCGTCAGATGTGACGTGGTTCAACTTTGCCCTCAACGACGCCACCACGCCTCTCGACGAACTGTGGGAGAAGGAAGGACTTGATCCCTCCTCCTACGTGGACACCCTGCGCGAGGACTACGAGTACAACGGCAAGCACTATGGCGCCCCGTACTCTCGTTCCACCAACTTGATGTACTGGAACACCGATGACCTCAAGGCAGCTGGTCTGCCGGAGGATCGCGGACCGGAAACCTGGCAGGAATTCGACGAGTGGGCCACCAAGCTGAAGGAGAAGACCGGCAACCCGGCTCTGGTGATCCCGGACGGCTCGAGCTACCTCGACTGGTACTTCCAGGGCATGGTGTGGGCATTCGGCGGTTCGTACTCCAAGGAGTGGGAGCCGAACTTCTCTGACCCGAAGACCCTCGAGGCCGGCAAGTTCCTCCAGGACCAGGTGAAGAAGGGTCACATTGAGATTGCTACTGACCCGACCGTCGCTTTCGGCAACGGCAAGGCGTCCGCTCTTCTCGAGTCCACTGGTTCCCTCGGCGGTCTGACCGAATCTGCAACCGTGCCGTTCATCACCACCTACCTCCCTGGCCCGAGCCCGTCGGCCGCTACGGGCGGTGCTGGCCTGGCTATCCCGAACAAGATCTCGGACAAGCGTAAGTCCAACGCGATCAAGTTCATCGACTTCATCACCAACACCGAGAACACCATCAAGTTCACCCAGAAGACGGGGTACATGCCGGTGCGCAAGGAGGCGCTCGAGAACCCAGAAGAGCGTGCATACCTGGATGAGAACCCGAACGCTGAGACCGCTATCAAGCAGCTCAACGAGAACACGAAGCCTCAGGACTACGCTCGCGTGTTCGTCCCGGGTGGTGGCCAGCGCATTGGTGGCGCTTTGGACAAGATCACTGTCGGCGGCCAGGACGTAGAGAAGGTCTTCGCTGATCTGGACAAGGAAACCCAGAGCGTCGTCGACCGCGATATCAAGCCGCACCTCAAGAAGTAGTTTCTCAGCCCCACCGCAAACGGGTCTGACCAAGAAAAGGAGCCACTATGGCAACCGTCGAGTTCCGCCAAGCGTCACGTATCTATGATCCGGCGCGCCCACCGGCAGTGAACCGTATCAACCTCAATATCACTGACGGCGAGTTCCTTGTTTTGGTCGGCCCATCCGGCTGCGGAAAGTCCACAACGCTGCGCATGCTCGCAGGGTTGGAGCCTGTCGACGAAGGCCAGATCCTCATCGACGACGAGGACGTCACCGAAACGCGTCCCCGCGACCGTGACGTCGCCATGGTGTTCCAGTCCTACGCCTTGTACCCGAACATGACGGCGCGCCAGAATATGGCGTTCGCACTCGAGAACGCCAAGATGGACAAGGCGACCATCAATGAACGAGTCGAGTTCGCAGCGAAAATGCTCGAGCTCGAGGATCTCTTAGACAGCAAGCCCTCCGCGATGTCTGGCGGTCAGCGCCAGCGCGTCGCGATGGGACGCGCCATTGTGCGTGAGCCAAAGGTGTTCTTGATGGATGAACCGCTGTCCAATTTGGACGCGAAACTGCGAGTTTCCACTCGCTCCCAGATTCTGGCACTGCAGCGGAAACTCGGCACGACCACCGTCTACGTCACGCACGATCAGACGGAGGCCATGACCATGGGCGACCGCGTGTGTGTGCTCAAAAACGGCATCCTCCAGCAGGTTGATACTCCTGGCACGTTGTACAAGAATCCCGGCAACACCTTTGTAGCTACATTCATTGGATCACCTGCCATGACGCTCATTGAAAACGTCAGGATCCAAAGCAGCCGCGCCGTGATCTTGCATGATGCGCTCGAGCAGGACTTGAAAATGCCGCCAAGCCAGATGGAAAAGGTCCACACCGACAAGGTCATCATTGGCGTGCGCCCCGAGAACTTCAACGTGGTGTCCGTGAATGAGAAGCCCTCAGAATTCGCGTTGCCGTTGCGCGTAGATATTGTCGAGCACCTCGGCGCCGAGGCTTACGCCTACTGCACTCCCCTCTTTCCGGAGGAATCCGACTTGGTTGTCCGTGGTGGCCGCGTCATCGTGCGTCTCAACCGTGGTGTGAAAGCGGATAGTGGCGACACACTATGGATCAATATGGACGAAGATGGCGTCGTTTTCTTCGATCCCGAGACTGAGATCAACCTCGACTATCTGTAAAAGACAACACCCGCAAGTTTCAAAGAAACCTGGGAAAAAGTTCACATTTTCGTTAGAGCAGCGAAACTGTAGGTTAACCCTGCCACGGCATGGTGGCTCACGACAGTGTCAACAACTGCCGAAGGGTTTTTAACCGTGCAATCTAAATCCACTACATTCAAGCTGCTTGCCGTTGTAGCAGGTACCTCTGTTCTCTTGGCTGCGTGCTCGCCGAGTGAGGAGAACGCGTCGTCGCAGAACACCGGCGCCAACAGTACTGCGTCGAAGGACGCCGATCCGGTCTATGGCGAAAAGAATGGCCTTGACCTCATCGAGCTCTCGGACAAGAAGCCTGAGGTCGCCGAGGTCGAGCTGGACAACAAGCCAGACCGCATCGCCATGAACATCACCGAAGACCCCTCCACCGAGATGGGCTTCAACTGGTACACCAAGGATGACCTCGATGACTCCATGCTCCGCGTTTCCGAGCAGGAGGACATGTCCGGCGCAATGGAATTCCCGGCAGAGACCACTGAGGTGACCAACCGCTACGCTGAGCGTGACAAGGACGGTTACTACATCTACGCCTCCGCTCCCACGGACGAGGACGGCAAGTTCATCCTCAACGACGAGGGAAAGCCGGAAGAGATCAAGGGCTACTTCACCGACGAGCAGATCACCCGCGAGAACACCAAGTGGACTTCCGAGGGCCCGAAGCTGGGCTACCTCGAGCTCGTGGACGTGAAGGAGAACAGCAACAAGAGCAAGGCCACCGGCCTGGAGCCGGGCAAGAAGTACTACTTCCAGGTTGGATCTGAGTCGGAGGGCTTCTCCGAAACCGGTTCGTTTACCACCGCGGACCCGAACGCGAAGGAAGTTCAGTTCATCCACTACACCGACACCCAGAACGCCTACTGGAACGCCAACGTGAACAACGAGGCCGCCTACGGCGCCAACACCCTGGAGAAGGCCATGGAGGTTGCCCCGAACGCGACCTTCGCGGTGCACACCGGTGACTTCGTGGAAACCGCAGCGGTTGAGGACGAGTGGGTGGACAACCTCAACATGTCCCGCAAGGCCAACCTCAACCTGCCGCACGCCTACACCCCAGGCAATCACGACGAGTACACCCTCCTGTGGGAGAAGGGCAAGCACCTCACCTCCTTCAACGAACACACCAACACCCCGATCACCGGTGACGCCGTTGACGGTGGCTCCTACTACTCCTACGACCACTCCGGCATCCACTTCGTTGTTCTGAACACGAACGACAACAAGGAGTCTGACGACAACCCGGAGAAGGGTGCCATTGGCAAGAAGCAGATGGAGTGGGCAAAGCAGGACATCGCCGCCGCACGTGAGGCCGGCGCCAAGTGGATCGTGCTGACGTACCACAAGCCGGTGTACTCCGCTTCGTACCACGCACTGCAGGACAAGGATGTCCAGGTGACCCGCGAGGAGTTCGTGAAGATCGCCGATGAGCTCGGTGTTGACGTTGTCCTCCAGGGCCACGACCACAACCTGACCCGCACCAAGTCCCTCGTGTACACCCCGGACAACTTCGCGTACGGCGAGGTCGAGGAGACGGAGAAGGAAACGATCGACGGCGTTGAGCACCACGTCAACCCGCAGGGCGTCACCTACATCATCCCGAACACCTCGGGCACCAAGACCTACGACGCGATCTACAAGAAGGGCGCAGACCACGTACACAAGGTCCGTCCGAAGCTGGATTGGATGACCGACGAGGACACGGACTACTGGAACTCGCTTTACGACGTTGCCGAGCAGCCCGAGGACTCCCCCAAGTTCGAGCACAAGCACGAGAACTACCGTCAGTCCACCATCCAGTCCTTCGCTGTCTACACCGTCACCGACAACACGTTCAAGATTGACTTCTACCAAGTCTCCGGTGACCTGCACAAGGGCGAAGACCGCAAGGTTGAGCTGTACAACTCCTACGGCATCGTGAAGAAGTAACTCTCTTCCCGCTCATAACTGAAGGCCGCCTCCCACAAGGGAAGCGGCCTTCTTTTCGGCTTAAACGAACTGCCGGACCAGCGCATACACCGCGACTGTCACGATCAGTCCCTTCAAGAAGGTGTTGGACAGCCTCTTCGCAATCCGCGAGCCCACGAGACCTCCGATGAGCCCGCCCACCGCAAGAACCGCGACACCAACCCAGAGGATCTCCGCGTCGAAGAACAAGAAGGCAATCAGGTACACCAATGCGGCGACGGTGTTCACGAACATGGATAGGAAGTTCTTCACCGGGTTCACGTCCTTGAACGGACGACCAGTACCCACACCCATGATGGCCATGTAGAGCACGCCCTGTGCCGCAGTAAAGAACCCGCCGTACATCGACGCGAGACCCATCGCACCCACCAGGCCAGGACGCTTATATGGCTTACCGACGGGCCCCCCACCCTCACTCATCTCCTGACTCGCCGAGAACCAAGTGACGAACTTCTGCTGGAAGATCACCAGAATGAGTGCCACCACGATCAGGATGGGAATAACAAAGTCCAACGCTGAAGAAGGCGTGGCAAGAAGCAGCAACGAACCCGCAGCTGCACCCACGATCGTCGCTGTCGTCAGCGGACCGAGATACGGCAGTTCCTTCTTCGTCTCCTCGCGGAAACCCCACGCCGAACCAAAGGACGCGAACATCATGCCGATCGTGTTCGTGCGCACTGCCACGCCCGGAGGCACACCAATGGCCAACAGCACGGGCAATGTCAGCAGCGAACCCGAACCGACTGCCGAGTTGATAATGCCCGCCATAATGCCCATGGCGAACAACAACAAGCCGGAAAGAATAGTCATCGAATCAAAGCTCCTGACATCTCACTGCTAAACCTGAAGAAGATTCTAGGCCTTCGCCGGCTAAACAAGTGTCGGTTGTTGGGTTGGTTTGACGATGGTGTTGTCACCGCACTGTTTCCCCAGGAGAACACGACGCGGTAGACGCGATAGTCAAACCGGGTATGCAAAAGTAACGCGGCACCCGTCACTGTGGTGTGGGGGTGCCGCGTTGGGTTATGTAGTTGTTTATTTGTGTTTTTAGGCCGGCGGTAACTTACTCTCCCACACCCTCCCGGGTGCAGTACCATCAGCGCGGGTGGGCTTAGCTTCCGGGTTCGGAATGGGACCGGGCGTTTCCCCACCGCTATCAACCACCGACACATCCTTGGGGTTTGTGTCATGGTGACCAACAAGTGGTCGGTATGTAATTAGTTTTGTTTTGTTTCTGACGTGTGTGGTGTGTCAGATACTGCATAGTGGACGCGAGCGGCATGTGTAACACGTGTGTGTTGGCCGTTTGTTGTTTGTTGTTTGGTGTATTAGTACCAGTCACCTTCGCACATTACGGTGCTTCCAGATCTGGCCTATCAACCCAGTAGTCTGCTGGGAACCTATGAAACCTCATCTTGAAACAGGCTT
>NZ_JASPJJ010000019.1:0-38854 GCF_030232825.1 Corynebacterium sp. MSK044
CGAAATCTGCGATCTTTCTGCGCTTATGCAATGGAATAGCCATCCGGCTATTCCACCGCCGTAACCGTCCAAAAAGCTACTAGACATCCCGTCCAAAAACCTCCTGGACTCCGTGTCCAAAAAGTCCCTAGACATCACAAACGCGGACTAGATGTTGGCTAGCTACATGTTGTTGCGAGGCTGCGTGCTTTCACGCTGATCATCCGCCAGGGCATCCAGGCTGGACAGTTGCTCATCGATGCTGGCCAGCAGCTCCTCATCGCGCTCCGCGGGGTCCTCGCTGAGCGGGCCGTGGTCGGCGCCGAGGCGGTCACGGGTGGTCATGGGTGCCGGCGCCTTGGGTGCTGCGGACTTCGTGGGCGCAGCTGCTGGTGTGTCCTCCCGGAAGAGGAAGAACCACACCGCCCCGGCGATACCGGCGAGCAGACCCAGCACGCCAACAGCGCGACCGACGTTGCCCTTCTTTTCCTTCTTCCTCTGCTTCTTGGCCAGCTTCTCCGCTGCCTTCCGCGCTTCCTTCTCCTGCTGTTCCTTGTGGAATTGGGCGCGGCGGGCATCCAAACGGTCATGGGCCACGCGGGTGAGAGCGCCGGCTTGGAGGCGGGCTGCGTCGAAAGGCTCACCCTTCTCATTTGTACTGGCCGGGCGGGCCAGGGCGCGCATCGCATCATACACGTCGCGCTGCTGCTCATCATTCATGTCGCGGTAGCGGCCGTAGAGGAAGGACGCTGCCTTGTATGCCATACCAAGAGTGCGAAGATTCATGCCGGGGGTTCACCTTTCAATCGGTTGTGTGCCTACCACCCTAATGAAAAATGGCGGGGGACAGAGCGGTGCCAAAGTTGTCGCAAAAAGTGGACCGAGCGGTTCATTTCGCGCGCCAAACCGCGAATTATATTCATGTCAGAATCGCCGATGGCCTGCACCGATGCGGGACGGGGGAGGGGTAGATCTTGGCCGGTTGAAACCCATCCCACTAGATTCACAAACATTCACGCGCTGAGCCCAGCCAGAATTTATTACTCATCGACGAGCCGAAAGGACTCCTTCGTTGACTGAAGGACATTTCTCGTCGAGGCTGTCTGCATCCGCGCCTTTGGACCCCCTCGACGAAGCAGCTGAAACGTTGCCCACCGAGCGCACACGCCGTGCCGGCACCGCACTGAGCTTCGAGCTCATCCCGCCGCGGCATGACGCAGACGAGGCGAAACTCAACGACCTCATCGCGGGGCTCAACGCCTATGAGCCGGACTATGTCGCCGTGACCAGCTCCCACCGCTCCGGCTGGTTGGAGGGCACCGCCGACTTCATCGCCCGCCTCAACGCGCAGACCAACCTGCGCACCATCGCGCACCTCGCCTGCACCGCCGGCACCGAGGAGGAACTCGCGGACTGGATTCGCCGCCTGATCAACTCCGGCGTGCGCGGTTTCCTCGCCCTGCGCGGGGACCTGCCCGAAGGCGAAACCAGCCTGCCAGACGGCTACCTGCAGTACGCCACCCAACTCCTCACCCTCATCCAGGACATCGAGGACGAAAACGCGTACCGCCTCGCCGCCGGCAAACTCGCCCTCTCTGTGGCGTGCTACCCTTCCGGCCACGCCGAGTCCGCTACCCCAGACCTGGACCTGGACGTCCTGCTGTCCAAGCAGCGTCTCGGCGCGGACTTTGCCATCACCCAGCTCTTTTTCGAGGCAGAGGACTACCTCCGCTTCGTGGAGCAATCCCGGATGGCGGGCGTAAGAATCCCCCTGATCCCCGGCATCATGCCTATGACCAGCCTGAAAAGGGCTCAGCGCATGGGCGTGCTGTCGGGGATTGAGGTGCCGGAAAGGGTCGTCGAAAAGCTAAAAAACGCTGAAGACGAATACGAGGCCGGCATGGAGCTCACCGTCGAACTCGCCGCAAAGCTTCTCGACGCCGGCGTGGGCGGCCTCCACATCTACACCCACAACAACCTCGCAGTGACACAAGACCTGCTGTCACGGCTCGGCATAGAACCCAAAGTGAAAAACTAAAGGAGAAACAGTGACCACCTTCCCCAAGGCCACCATCGAGGGCTACCCTCGCATCGGCGCGAACCGCGAACTCAAGCACGCACTCGAGTCCTACTGGGCTGGGCGTATCGACGCTGATACGTTCCGCACCACCACCCGCGCCCTGCGCATTGACACCTACAACCACCTGCGCGACCTCGGCCTGACCGAGGACTACGCCATCCCCGCTGACGTGGCGTACTACGACCAGGTCCTCGAGACCGGCCTGACCGTCGGTCTGATTGCCGGTGGCACTGACCTCGACGAGGAATTTGCGCTGGCCCGCGGCAACGACACCCGCGTGCCACTGGAGATGACCAAGTGGTTTGACACCAACTACCACTACCTCGTGCCGGAGGTTGAGGCTGATCAGGCGATTACGCCGGCGCCGGAGCGCGTGCTTCGGCTGGTTGAGGAGGCCCGCGAGGCTGGCCACAAGGTCCGCCCGGCGCTTGTCGGTCCGGTTACCCTGCTCGCCCTGTCTAAGCCGGTCGAGTGGTCCCTGCTGGACTCCCTGGTAGATGCATACGCTGCTGTTTTCGCTGCTTTGAAGGACGCCGGCGTCGAGTGGGTCCAGGTCGCTGAGCCGGCACTGGTCGCTGACCTGTCCACTCCGGACGCAGAGCTGGCCAAGTACACCGAGCAGGCATGGTCCCGTCTGCTGGCCGCGGAGAACCGCCCGAAGGTCTACGTGACCACCCCGTACGGCTCCGCACGCAAGGGCCTCGACGCCCTGGCCGCTGTTGCACCGGACGCTGTCCACGTAGACCTGTCCCCGTGGACCCTCGACGCTGACGCTGACTACCCAGCCCGCGTCGCCGCTGCCTTCGCCGGCAAGGACACCACGCTTGTCGCCGGACTTATCGACGGCCGCAACGTCTGGGCCGCCAACCTCCGCGACAAGGCCGCGATCCTGTCCGAGCTGGGCGCCACATCCGTGTCCACCTCCACCTCCCTCCAGCACGTGCCGCACACCCTCAACGCCGAGAAGAACCTCCCGGTTGAAGTTGCACCGTGGCTCTCCTTTGCTGATGAGAAGATCGAGGAGATCAAGGCCCTCGTCGCCGGCGAGTCCGAGGCCCCAGAGGCCTTCGGCCGTTCCGACCGCGCCGCACGCACCCGCGCTGAGTCCACCCGCATCCACAACGCCGCTGTTGTTGAGCGCGTCGACGCCCTGCCTGCCGGCCAGGTCCAGCGCCAGCCGGAGTTCGCGCAGCGCCAGGAAGCACAGAAGGCCCTTGGCCTGCCGCTTCTGCCTACCACCACGATCGGCTCCTTCCCGCAGACCAACGAGATCCGCAAGGCCCGCGCCGACCACCGCTCCGGTGAGCTCACCGATGAGCAGTACAACGAGGCCCTCAAGCAGGAAGTCAAGAACGTCATCGAGCTGCAGGAGCGCCTCGGCCTCGACGTCCTCGTTCACGGCGAGCCAGAGCGCAACGACATGGTGCAGTACTTCGCCGAGCTTCTCGACGGCTTCGTCGTCACCGAAAACGGCTGGGTCCAGTCCTACGGCTCCCGCTGCACCCGTCCGCCAATCGTTGTTGGCGACGTCTCCCGCCCCAAGGCCATGACCACCGAGTGGTCCGCCTACGCACAGTCCCTGTCCGACAAGCCGGTCAAGGGCATGCTCACCGGCCCAGTGACCATTCTGGCCTGGTCCTTCAAGCGTGACGACGTCCCGTTGAGCGTCTCCGCCGACCAAATCGGTGTTGCCCTGGCTGACGAGGTCGCTGACCTGGAGAAGGCCGGCATCAAGGTCATCCAGATCGACGAGCCCGCACTTCGCGAGCTCCTCCCACTGCGCGAGGAGGACCGCCCGTCCTACCTCGACTGGGCCGTCCGTGCCTTCCGCCTGGTCTCCTTGCAGGCTGAGCCGACCACGCAGATCCACACCCACCTCTGCTACTCCGAGTTCGGCCAGATCATCGACGCCGTCGCCGGCCTGGACGCCGACGTCACCTCCATCGAGGCCGCACGTTCCAAGATGGAACTGCTTGAGGACATCGACGAGACCTTCCACTCTGAAATCGGCCCCGGCGTGTGGGACATCCACTCCCCGCGCGTCCCATCCAAGGACGAGATGGTCGAGCTGATCAAGGCCGCCCTGGTCAACGTCCCGGCTGACCGTCTCTGGGTCAACCCGGACTGTGGCCTGAAGACCCGCGGCTACGCCGAGGTCGAGCCGTCCCTGATCAACATGGTCGCCGCCCGCGACGAGGTCGTGGCAGGGCTCTAAGCCTTAAGCCTTAAGCCTTAAGCCCTGAGCCCCAGAGGGCCCATCCGAGAAATCTGACACCCCGCTCGCGCCCCAAAATCGCGAAACCCCGTGACCTGGCATTTCAGGAAACGGGGTTTTCGCGCGTGGTCAGATTTCTCGAAACCGGCGCGACGGCGCTTAGGCGAAGGCGCTCAGACCGGTCATCTTCTGGCCGAGGATGAGGGTGTGCATCTCATCGGTGCCTTCGTAGGTGCGCACGGACTCGAGGTTCGCGGCGTGGCGGATGGGGGAGTGCTCGTGCTGAATGCCGTTGCCACCGAGGATGGTGCGGGCTTCGCGGGCGATTTCAATGGCAACGCGGGTGTTCTGCAGCTTGGCCACGGAAATCTGGGAGATGTCCAGGGTGCCGGCATCCTTCTGGCGGCCAACGTGGAGGGCCAGGAGGTAACCCTGGTTCAGGCCGATTGCCATGTCTACCAGCTTCTTTTGGGTGAGCTGGAAGCCGGCGATGGGCTTGCCAAACTGGGTGCGCTCCTTGGCGTAGGCCAGTGCGCATTCGATGGAGTCACGCGCAGCACCCAGGACACCCCAGCCGATGCCGTAGCGCGCCTCGTTGAGGCACATGAGCGGAGCCTTGAGGCCGAAGCGGCCGGCGAGGATCTTGTCCTCCCCAACCAGGGCGTTCTCCAGGTAGATGTGTGCCTGGGTGGACACGCGCATGGACAGCTTGCGGTCGATCTGCTGCGGGTTGAAGCCGGGGGTGCCCTTTTCCACGATGAAGCCAGCCACGGTTTCTTCGCGGTCCTCTGGGATTCCGTCGAGGCCAGCAGCAGCGAGGTCAGCGGTGGAAACCTTGGCCCAGATGATGGTCAGGTCGGCGTAGTGGGACAGGCCGATCCAGCGCTTCTCGCCGTTGAGGACCCAGCCTTCTCCCGGCTTGTAGGTGGCGCGGGTGGTCATGGAGGCGGGGTCGGAACCAGCCGTGGGTTCGGTCAGACCAAAAGCGCCGAGCAGTTCCGCGGCGGCCATCTTGGGCAGGTACTTTTCCTTCTGCTCTTCGGTGCCGTGGAGGTGGATGGAGGTCATGGCCAGGGAGCCGAGGACGGAGAAGATGGTGCGCAGGCCTGAGTCTGCGGCTTCGACTTCGAGCATGGCCAGGCCGTAGTCGACGGCGGAGCGGCCAGGGCAGCCGTAGCCGGAGAGGTGGGCACCGATCATGCCTTTCTCAGCGAAGCGGGGGATCAGTTCGAAGGGGACGTGTGCGTCTTCGTACCACTGGCCAACGTGGGGTTTGATTTCGCTTTCGACGAAGGCGCGGACGTCGTCACGCCATGCGATCTCGTCGGGGGAGAGGAGGCTGTCGAAGTTGAGCAGGTCGGTTGCAAAAGTCATGATGGGTCCTTTCGAGAATGAGGGGGGTTATTTGGCGGGGGTGTTGGCAATCCAGTCGAGGACATCGTCGCGGTCTTCGTCGAGGCCCGGCGCGGCCTTGGTGTATTGGATTGCGCCGGAGCTCATGTCCAGTGGGTTGGATACGAAGGGGATTTCGTCGCTGCCGTCTTTGGTGGGGATTGTCACCACGGGTTCCAGTTCCAGTTCGTCGGCAAAGTGCACGGCTTCGCGCACGGTGAGGATCGGGGCGATGGGAAGGCCATTGGCGCGGAACAGGTCGATCCATTCCTGCGCGTCCTTCGCGGCGAGCAGTTCGTGCAGGATCGGGCGCAGTTCCTCGCGGTTGGTGTTGCGTTGTTCGTTGGTGGCAAAGCGGGGGTCGCTGGCGAGTTCGGGCGCGCCGAGGCCTTCGGCGAACACTCCGAATTGCTTGTTGTTGCCCACGGCGATGACCAGTTCGCGGTCTTTGGCGGGGAAGGGGCCGTACGGGAAGATCGACGGGTGGTCGTTGCCCGTGCGGGTCATCTCCGCGTCGGATGCGACGGCGGCGGAGCTCATGTTGACCATGGAGGACAGTGCCGCGGACAGCAGGTTCGTGCGGATTGTTTCGCCGCCTCCGCCGAAGCGTTCGCGTCGCAGCAGGGAGGCGAGGATGCCGACGGTGGTGTGGAGGCCGGTGAGGACGTCGATAAATGCATAACCTGCTTTTTGCGGCGGCCCATCAGGCGAACCCGTCATGGACATGAATCCACTCGATGCCTGAATGAGCATGTCATATCCCGGAAGCTGCGAGCCAGCGCGCGAGCCGAAGCCCGTGATTTTCGCGTGGATCAAATCAGGCCATCGCTTTTCGACGCTCTCCGGGTCCAGCCCGAACTTATCCAAACTGCCCACCCGGAAGTTATCGATGAGCACGTCCGCACGGTCAATGATCGCGTACGCCGTTTCCAGGTCATCCGGGTTTTTCAGGTCGAGTTTGATGGAATTCTTGTTGCGGTTGATGGACAGGTAGTACGTGCCCACGTCGCCGCGCTTCGGCGGAACCCAATGGCGCGTGTCATCGCCGGTTGGTCCTTCGACCTTGATCACGGTGGCGCCCAAGTCCGCGAGCAGCATCGTGGCGTACGGGCCCGCAAGGACGCGGGAGAAATCCGCCACAACAATGCCCTGCAGCGGGCCACCTTGTGGTTGTTGGAGTGCCATATGTTGTCCTTACCTAGTTCTTCTTGGTGTCTTTCGCGGCTTGGGTTGCCTGCTCCAACTCTTCGATGAACTTGTCATCCTCAATATTGGAGCGCCGGGCGGAGTCTTGCAGCATGTTCCACTGAGAATCCGGTACGGCTTCGGCGCTGCCGTGCCAGAACAAAAGCCTCCGTGCTTCCCTGCGCAGGGAGATCTCCTTCTTCAACTCGTGCCGGTGAGTCCACCACGCCCAACCGATGATGACCATGATGAGCAGACCCATGTAGCCCAGGATCGGGTACACCCAGCCGATGAGGTTGCTGAAGCCGATGAAGCTGAGCACGAAACCGATGAGCACGGTGGCCACGTAGATGGGGTAGAAGTTCTTCGGCTTGTTGCGGGCTAGGCGCTTGCCAAAGGCGTAGAACATGCCGATCGCGGTGTTGTAGATCATGCCGTAGATGGCAAACGTCATGACCAGGCCGAGCGCTGGGTTGATCGCGGTGATCATGGCCTGCGTGGGCATCTCATTGTCCTGGACGGTGTCCACGCTGAGGTACAGGGAGGTGACCAACATGGCCAGCAGGAGCAGGAAGCAAGCACCGCCGGCCAGGCCACCCCATCCCGCTTCACGCGGGTCAAAGAGGTTGCCGCCGATGACGATGGCCATGGACACACCGACGATGATCTGCAGACCAATACTGTTAATGGCAGCTACCCACCAGTTAGGCAGGGTGGTAGGAATCTGTGTTGCCTGCTCGTGCAGGGTGGAAAAGTCCGGCTCTGCGGTGGCGATGGTCCAGATGGTGGCAATGGCGATCATGACGATGATCAGCGGCGTAATCGCACCAATGGCCACCGTCACCTTGTCCACGTCCAGCAGACCAGTGAGCAGAACCAGCATGAGCATGATGGTCGCGCCGACCCAGACCGGCCAACCGAACTGCTGGTTCAGGTTCGCGCCCGCACCGGCGAACATGGCGAAGCCGATGCAGAACAAGCACACCAGGGTCGCGGCATCAAGGATCTTGGACACGATTGGCCCGGAGATAGCGTCAAACACACTCGTGTGTTCCTTCGCCCGGTGGTAACTGCCCAGCTGAAGCATGGCAAAACCGGTGAGGGTCAGTGCGAGTGAGGTGATGAATGCACCGAGCAGACCCCAGTTACCAAAAGCAACGAAGTACTGGAGCGATTCACGTCCGGAGGCAAAGCTTGCGCCGACTAGAACGCCGACGAAGGCCATTGCAATCTCAAACACTCTGAGTTTCATGGGTGTGGCCCTTTCTGTGGGTTGGTGGTGAGCAGGGGTTAGGAGCCGATGTAGCGGATGTCCAGGTATTCCTCGATGCCTTCGATACCCCCTTCGCGCCCGAAGCCGGACTGCTTGATGCCACCAAACGGGGCGGCAATATCGGTGATCATGCCGCGGTTGATACCCACCATTCCGGCGGCGAGTTCCTTGGCAAAGCGTTGGCATGTGTGCACGTTCTCGGAGAAGGCGTAGGACGCCAAACCAAACTCGGTATCGTTGGCTTTCTCAATCGCCTCATCCAGAGTGCTGAAGGTGCTCACGGTGGCTACCGGGCCGAAGATCTCCTCGCGCAGGATGCGTGCATCCGCTGGGATGCCACTCAGCACGGTCGGCGGGTAGAAGTACCCGGTCTGCTCCGGCACTTCGCCGCCACGGTGGACGGTGGCGCCGGCCTCCACCGTTTCGGTGACCAGCGCATGGATGCGTTCACGCTGCGCGGCGGTGATCATGGGGCCCAAGGTCGTGCCCTCTTCCAGGCCGTTGCCCATGACCACCTTGTCCATCTTTTCGGTCAGGCGCTGCGTGAACTCACTGGCAATGGATTCGTGCACGAGGAAGCGGTTGGCTGCCACGCACACCTCACCGCCGTTGCGGAGTTTCGCCTGCATAGCGCAGCTGAGTGCGAGCTCCATGTCCGCGTCTTCCGCTACCACGAAGGGGGCGTTGCCCCCCAACTCCATCGATGCGCGCTGCAGGTTCTGCGCGGACTGCCGCATGAGGATCTTGCCCACTGCGGTGGAACCGGTGAAGGTGATCTTGCGCAGGCGGGCATCCGCCATCAACGTCTCGGACAGCTCCGCGGCGTGGGTGGTGGGAAGGATTTGGATGAGGTCCCGCGGGGCGCTCAAACGCTCCAGCACATCAGCGATAACCTGGCCCAGCAACAGCATGGACAGCGGAGTCTCCGCGGCGGGCTTCACCAGCACCGGGCAACCAGCAGCCAGCGCCGGGGCGATCTTGCGCGCGCCCATAGCCAGCGGGAAATTCCACGGAGTGATGGCCAGCACCGGGCCTACCGGGGTGCGCGTCACCACAATGTCACCAGCACCTGCCGGGGACTGCGCGTAGCGGCCCGGGATACGCACGGCCTCCTCGCCGAACCAGCGGAAATAATCCGCCGTATTCGCTGTCTCACCACGTGCCTCAATGAGCGGCTTGCCCATCTCCAGGGTCATCGTGCGCGCGAATTCTTCCTGGCGCGCCATGATCTCCTTGTAGATCGCGTGGCAAATGTCCGCCTTCTTCCGCGGCGTGAACGCAACGTAGGCTTTTTGCGTTTCGACGGCCCGAGCAAGCGCCCCAAGCCAATCCTCCGCCTCCGTGTTCACCACGTGCGCAATGGTTTTTTCCGTGGCAGGGTTCACTACATCAAAATGCTCACGGCGTGCGGAGGTATCTGCACGGGGATCCAGCGGCAGATCGGTGGGCAGCTGAGGATCTTTGAACAAGCTCATAATCGTGTCACTCCTTGGGTGTACGCAGTGGCTAGAAGGTGTTCTTCAACGCGGCCACGAGGATCTCCAACCCCTCGTTCAACAGCGCCTCCGGGATCACCAGCGGTGGCAGAAGACGGATGACATTCCCATCAACACCACAGGTCAGGGTGATCACACCCTGCTCCCGGCAGGCGTTAGCCACAGCTGCGGTGCGCTCTGCCGTATCCAACTCAATGGCCATCATGGCGCCACGGCCACGCACATCCTTGACCTCCTCATATGCCAGCAGTGGCTCGAGGTGGGTGCGGATGATGGCCTCAATCTCGCGGGCGCGACCACACAGATCGTTCTCCTCGATCTCCTCAAACACAGCCATCGCTGCCGCACAGGCCAGCGGGTTTCCGGCGTACGTGCCACCCAGCGCGCCGGGGCCAGGAGCATCCATGATCTCGGCGCGGCCGGTCACAGCGGACAGGGGCATGCCGTCCGCAAGCGCCTTGGCGGAGGTGATCAGGTCCGGCTCCACACCCTCGTGGTTGCAGGCGAACATCTCGCCGGTGCGGGCCAGGCCTGCCTGGATCTCATCGGCCACGAAGACCACGTTGTTCTCGCGGCACCACTTCAGGATGGCCGGGATGAAGCCCTCCGCCGGCTCAATGAAGCCGCCCTCGCCTTGAATGGTTTCCAGGACCACGCACGCTAGGTTCTCCACACCGATCTGACCCTCCAGCACGCGGATCGCGCGGTCAGCTGCCTCCTGGCCGGACAGGCCATCACGCAGCGGGTAGGACATGGGCAGCCGGTGAACATCGGAGGCGAACGGGCCAAAGCCAGTCTTGTACGGCTTGTTCTTGGCCGTCATGGCAAGCGTGAAGTTCGTACGGCCGTGGTAGGCATTATCAAACGTGGCCACGGCGAATTTGCCGGTGTGCGCGCGGGCGATTTTCACCGCATTCTCCACGGCCTCCGCACCGGAGTTGAACAGCGCAGTCTTCTTCGGGAAGTCGCCCGGGGTCAGCTCATTGAGCTTCTCGCACACGTCGATGAAACCTTCGTAGCCGGTGACCAGGAAGCAGGTGTGGGTGAACTTCTGAGCCGCCTCTGTGATAGCAGCGGTCACGCGCGGATTGGACACACCTACCGAGGTCACGGCGATGCCGGAGGCGAAGTCGATGAGGGAGTTCCCGTCGACGTCGATAAGCACCCCGCCATCACCATCCACGATGTAACGCGGAAGGCCGGGCACCAATGCCCGCGCGACAGCGTGCCCGCGACGCGCGTCCAGGTGGGCATTGTCCCCCTCCGTGGGTGCGCTCGTGATGGTGCGCTTCTGCGGGAGGCGGTAGGTGAGGTCTTGCATGATCACTCCTTCTGTACTGAGGACTTAGTGGACTTAGTGTTGCCGAACCAGTATGTGGGGAAGAAGGTGATGTCCGTCATGTACAGTGTGGCGAAAAACAAGACCAAACTTGTACACGATGGAGATTGTGGGATGTTTCCTTTTAGTTTTTTGACCAAAAATTCTCACCTCGGCGTCACCGAAATTGTCTCCGCACGCACCACCAGCTTCTCCGTCGTACAAACCAACGAGCTGGAAGCCCCCGAGCACTTCATCCAGCCCGAATCCTTCGTGCTCACCGTCGGCGCCGCCTTCCGTGACCGTGCCGAGGAGCTCCCTACCTACATCGCGCACCTCGCCGAACAAGGTGCCGTGGCCGTGGGCTTTGGCATCAGCGATGTCTTTGATACCGTTCCCCAACCCGTCATCGACAGCGCCCGGAAACACAACATTGGCCTGTACGAAGTGTCACGCCCCGTGCCGTTTTCGCGCATTGTCAGCGCTGTCTACGAAGAACAACACCGCCGCTCCACCGCCGAACAACACCAACGCGCCTACGCCCAACAGCAACTCTTGCAGGCGCAGGAAAAACTCACCCGCACCGCCATTTCCGGCGACATGAAAGCGCTCACCCGCGACGTTGCGGAGTCCCTCGAAGCTCGCGTAGCAATTTCCGACGCGAACGGCCGCACCATCGCCGAACAAGTAGCCCGCAGCTACAACGCGATGAAAAAGACCTACGCCACCACATACAAAATCAGCTCCGAGACCCAACAGCCCTACACCGTGGACGTCACCTCCACGCGCGTGATCACGGGGGAGAACCGCTCACTCATCCGCCACTACGCCGGACTGGCAGCAGCACTGCTTTCCCGGCCAGCCCAACTCCGGCGGGTACACAACCAGATCAACTCTTATGCGCTACGCATCCAACTGGGCATTAAGGACGCTGAGGAGCTCTATGCCGACAGCGTCGACGCCCCCGTGGACGCTGATGGTTTTGCCCGCCCGATTGTCATCGCTACCCAATCGCGGCGGGCCATGCACACAGTCCTAGGCACCCTCGACCGGCAGGCCCACAAACGCGATCAACTGCTCCACGCCCTACACCTGACTGAAACAGCATTCCTCCTGGTTGTCCGCCCCGAAGTCAATGTCCGCAATGTGCTCGATGACCTCGGTGAACACCGCTCTCGTGTGCGCGTTGCCGCGGGCAGTCCCGTGGTCCTTGCCGGCCTCACCCCTGAACACGTGGATCAGCTCGAAGCTCGCACCCGCACCCTCCGCCCTGGGGATGTTTCCTACACCAATGACTCCACGCTGCCGTGGCTCCATGAGCCCGCTGTGACCCAAGCACTGGCCGCCCGCCGCGAAGAAATCTTTGGCCGCCTAGCCAGACACGATGCCACCCACGGCACTGACCTGGAGAAAACCCTCGCCGTTTTTCTCCGCCACAGCGCCCAGCTGGCCAACACCGCCGACGCCCTCGGCGTGCATCGGCACACCGTGCGCACCCGTATCGAGAAAATCCAGAACCTATGCGAGATCAGCCTGGACAACCCCGCGCATTTCTCGGAGGCCTACTTGGCCATGACGGCGTTCGATGGGTAGTGCTACGGCCCTTAACGTCCGCCCGATACTCCAGTTTGACTATCGTGCCGAAGCCCGATCCGCGACCTGGTGTTTTGCGCCGCGCGCGCCGCGATAGTCAAACCGCACCCCTGGGGCTCGGACCTCTCATCCGAGAAATATGACACCCCGCCCGCACCCCAAAAACGCGAAAACCCCGTGACCTGGCATTTCAGGAAACGGGGTTTCGGCGCGTGGTCAGATATCTCGAACCCGGCCGAGAACCTTGGCGGAACCCTAGGCCCGTGCCCGTCGGGCGAGGGTGTTGCCCAAGGACTGGATGGCTTGGACGATGATGATCAGGATGATCACGGTCATCAGCATCGCGATGGAATCGAACTGCTGGTAGCCGTAGGAAATGGCCAGGTCGCCGACACCGCCGCCGCCGATGGTGCCGGCCATTGCGGTGGCGGAGATGAGTCCGATGGTGGCGGTGGTAATGGCCAGGATGATGGAGGACTTGGCCTCGGGCAGCAGGAAGTAGCGGATGGTTTGGAAGAGGGTCGCGCCCATGGAATTGGCTGCTTCGGTGATGCCCGGGTTGACTTCGAGGAGGGATTGCTCGATGAGCCGGGCGATGAACGGCGCAATATATAAGGTCAGTGGCACCAACGCGGCAGTCGTGCCGATGGCGGTACCAGCGATAACGCGGGTGAACGGGGAGATGGCCACCAGCAGGATGATAAACGGCAGGGAGCGGATGATGTTCACCATCACGTTCAGCACGCCGTAAACCGCCTGGCTGGGTTTGAGGCCACCGGGCCGGGTGATCACCAGCGCGAGCGCCAGCGGAATGCCCAGCAGCGCACCGATGAACAGGGAGGTGCCCACCATGTACAGGGTTTCGCCGAAGGAGTTGACGTACATCTCTGGTGTGACGCGGGATCCGGTGGTGTCGCGCCACCATGAATTGAGCTGGTTCATCTGTTACACCTCGTAGTTCTTCACCAGGGCACGCGCGAGCGCTTCACGCGCATCAGGGTCGAGTGCAGGCGGGATGACGGTGTCGACGAATTTCCTGGTCAGTTCGTGTTGCGGGTTGGTAAAAACGTGTGCGACCGGCCCGTATTCAACCAGGCGGCCCTCAGAAAGTACTGCCACATCATCAGCCAGACGCGCGATCACGTCGATCTGGTGGGTGATGATGAGGATGGTCACGCCCAGTTCCTTATTGATGTTGCTCAGCAAATCAAGGATCTGGTTGGTGGTGATGGGGTCGAGGGCGGAGGTGGGTTCGTCGCAAAGCAGCACGGTCGGATCCGTGATGAGCGCACGAGCGATGCCCACGCGCTGTCGTTGCCCGCCGGACAGTTGGCGCGGTTTATGGTCCGCGCGGTCAGCCAGGCCGACCATCTCCAGCACGTCTGCGGTGCGGCGTTCAATTTCGCTTTTCGACGCTTTCAGCAACCTCAACGGCGTCCCCACATTCTCCGCCACCGTCTTGGTTTCTAAGAGATTGCTGCTTTGGAAGACCATGCCCACATCACGCCGCAAACCCCGCAGCTCCGCTGGACTGAGCGTGGCCGGCTCGCGGCCAAGCACAGTGACGGAACCCGAGGTGGGCGTTTCCAACCCATTGACCGTGCGAATCAGCGTGGACTTGCCGGCACCCGAGGTACCCACAACGCCGCTCACGCTGCCTTTCGGCACCGTGAAGGAAATGTCGTCGAGGGCGGTGAAGGAACCATTGCGGGTCTCAAATGTTTTGGAGACGTGGTCAAATACAACAGCGTCGATAGCTTCAGGCATTAGTTCAGGGAATCCGGGAAGAACCAGTAGTTGTTGGTGTTCTGGGAGTCGAAGTACTTCTTGAACTCCTCGGAACGGTACGCCTCAGACACAGCCTTGGCCCACGGGGTGTCCTGCTTACCCTCGGTGGTCACAGCCACGAGGATGAGCTCCGGGCGCAGGTTCTCCTGGAAGCGCTGCAGGTTCGGGTCCAGGCCAGCGGAGTAGCTCATGGAGCCAGGGATGACCGCCCAATCCAGGTCCGGCAGGGAGCGGGACAGGTTCGCGGAATCCATGGGCTTGATGTCCAGGTTGTGCGGGTTCTCTGCGATATCCGCCTCAGAGAGCAGGGCTTCGTCGGCGTCGTCGCGGAGGGTGATTCAACCGGCGTCGACAAGCACATGGATCGCGCGCGACTTATTGGAGCCGTCGAGCGGGATACCCACCGTCTGGCCGTCGGCGACGTCCTCGAGCTTCTCGTGCTTCTCCGAGTACAGGCCAGCCGGAACCGTAGGAACCTCCGTGATGGAGACCAGGTCGGCGTTCTTTTCCTTATTGAAAACCTCGAGCCATGCGGTGTGCTGCTCAACGTTCAAGTCCGCGTTGCCTTCAGCCAGCGCGGTGTCAGCCTGGGTGAGGTCGGTGAAGTTGGTGTACTCGAGGGTGTAGCCCTCCTTCTCCAAGATTGGGGCAACGCCTTCCTGGAAAAGCTCCGAGTATGGGCCAGGGGAGGTGGCTACGCGGATGGTCTTGGTATCGCCGGTGCCGGCGGCGTCCGAGCCCGCGTCATCAGAGCCGCAGGCAACCAGCCCGAGTGACAATGCGGCAGCTGCGGTGACCGCTGTGATCTTCTTCAACATGGAGCAAGGTCCTTTCACATGAATTAATAGGTTTGTTGTGAATAGGCACAGAGTCTAAACAGGGCAGTATATAAAAGCAAGACAGAGCGGTCTAGCCAGGCTGCGCCTGGGTTCTGCCTGGGTAGATCTGCGGAACGGGTGCGCGATCGCGTACCCTGGTGCCCATGACACAGAAGACTCAAACACTGACGTTCCACACCAACCACGGCGACATCGTGGTCGACCTGTTTGGCAACCACGCGCCGAACACCGTGGAGATCATCACCGGCTTGGCCAAGGGCACCCAGGAGTACTCCACCAAGAACGCCTCCGGCACCACCGAAGGCCCGTTCTACGACGGCGCGATCTTCCACCGCATCATCCCTGGTTTCATGATCCAGGGCGGTGACCCGACCGGCACCGGCACCGGCGGCCCCGGCTTCCAGTTTGCTGACGAGTTCCACCCAGAGCTCCAGTTTGACCGCCCGTACCTGCTGGCCATGGCTAACGCTGGCCCGGGCACCAACGGCTCCCAGTTCTTCATCACCGTAGACGCCACCCCGTGGCTGAACAACCGCCACACCATCTTCGGCGAGGTCACCGATGAGGCGTCCCGCAAGGTCGTCGATGAGCTGGCTAATGTTCAGACCGGCCGCATGGACCGCCCGGTCGAGGACGTTGTGATCAACTCCGTGACCGTCGAGTAAGTGAAGAAACTTCTTTACGGCGCCCCCGCCACAACAGTCATCGCGCTGCTGTGTGCGGGGGTTTTCGTGCTCACGGCCCTTCAGTCTCGCTCTGTCTCCGATGTCGTCTGGGGTTCAGGGATTGGTTCCACGTTTGTGCTGTGGGGCCCAGCCGTCACCGCCTCGGACACGGGCATTCTGCGTGCGCTCACCGCGGGTTTCCTCCACGTGGACATCTCCCACCTGGCGGTCAACCTGATCACACTCGTGTTCATCGGTGCAGTGGTCGAAAGAGCGGTGGGCACAGGACCTTATGTAGTGGCCTACTTGGCGGGTGTGCTCGGCGGATCCGCTGCCGTGCTCACCTTCGCATGGGACCAGCCCACCGCCGGGGCCTCCGGGGCGTTGTACATGCTCATGGCCATTCTGGTGGGCATCGCCGCGCGGAGTCGCGCGGACCTAAGGGCGCCACTCGTGCTGGTG
Organism: Corynebacterium sp. MSK044; assembly: GCF_030232825.1. Taxonomy (NCBI): domain Bacteria; kingdom Bacillati; phylum Actinomycetota; class Actinomycetes; order Mycobacteriales; family Corynebacteriaceae; genus Corynebacterium; species Corynebacterium sp. MSK044. The sequence continues at coordinate 16,286 of NZ_JASPJJ010000019.1, forward strand.
TTGGGCAACATTGCTTACACCCTGCTCAGTCCCGGTGTGAGCCTGTGGGGGCACCTCGGCGGATTGACTGTTGGTGCGCTCATGGCTGGACCGTTGACCTCCCCTGATGAGCGCGTTCGCTGGGCCGGCGCTATGGGTGGGTTGGTGCTCGCGCTCGCAGCGGTGTTGGTGCCACAGTGGGGTTAAGCACAGGCTTCCACACTCCTCCACACCTGAGTTATCCACAGAATGTGGACAAACCTGTGAGTAAATCACGTGCGTCCCAGATCCCACAGCCTGTGGGGAAAAGATGGCGAGGAAATTCTCACGGCTGACCTGCGTTTTGCACAGTGGGGAAGGGAGGATGTGGAGAACTCACGCCCCACATTGTGGATAAGAAACAGGGTGGGTAATTGTGGATAACCACCCGGCTTTATCCACAAAAAACCAGCGCCCCACACGAGTGGAAGCGCTGGCTAGGAAGAGCGGATGAAGGGGTTAACGCCACCCCATGGTCATGAGCAGACCCAAGATCAAACCACCGAAACCGATGAGGTAGTTCCACGGGCCAAGCTCATTCATCAGTGGGATGGATGGGCCAGCGAGGTAGTTTACAATCATCCACAGCAGACCAATGAGCATGAGCCCGAACATCAGGGCCTTGTACCAGACGGGCGTGCCGCCGGTGTTGATCTTCACCGGGGTGCGGTTCACACCGGTGGACGTGGTCAGCGGGGTGCTGGCGGTGTCTTTAGTGACCTTTGCCTTAGGCATGACGGTGAATGTCCTTTACCTTTGCTTTTACCTGTAACTGTTGTGTGACTCTACCACCGTGGGCGCCGTAGTAGTTACTACAGCAGCCCTTGGACGCCTTCGACGACTGGGTTGCGCCACAGATCCACGGTGATGTCACCATCCTTGCGGACCTCTTGGTTCGGGCCCGGGCGGTGGCCCGCGATGGTGCCATGTTGGGAGGGGTTCGCGGTGTCCAACAGATCGCCGGTAACCAGGTGGCCGGACCATCCCATCTCGCCCAGGGTCGCCTCAGCGTTCTCACGGCTCTGCCCGGACAAGTCCGGCAGACGGATCATCTGGCCATTGGAAACCCTCAGTTCAATGGTGGTTTCGCGTGCCACTTCTGTGCCTTCGCCGGCGATGGCCAAGACCTCACCCTCGGGGCGGGAAGAATCCACATCAACGCGGGTGGTCTTGAGCCCCAACGATTCAAAGGTGCTTTCCACCTGTGCGATATTCATGCCACGCATCGCCGGAACCTTGACCTTCTCACGGCCAGTGGACACGGTGACGGAGATCTTCGAACCCTTTGAAATCTGGGTACCGCCAGCTGGGTTCTGGGACATGATCTTGCCGTCTTCGACGGTGTCGGAGGAGTCGCGCTGGAGGTCGTCGTTAAGCTTGAGCCCCGCTTTTTCCAGCTCAGCCGCTGCTTCTTGCGGCGTGAGATCCGTGAGATCCGGCACATCCGTGATCTCCCGACCCGAAGAGACCGTCAGCGTGACATTCGCGCCACGCTTCAGCTGCGAACCCTCCGTCGGGTTGATGGACAGGACCTCGCCGCGCGGAACATCCGGGTGCGGGGCCTCATTCACCGTGACCTGGAGGTCCAGGTCCTCGAGCTCAGCAACAGCATCTGCGCGGGCCTTGCCCACGACACTTGGCACTGTGACCATAGAATTCGACTGGCCGATCGCATCGCGGACCTTGTTGATCGCCACCGCACCACCGCCCAACGCGATGATCGCCGCCAGCAGCAACGCGAGCACCTTCATGCCCTGGCGCGACGCACCGTTCTGCTCATTGCGGTGCTGCTGGTAGCGCGACGGTGGAACCACCGTGGTTTCGGCCGGGTCATTGACGTACTCGTACTCATATTCGTACTCGTACTCCGGCTCTTCCTGCGGGTGCGCGACATGGTTACGCGCGGCCTGAGTCACGGCGCCGCGGCAGAGGCGCTCGAGGTCCTCGCTCATCTCCGTGGCGGACTGGTACCTGTCCGCCGGGTGCTTTGCCATTGCGGTGAGGATGACAGCATCCACATTCACCGCTTCCGTCTCGGTGAGGTTGGGTATCCGGGTGCTCGGCGGATCCGGGTCTTCCTGGACGTGCTGGTAGGCCACCGCAAACGGGGTCTCACCTTCGAAGGGTGGGGTGCCTGTCACGACCTCGTACATCACGCAGCCGAGCGCGTAAACATCACTGCGCCCATCCGCATTCCGGCCGCGGGCCTGCTCCGGGGAAAGGTACTGGGCGGTGCCGATCACGGCGGAGGTTTGCGTCATCGCCGCCGTGGAATCATCCAACGCGCGAGCGATGCCAAAGTCCATCACCTTCACCTCACCGGTGCTGGTGACCATGATGTTCGCCGGCTTCACATCCCGGTGGATGATGCCGGCGTCATGGCTGGCCTGCAACGCATAGGTGACCGGAAGCAGCAGTTCAGCGGCATCCTCCGGGCTCAGCGGACCATCCTCGCGCACGATGGCGCGCAGGTCACGGCCTTTCACACGCTCCATGATGATGTAGGGCACGGATACGCCATCCACGTCTGTCTCACCCGTGTCGTACACAGCCACGATGTTCGGGTGGTTCAGGCGCGCAGAGTTTTGCGCCTCCCGGCGGAACCGCTCACGGAAGTTCTCATCCCGCGCCATATCCACCTTGAGCATCTTCACGGCCACTTCACGCCCAAGGAGGATGTCAGTGGCCACGTAGACGTTGGACATGCCGCCGGTGCCAATGGAGTTACCTAGCTGGTAACGCTCACCAATAAGAGTCATGATGCTCCTTTAAATTACAGGTCCGGCAGACCAGGGACTCCATTGAAGTCCGGAATGGGGTTCGGGGCAGGGGAGGGAGTGGGGTGTTCGCTTGGCAGAGCCGGCGCAGACGTGTGCGGTGGCTCCGGCTCGGGCGCGCTAGGTTCCTCCGGTTCTGTGGTGTTGTACAGCGTAGACGGTTCCGTCTTGGATGTGGATGGCGTAGTTGTCGTCGCCGGTTCCGTCACGGTGGTGTATTCCGTGGTCACCGTTTCGCTGCTGGAACTTGTAGTGCTGCTGGTAGTGGTCGGAGTAGGTTCCGTTCCCAGCAAGCCATCCAGCGCCCCGGAGGTGTAAGCCCACACGGCGCCAAGGATGGCAACGAGTGTGAACAGGGCGATGAGTATGCCGGTGCCAAAGCCGCCGGACTTCTTCGCAGGGGCTGGTGCCGGTGCGTGTTGCACTGCCGGCACGTGCGTGGTCCCGTGGTTCACCGCGGCCAGTTCCGCCGTGGATGCGTGTTGCTTGGGTGGGGTCGCGGCAGCAAAAACCTTGGTCGGGCGGCGGCCCGCGCGCGCATCAGCGATGGCGTGCTGGAACTCCGTGCCGTCGGCAAAACGGGTTGCCGGGTCCTTGCGCAGGGCGATCGAGATCAGCTCACGCGTCGGCGCGGAAATCCCCGTGGACAGTGGCGGAGGGTTGTTGGATACGTGGGCCAAAGCAATGCTTACCGACGAATCCCCCGTAAACGGCCGCTTTCCCGACAACAGCTCATAGCCCACAACACCCAGCGAGTAAACGTCACTAGCCGCGTTAACCGGTTGGCCTTGGGCCTGTTCCGGTGAGACGTATTGGGCTGTGCCCACCACCATGCCGGTGCGGGTGAGCGGGACGGCGGAGGCGGCCTTGGCAATGCCGAAGTCCGTGATCTTCACCTTGCCGTTTTGGGTGAGCATGAGGTTGCCCGGTTTGATGTCGCGGTGCACCAGACCCATGTCGTGGATGACGGCTAAGCCGTGGGCGGCTTGATCCAGAATGTCGAGGGCCTGGGATTCTTCCAGGTAGCCCTCCCGATGGAGGAGGTCAGCCACGGACTCGCCGCGGATGTACTCCATGACGATGAAGCACATGGCGTAGCCCTCCCCGCTGGGGACTTCGCGGTAGTCATAGGTGGCCACGACGTTCTCGGAGGTGATGCCTTCAGCAGCGTGGGCCTCATTGCGGAAGCGGGCCAGAAACTCTTCGTTGGCAGAGAACTCCGGGCGGAGCACCTTGATGGCTACCTCCCGGTCATGCGCCGGGTCATCCGCCAACCACACGGTGGACATGCCGCCATGGCCGATGACCCACTGCAACGTGTAGTCGGGGCCGATGAGCCTTTGGAGTTCTTCGCGGTTGTCAGTATTCATGGTTAGTTTCCTCCCTGCTGGTCACCCGCGCCGGGGGCGGTAGCCAGGACAGTGCGGCCAATGGGAGCGGCAACTCGGCCGCCGGTGGCGCCGTCGCCGAGCCCGCCGCCGTTCTTCACCACGACGGCAACTGCCACATCCTTCTCCTCATCAAACGCCACGTACCAGGTGTGTGGTGCCAAGCCCTCGCCGTGTTCAGCGGTGCCGGTCTTGGAGGCGTAGTTGTTGCCGTTGTAGCCGTACGTGTTGCGTTCAGAGCTGCGCATGAGGTCCTTGAGCTGATCAGCCACATCCGGGCTGAGCGCCTCGGCGGCCTGGCGTGCACGGAAGTCACGCACCGTTTTCATCTTCGGGCTGATGATGCGGTGGACCACCTGCGGTTCCATGCGGCGGCCATCATTGGCCACGGTGGCAGCCATCACGGCAGCCTGCATTGTCGTCATGGTGACGTCGCGCTGGCCAATCGCACTTTGACCCACAGCCGCGAGGTCCTCTAGCTCACCCAGGGAACCAGCCGCGTTGGGCAGCCCCAGGTCATACTGGGCACCCACACCAAAGGCGGTGGCGGCGTCGCGCAAGGGGCCATCACCGAGTTCGGTAGCCATCTGTACGAAAGCGGTGTTGCAGGACAATGTGAAGGCCTGGTGTAGCGAGGTGGTGCCACCACCGCCACATGTTTGGCCACCGTAGTTGGTCAGCTGCACCTCCGTGCCCGGCAGCGTGATCGCGGATTCCGCCGTCAGCTGAGAATCCGGGGTGTAGCCGTGCTGAAGGCCGGCGGCCGTGGTGATGATCTTAAAAATCGAGCCCGGCGGCAACTGCTCCTGCGCCGCATGGTTGAGCAGCGGGTTACCCGGATCAGAGGTGATGGAATTCCAGGCAGCCTCCGCGGCCGCACCATCCGGGTTGGCCACACCATTCGGGTCGTAGGACGGGCTCGACGCCATGGCCAGAACCTCACCGGTAGATGGGCGCAGTGCCACGACAGCCCCCTCGTATCCGTGGCTGTCCAGCTGGTCAAAGGCGGTAGCCTGCGTTTGCGGGTCCAACGTCAGCTCAAGCGAATCACCCACGCGCTTCTCAGTGGTGCGCAAGAAACGGCTGCCCGTTGCATGCGTCTCACCATTGAGGTTGGCATTGAAACCCTGTTCCAGGCCGGCCACACCATAACGGTCCGACAAGTAACCCACGACTGGGGCAAAGGAGACCGGCATGTTGGGGTAGGTGCGCTGGTAGAACCCTTGCTCGTCGACAAGCGACTCGGCGAGGATCTGCCCACCCGCACTGATCTGACCGCGCTCAATCTGCTTGGCTTCCACGAAATTGCGCGAGTTGCGCGGGTTGCGCGCGTACTCATCTTCGTGGAAAACCTGCACCCACGATAGGTTGATCAGCAAAATCACCGTGAGCACGAGGGAACCAATCGCGCCAATGCGTATCGACGAATTCACTGCGCCACCTCCTCAACCGGCCTATTCGCGTTATTGGAAATGCGCAGCAACAAACCCAACAACATGTAGTTAGCCATCACTGCTGAACCACCGGCGGAAATGAACGGCGTGGTCAAACCCGTCATGGGCATGAGCGCCGAGACACCGCCGGTGACCACGAAAACCTGCACCGCAATCGTCAGCGCAAGACCCGAGGCGATGAGCTTTCCGTATGTATCGCGCACAGCCAGGGCAGTGCGGAAACCACGGGTGATGAAGATGGTGAAGATGATCAGTACAGCGGCCAGACCAACCAACCCCAGCTCCTCACCGATCGCAGCAAGGATGTAATCCGAGTGCGCCACTGGGACGGTCTCGGGGTGGCCAAATCCCAGGCCAGTGCCCGTCACGCCACCCCAGCTCAAGCCGAACAGGGCTTGGGCTGCCTGGTAGCCGGTGTTATCAATGTTGGCAATCGGGTCGAGGAAGTTCTCCACACGGTCCTGGATCTTGTCGGAGATCTGGTACACCGCAAAACCACCAATGGCCACCAGTCCCATGCCGATGACCAGCCAACTCGTGCGGCCGGTGGCGAAGTAAACCATGCCCAGCACAGTGGCGAAGAGCAGCAGCGCCGGACCGAAGTCATTGGACACAGCCATGATCAAAATGGCAATCGCCCACACCAAGAGAATCGGCGCCAGGTCACGCAAACGCGGGAACGTCATGCCCCACAAGGTGTAGCCCGCCACGGTGAACAGGGAGCGTTTCTGCGCTAGAAGTTGGGCGAAGAAGACCAACAACAAGATCTTGGAAAACTCACCCGGCTGGATGGAAAACGGGCCGAGCCAGATCCAAATGCGGGCCTCCGCATCCGGTGGCTGTGGCCACACCAGCGGTAGGGCCAACAGCACCAAACCCATCAAACCAAGCAGGTAGGAGAAACGGCTAAGCTCCCGGTGATCCCGCACCACCAGCAGAGTGGCCACCAAGATCAGCACACCAACGAGGGACCAGATGACCTGGCGTTCCGCTAGGTGCCAGCCTTTGGCAATGTCCAGCCGGTAAATCATCACCAAACCAATCGCGTTCAGCGTGGCCGCCGTAGGCAACAACACTTGGTCTGCGTGCGGGGCGGCGTAACACATCGCCACATGCGCAATCGCGTAGACACCAATGAACCCGCCAACGAGCCAGAGCATGTCCACCGTTAACGCATTGCCCTGGGACAGCTCCAAGCCCACGAGCATGAGCAGCAGCAACGCCGCTGACAACACCAGGAGGAAAAGCTCCCGGCCACGCGAAAACATTTGGCGCACTAGGACACCTCCCGGCACTTCTGTGAGGAGCCAGCCTGGTCAGTCTCTGCTGAGGTGTCGGTCTTATCCACACACGCCGGCAACGCCTCATCTGCTAGGCGGTTCACCTGGTCAGAGATCTCAGAATACGAGCCAGTACCCAAGGTATGTACCCGGGCGGCCGTGGATTCCGGCACATCAGCCACACCGAAACGCTGGCAGTCCTTCGGCACCTCGTCCGTATCTACCACCGTGATCTGGTTCTCATCATTAATGCAGATCTGTTGCACTGGCTTATGCAACTGCTTGCCCAAGATGCTGCTGGTAAAGCCCTGCTCAATCACAAACTCATCAGCGTCATTGACAGTGATGGAGTACGTGTTCGAACTCGCGCGGTCAAACCACCACACACCAACAACACCCGCCGCAACTAGGGCGAGCACGAGAATCAACGTTGTCCAGGGGAAGCGTCGAGGGTGATCCTCCTCATCGTCAGCAGCCGGAGTGTCCGTCTGCTTCGCCCCACCCGAGGACTGCGAGCGGTTTTGGGTGCGCACCAGTTTGGCGGCGCGGCCGGCGGCGGTGTCGGGGTGCGAAGATTCGTCGACAAGCGCTAAAGCCCCAGCGAGCGCCGACTTAGCAGGTAACTCTGGGCAATCATCTGCCTCCGTGTCCACAACATCAGCGATGACAACGGTGACGTTATCCGGCCCACCCGAACGCAAAGCGAGCTCAATGAGGCGCTGCGCGGCCTCCGCCGGCGTGCCCGTGCCCACCGTGGACGCAATCGTCTCATGCGTCACCGGATCCGACAGGCCATCCGAACACAGCAGATACCTGTCACCCGGCTGCGCGTCGAGCAGCTCAAGGTACGGCTCCACCGGCCGGCCCGTGTACGCCTTCAAAATGAGGGACTTCTGCGGGTGGGACGACACATCCTCCGCCTGCAACTTACCCTGATCAACCAAGGACTGCACGAAGGTGTCATCCACCGTGATCTGCGTCAATTCCCCGTCGCGCAGACGGTAACCACGTGAATCGCCCACGTGAATCAGGCCAAACTGGGTGCCATTAAACATGAGCGCCGTCAGAGTTGTGCCCATGCCATCTTGTTCAGGGTTTTCGGCGATGGATGATTGAATCGCCGCATTCGCATCGTCTGCCGCCGCCCCCAGCAACGCGAGCACATCCGCATCCTCCGGGTCGCGGTCAAGGTGCTCCATGTGCTCAACCATGAGCTGTGAGGCAACCTCACCAGCGGCATGGCCACCCATGCCGTCGGCGAGCAGCAGCAAGTGCGGCCCGGCATACGCCGAATCCTCATTATTGCCGCGCACGAGGCCACGGTCCGAAACAGCCGCAAAGTTCAGCTTGAGAGTGCTCATGGCATCAACCTCACAATCGTGCGCCCCATCTTGATGTCCGTGCCCACCTGGACGCGCTCAGGTTGGTCAATGCGGTATCCATCCACGAACGTGCCGTTACGCGAATCTAGGTCCTCCACGAACCACTCCGACCCGCGCCGGAACAGCCGTGCATGGCGTGCGGAGGCAAAATCATCGCCCAACACAAAATCATTATCATCCGCGCGGCCCAGCGTCAGCGCCTCCAAGCTGGCCACCTCCATGTACGAGCCCTGCAGAGGACCCTCCACGACGACCACCTCACGCGCCTTTTCGCGTTTCGACGCCCCCCTCACCGGCGCCGCCCCCGACGTCGCCCGCCGCACACCCAACTCAGCTGCCTTAATATCCTTGCGCTGTGTTGCGAGCACCACAAAGATAAACAGCCACAAAAGAATCAAAAGGCCGAAACGGGCCCCGAGCATGAGAGCACTATCCATAAGAATCCAGCAACCTCCGCTCTAAACGCTCTGCCGCGGTCCGGCGATGCGCACCTCAATCGTTGAATGGCCGAGTGTAATCACATCACCATCAGCCAGCTCCCAATTTTCTACCGGCTGATCATTCACCGTCGTTCCATTCGTGGACTGCAGATCCACCAGAAATGCCGTCTGGCCATCCCAAATAATCTCCGCATGCTGGCGCGAGACCCCAGTATCCGGCAGGCGGAAATCCGCATCATTGGAACGACCCAAAATCGTCGACCCCTGCTGAACTTGGTACGTCCGCGAGGATCCATCCTGGAGCAGCAGTGTCACGGAAGGGGTGGGCATAGCATTCTCCTGGTCTGGCTGGTTTTGCTGAGCTGCGGTTTCTTGTGGTTTAGCCTCGTGCGATGGGCGGGCGGCCGCAACGATTGCGTCAAACCCGCTTTCCACATCCGGGGTCGCATCAACATATGAGGACACACGCAGCTGGCCGGTGCGCAGACCCGACTCTTCCGCCACGCGCACCACCACAGGCCCGTACAGGCTCCACTTCATGTTGCGGATGAAGCGGGTGAGCTGGCCAGCAAGATGCGTGGGCAGATCCGGGTCCCGCGACAGGTTCTCCAGATCCTTCGATGACACACCGATGGCGTAGACATTCGGTACCGCCAAATCATCATCCTCATGAGCCACGACACAATCCTGGGCTTCCTGCTTGAGCAGTTCCTCCAGTTCCGCCGGAACAACACGCCCGCCGAAGACTGCCGCAAAACCGTTATCCAAACCGCGCTGCAAAGCACTGTCAAACTTGGCCAACCGGTCCATCAAGGCCATCTACCCACACCTCCTTTCGCTGCTAACCGCTCTAGTTTCGACAGACAGTATAGAGTTTCGCGGGCACACAACCTAGCTACACAACGCAAAGTGGCCTTTGAGCACGCAATTTGGTGATAGTGGCTGGGTGCGTGCTATGTTTACTTAGTCGCCCGCCCGGGTGGCGGAATTGGCAGACGCGCTGGCTTCAGGTGCCAGTGTTCGCAAGAACGTGGGGGTTCAAGTCCCCCCCCGGGCACGAACAGAATGGCCCGTCGGATGTGCAGATCCGGCGGGTTATTCGTCTTTCAGTGCGTTTATCTCTTATGATCTTTCGGGTCTAACATTCATTTTCCCGAAGAGAAAGACGTGTAATGAACGACATTATCCGCAAGGCCGGTACAGAGTTCCTGGCCACTCTGCTGTTCGTGTTCGCTATCGTGTCCGCAGTGACCACCGCTGGCCAGTTTGCGCCGATCGCTATCGGCTTCGCCCTGATGGTCCTGGTGTACTCCACCGGCCACATCTCCGGCGGCCACCTCAACCCGGCTGTGTCCCTCGGCGCATTCCTGCGCGGCGCAATGTCCGCGACTGAGATGGTCATCTACTGGGTCGCACAGATCCTGGGTGGTGTTGTGGGTGCCCTGATCACCCGCGGCGTGTTCTCCGAGGCTCCGACGGCGGCTCAGATTGACACCGCCCCGGCCTTCATCGTTGAGACTGTCTTCACGTTCATCCTCGTGTGGGTTGTGCTCAACGTTGCCACCTCCAAGGACACCGACGGTAACTCCTTCTACGGCCTGGCCATTGGCGCAACCGTCATGACCGGTGCTTTCGCTGTCGGCTCCATCTCCGGTGGCGGCTTCAACCCGGCCGTGGCAATCAGCCTTGCTGTCAACGGCAACTTCGACTGGGCAAACATCTGGCTCTACATCGTTGCACCGCTGATCGGTGGCGCTCTGGCAGCTGTGGCCTTCCGCGTTTTCAGCCCGGCTGACCACGAGCAGAACGTCAACGCCTAAAAACTGTAACGCTTCGCAGCGGGATAGTTTAGCCTAGGAAACTATGGCTGACCGTAACTTCCCACTGACCAAGCTTCCCATCAACACCGCTACCCGCCCGGGCCCAGGAAAGCCCGGGGAGGTGGCGGTGTTGGCGCGTTTAGCGGACCGTATCGGGGGCCTCGTGCAGGGCAGCAAGACGCTCAACCTCTTCCCGGCGGTGGGCCGCGCGCGCCGCAACTTCCTGCCGTGGCTGGTGTATTCGGGGATGCTCATGCCCTTTGGTATTCTCTCCCGCCAGGAATCTGAGCTGATCATCCTGCGCGTGGCTGCCCTGCGGGATGCGCAGTACGAGCTGGAGCACCACAAGCACTTGGGCAAGAAAGCCGGGCTCACCGCCGCCGACATCGAGGCAGTACAGCAAGCTGAGCACGGCCTCACGGGTCGGCGCGGAGCTCTTCTCAGCGCCGCTGATGACCTCATCCGTCACCGCCAAATCTCCGACGACGTGTACGCCGAACTCATGCGCCACATCAACGAGAAAGAGCTCACCGCACTCCTTTTGCTGGTGACCAACTATGACGGGCTGGCCACCCTCATGGATGTGCTCCAGGTGCCTCTCGACGAGCCGAAGTAACCCCCGGTTACTTCAACGCCGCGTCCTTAGCCACCCACTGGAACGCCCGGTTCAGACCGGTCAGTGCCCAGCGGTACAGGAACGGCAGGTTCACCTGCGCCCACCGGCCAAGCTTCACATCACCACCCGTAGTGATGAGGTACTTGTTCTTCCGCACCCCGCGCAGAATGATCTGGGCGCACTTGGCGGGGGATACGGCATGGCCTTGGAAGAGCTTTTTGGCCTTTTGTACGCGCGGGTTGTTCTGGTCGATGCCGTCAATGTCGATGGTGCGCACCAGACCCGTGTCCACCGCGCCGGGCGCCACCGCATGCACCTTGATGCCGTACGGCGCCAGGTCAAAGCGCAGGACCTCCAGCATGGACAGCACACCGCCTTTGGACGCCGAATACGCCGCATGCCACGGCAACCCCAAAATCCCGGCCGAGCTGGCCACGCACACCAAGCGACGCGGCCCCAACTCCTTCGCAGCCGCACCAGTCAGGGGGCCGGCATCCATCATCGACGGGACAAGAGCGCGGATGATGTGGATGGTGCCCATGAGGTTGACGTCGATAAGCTTTTCCCACTTCTCCAGCGGCATCGAATCCACGCTGCCCCACATGGAAATTCCGCCGACGTGATAGACGGAATGCGGCACGCCATGCTTATCAGCAACCCTCTGCCCCCACTCGGCCACCTCCGGCTGATCCGACACATCCAGCGCCGTCGCATCCAGCACCGCACTGCCGATCTCCCGGGCGGTGTCCTGCAGACCTTCATCGTTGATGTCAGTGATGACCACCTGCCACCCATCAGCAGCGAGCTGAATAGCAACCTGCTTGCCAATGCCGGAGGCGGCGCCCGTAACCACGGCGTATGAATTCTTCATGATGGTTCTCCTTTGCCACTTTAGTTTCATGGTCAAAATAAAGGGGGAACACTCCGTATCCTAGGGAAGTTCGCCACCGAAATATGCCGGTTTTGCCAACGGGCTTAGACTGAACCGCATGCCGCGCAGCCCGATTCCCAGCTATCTCACCGCGATCCTCGACGAGGTTCGCCCCAACACCGACGGCGCAAACGCCGACTACATCGAAGGTTTGCGCAATGCTGACCCGGACAAACTCGCGCTTGCGGTGTGTACCCGCTCCGGGCACCTGTATTCAGTGGGGGACGATGAATATGAATTCACCATCCAGTCCATCTCCAAACCCTTCGTGTACGCCATCGCGCTGGATCAGCTTGGGGAGGAAGAGGTGCATAAGCACGTCGGAGTGGAACCCTCAGGTGAGGCCTTCAACGAGCTTTCGCTTGATCGCGATACGAACCGCCCTGACAATCCCATGATCAACGCCGGAGCCATCGCCGTGAACCGGATGGTGGGGGATGATGCGGCGATCCTTTCGGCCTTCTCCCGCCTGGCCGGGCGATCTTTGACGGTGGATGAGTCCATCCTGGAAGGCGAGCTGGCCACCGCCGACCGCAACCTGGCGCTGGCCCACATGCTGCGCGAATACGGCATGATTACCGGCGACGTGCACGATGCGGTGGAAAGCTACACGCGACAGTGCTCCATCCTGGTCACCGTGCGGGACTTGGCCGTGATGGCCGCGACCTTGGCCAACGGTGGGGTGCAGCCAGTGACAGGGGAGCGGGTCCTAAGCGCCAAGGCGTGCCGCCTGACCCAGGCCGTGATGGCGTCTTGCGGCATGTACGACGGGTCTGGCCGTTGGATGAGCTCCGTGGGAATCCCCGCCAAATCCGGTGTGGCCGGTGGCCTGATTGGTACGCTGCCTGGTCAGCTCGGTGCCGCTTCTTTGTCGCCACGACTCAACAGCGAAGGCAATTCGGTGCGCGGCGTGGAGATCTTCCAAAGCATGTCCTCCACCCTGGGCCTGCACATGATGGCGTCCAACTACTACTCCGCGCCGGGCATCCGTGCGGTGCACCGCAAGGGCGAGACCAACATCGTGGAGTTGCAGGGCATGATCAACTTCACCGCCGCCGAAGCCATCCTCCACGACCTGGTGGAACGCAAGCTCGTCGGCGACAGCCTCGTGCTTGATTTCCGCCACGTCACCTCCTTCAACCTCGCCGGCCGCCGACTGGTCAAGGAGGGCCTGCGCCAATTCCGCGAAGACGGATTCGATGTCGCTGTCTACGACCCAGCCTCCGCTATGCCGGACTACGAATTCTCCGACGGCACCCAGGTGGATTCCATCCAGGACGTCTCCGAATCCTTCGAGCTCACCGTCACCCCGGAAGAGGCCTACACCGCTCTGGCGGAGCCGGAAGTGGACTTCGACGTCGCCGAAGATGACACCGGTGACCGCCTGGTCTGGCACAGCGCCGACGAAAAATGGGCGGAGTCCGACATCATCTTCGACTTCGGCAAAGACGCCGATGGTGCCCCCACCGTCCAGGTCACCCACCGTGGTCTTACGCCCCGCTACGAGGAGGCGGCGAAGCACTGGCGCGGGGAGATCCGCAAGCGCCTCAAGCCGCTCACCCAGCAGGATTAGACCCTATATTCTTCTTACAGGTCTGCCTGTAAGTCTTCCTGCACGTCTGCCTGGGCGTTGAGTCGCTCTTCGTCCTGGGCGTTGCGCCTGGCCAAGATGCGTGGCGCGAAGATGAGGGCCACAACTCCACCGAAGATGGCCCCTGTGAGGAGCGACCATTGGCCGTCACCCACGTTGAAAGCGATTCCCGCGACCATGACCAACGCCAATGCAAGGTTGAGTAAGGTAAGCCCAAGGTATCCCTTGAAGTTTCCCTTCGGGCGCGGTGCGTGATCCTTCAGCCAGCCTGAACCGATGAGCTCCGGCACTATAACGGGCAGGAAAACCAGGAATGATAGCCAGGAACGTTGACCTGGAATAGTCCACGCCAAGATTGCGCCGGCGAGGAAGCTGAACGTGGGCACCATGCTAAACGCCACGGTCTGGGACTTGTGCACCATGGATTCTTGGTATTCATCACCGACGTGACCAGTCACTTTAGACAGGACATTGTCACCGATGGTTGTGAAGATGCTCATTGAAATCGTGCCTTTCTTGTGCGGTTAGCTGTTCTGCTCATCCCCGAAGACTTCCTCGACCGTTTTGCCAAGGACCCGGCACACATCAAGCGCGAGGTGCACGGAAGGGGAGTAGTTGCCTTTCTCGATATTGGCGATGGTCTGCCGCGACACCCCGACCTTCTCCGCGAGCTCGGCCTGCGAAAGATCCATCCAGCGCCGCCACTGCCTCACCATGTTTGCCATGTTTCCGCCTCCTTTGGTGTGTTCGGTGGCTTACCCATACGATAAAACAAACATGACTAGATGTAAAGGAAACTTGACACAAAGTTACGCATAGTGGCGCCACGCTGCGTGAACACTACGATGGGTCGCATGAGCAATGCGTCGAAAGCCATGGACACCATCTGGTGGCACCTCTACCCCCTTGGGGCCACCGGCGCCCCGATCCGGGACCGCGCCGGGGACGGTTCGGATGCCGCACCGCGCCTGCGCCAGCTAGAGCCGTGGCTGGATTACCTCATCGAGCTCGGCTGCGACGGCCTGCTACTCGGCCCGATCTTCGACTCCGTCAGCCACGGCTATGACACGCTCGATCACTACCGCATCGACCCCCGCCTAGGCTCCAACGAGGACTTCGATTGGCTTATCGACGAATGTCACCGCCGCGGAATCAAAATCATGCTCGACGGCGTGTTCAACCACGTCGACGCAACCCACCCATTGGTCGCCGAAGGCCTCGCTGGTAGCACCAACTGGGAGGGCCACGAGGACCTAGCCACCCTTCATCATGATGATGAACGCGTGAAAGAACTGGTCACCGACATCATGAAGTTCTGGCTCGCACGCGGCATCGCCGGCTGGCGTCTCGACGTCGCCTATTCTGTCCCGCCCGCCTTTTGGGCCGACGTGCTGGCCCGCGTCCGTGCCGACTACCCCGACGCGTTCTTCCTCGGCGAAGTCATCCACGGTGATTACGTCCACATCGCCACCGACGGCACCCTCGATTCCGTCACGCAATACGAACTGTGGAAAGCCATCTGGAGTTCGCTTTTCGACGAAAACTTTTGGGAACTCGACCACTCCCTCACCCGCCACGCCGCCGTGTGTGAAGCGATGGTCCCCAACACCTTCATAGGCAACCACGACGTGGACCGCATCGCCGCCAAGGTCGGCCCCGAAAAAGCGATCCTGGCCTTGGCTTTCCTCATGACTTTGCCCGGAATGCCTAGCATCTACTACGGCGATGAGCAAGGCTTTCAGGCCATGCGCGGGGAAGGCTTCAGCGCGGACGACCCCGTCCGTCCGGCCCTGCCCGCAACCCCCGAAGAACTCTCCGATCTTGGCGCTTGGATCTTCCGTGAGCACCAAGCCCTCATTGGTTTGCGCCGCCGCCACCCGTGGCTCACCCGGGCCACGGTCGAAGTCCTAGACAAGACGAATGAGACGATTCGGTATGAGGTGACCGATGGCGCGGATAAGCTTCTCGTCGAGGCTTGGCTCCAACCGACGCCCGGCGTGCGCGTGAGCAGTGGCGATGAGACTATTTACGCGATGCCCGCAGAACCATAAACGAACCCACCAGGCCAAGCACCAGAAACAGCGCCGAAAAACCGATCGACCACGCCGCCGACTGGGCGAACCCGGCCTCCAGACTGCGGATGACCTCCGCGCTTGCCCCAGCCGTCTCGCGCAGCGCCGTGATCGCCGAACCTGCCGATGACTCCGTGGCCTGCGCCAACTCCTCCGGCACGCCCGTCGCCGGGATCGTGCGCGACATAGCCATCCCCAGCGCGGATCCCGCGATCGCAGCACCCAACGCCGAACCAAGCTGGCGCACCGTCGACTGAGTGGCCGAACCCGAACCCGAGAGCTCCTCCGGAATATCCCCGAGCACCGTCGATGTGAGCTGCGCCGACGCAAGCCCCAGACCGATGCCGTACACAACCAGCGTGACCACCACCAGCCACACCGACGCCTGCGCCGCCACCACCCAGGCGAGCAGCGCCACACCGATGACCTCCAGTGCGAGGCCGAGCACCACCACGCCCGGTGCCGTGAGCCGCGCCGCCAGATGGCGTGCGGACGCCCCCGACGCAAACGCGCCCAACGCCATCCCCGCCAGCACAACACCAGTGGTGAGAGTGGACAGCCCCATCGAGTTCACCAGAAACAGCGGCAGCACGAACATGAGGGAGAACTCGCCGATAGCCACCGCCGCCGCCGTCAGGTTGCCCCAGGAGAACGTGCCCACCTTGAACAGGCTCAGATCCAGCAGCGCGTCGCGGCCGTTGCGGGCGCGGTGGAGCTCCCAGCGCAGGAATAGACTGATGAAGATGAGCCCGATCCCGATCGCGAACGGAACAGGCGACATGGTCCAGTTGGCCGGCCACTCCCACGGGCCGAGGTGGAGCGTTGCCTTCTTCTCCCACCAGCCGAGCGTGGTCGCCTCGATGAGGCCGAACACCACCAGGCCGAAGCCGACCGCGGAAGTGAGTAGCCCGTCGACGTCCACACCGCGAACGTTCTGCTTCCCGTGCGTCTGCGGCACCCACGCGATGATGCCAGCGATGACCAGCAGCCCCAGCGGCAGGTTGACCCAGAAGATCCAGCGCCACGACGCATACTCCGTCAACACGCCACCCAGAAGAGGCCCAAGCGCCGCCATGCCACTCATCACCGCGCCCCACACACCGAATGCCGCCGCGCGGTCCTTACCGTGGAAGAGCGAATTTACCGACGACAACGTCGCCGGCAACACCAACGCCCCACCCACGCCCTGCACCGCGCGCGAGGCAATCAGGCTGCCTGCCCCTGTCGCTGTCGCGGCAAGGAGGGAGCCGGCAACGAACAGCACCACACCTGCAATGAACGTGGTGCGCCGCCCAATCCGGTCCCCCAATCGGCCCGACCCCAACAGGAGGGCCGCGAAAATGACGTTATAAATAGCGTTGACCCACTGGGCGTCGGTGAGGGTGAGGTGGAGGGCGGAAATCATCGTTGGCAAGGCCACGCCCACGATGGTTCCGTCGAGCACAATCAGGGACAGTCCGGCGGCCAAAACCGTCAGAGCCTTCCACCGGCCGGGGTTGGTTGTTTGTGTGGTGCTCACAGTATTCCTTTCTTCAATCCCGACTGTAAGACCGCCTCCGATCACCCAACATCGACCGACCGGTTGATTCCGCGCCAAGTACCCGAAACTTTTTTGGGTTTCGAGGGAACCGGGCTGTTTGTGCTTGTTATGTGGCTTCTTCGTGTGTTCCATCGCGTGCTTGAGCGTGTAGCACCTGTGGATAGTTGTGGTTAGGGGTGTCAGGAAGTTTGTGTGTGGGGCAACTGTGGTGTGTTGTCGAGCACGTTGTTTCCGCTGGAACGATGTCATGAGACGTGCGTAACGATGTCACGGAACCAGATACTTGCTAATGTGCCATGTGTTGTCTCGAGACATCGCTTTAGGTTATGTCTCGGGGCTTCTGGGGTTATCCATAACTTCCAGGCAACTTCACCGCGAAATATTCGCGCACGCGCGTGTTGTACCTTGCGTAACCTTTTAGGTGTTATTAAGCTTCCGCTCAGTTTGCGCTGACGTGTGCGCTTGGTGTTGTTGTGGGAGGTTGTGGGGGTTTATGCCGGTTGTGCCGTTGGCGCCTTTTATGAGTTTTGATCCGGTGCATTTTCGTTTGGGTGGCAGTCCGGCTACGTTGCATGCTGCTGCGCTGCGGTGGCGCAGTTTTGGTGAGGCAGCGTTAAAGGCTGCTTCGAGTATGCGTGCGATTAATGATGGTGGGTTCGTTGGTACTGAGGGGGATCAGTTCCGTGAGTTGATGAACGCGAATTTCCCGAACAATCTCAACACCACAGGTGATGCCCATGTGGGTGTGGCTGATGCTATTGACCATTACGCCACGGCGTTGGAGGGGTTGAAAACCCAGATGCGTACGCTGCGTCAGGCTGCGCGAATACATCATGGGCACGTGCAAACAGCGGTAGCTGAAGTACACGCTGCTGAAGCAGCTGCTGCTGGTACTGCTGGTGCTGGTAGTGCTGCAGTGGCTGCGGCGATGGCGGACTATCATGCTGCGATTGCTGTGTGGGAGGCGGACCTACAAGCAGCTGAGGGGATTAAAGATGCCCTTGGCGGTGAGGTCCGCACCCAGGTTGATGCTATTGCGCAGCAGGCTAAGCAGCGGTTTGAGGAAAACCCTAACCTGTTCAAGCAAGCGTGGGATGGATTAAGTGACTTCATGCTTGAGCACGCCGATGTGTTGTCTCTTATCTCTGATGCGCTGCAGGTTATTGGTAGTTTGCTGATGTTTGTCTGCCCCGTCCTCGGGGCAATCATCCTTGGCATTGGGGTCGGGTTGAAACTTTTGCTGGCCGCATCCGGTGGGTGTAGCTGGGGTGAAGCCCTTTTTGATCTGGCTACTGCTGGGCCTTTAGGACTTTTAGGTAAAGCAGCTAAAGCCGGTAAATTCGGCCCCAAGGTGGCGAAAACCGCTACCACAATGTCGCGTGTGGGGGCTAAAACACTCTCTGGGGTCAAAACTGCTACCAGCAAAGCCGCGATGCAGGCCGCCTTGAAGTCCGCTGACGGCCTTAAAGCGGTGACAACTGAGAAGTTGGCGCAGTCTTATTTCCGCACAATCACCCGCGGTAAAGAGATCTGTTTCCGGCTTGAGCCAGTCGATATGGCCACCGGCAACATGGTCGACTTTAAAACTGATGTCTTCATCGACGGCATTTTGCCACTCAGGGTCGACCGCAACGCCAACACCAACTATGAGCTAGGCCGCGCACTAGGCCCACGATGGGTCTCCACAATGGATGTGCGCATTGAAGTCTGCGACGACGAAGTGCTCATGCTTGCCCCCGACGGCGCCTTGATCACCTTCCCACCTGCCCCTAAGGACGGCTCAGAAGTCCGCGCTGACGGCCGACCATGGTTGCTGTCCTACGCCGACGGTGCCTACCGGGTACGCGATATTGCCGCTGGCCTGACCTACACTTTCCGCCTGTTTGACACCACACCCACACCCGACACCACAGCCGTAGGGATCAAAGATTGCTCCCCATCGCTGGGAGGAACGTATATAGCAGCCACAGTTCCTGCAGGCAGCGTTGCTGATGTGTTCAACATGGGCATTGAAATTGGTGTGTCCTCAGTGACACACCACACCGGTGCCACCATTGACTACACATGGGACCTGACAACCGGCCACATGGTACAAATGCGACGATCCGATGACACCATTATCACACTGCATTGGGATAACGCTGTGGGCAAAGTAGCCCACGTTGATGTGTCAAACCCAACAACACACCCAAATGACAAACCCCTACGCCTTATTTCCTATGAGTACGACACCTACGGCCAACTCATCCGAGTAATCAACTCCAACGACGGCGCGTTGAAATACCACTACGACCACGCCGGCCGAATACACGCATGGACAGACCGCAACGATGTGTCCTACTACTACCGCTTTGACCACCACGGCCGCGTGCAATCCCAAGTCGGCACCGGCGGAATGTTCCCCAACATCGTCTACTGGGGCCCCGATGAAGGAACAGACGCCCCACCCGGCGGAACAGTATGCGTAGCACTAGAAACCGCCGGTGAATTCCAAGACGACCCACTTACCCTAGGCGACAGCGTCATCGAGCAGTACTTCCAACGCCTCGAACAACTCCCGCTCTACCAAGCACTCGTCCAAGGCGGACTTAAGACCGCCGGCCTTACCGGCCGCGGCCGGATAGCCCCACGCGACGACAAAAACTGGACAGTCCCACAAGACTGGCTCTACGACGACCTCCTAGGCCACATCCGCCCCACCGTCTACCGCTCCACCCCAGCAGGCGACGTATGGCGCATCATCACACCCGAAGGCCGCACCGAAGACACCACATACAACAACTACCACCAAAAAACATCCATCACAGACCCAACAGGCGCGGTAACTGAATTTGAGATCAACGCAGACGGGATTCACATTGGTGCTCGCTATGGGGACGGTACTGAGTTTCTTATTGAACCTGCTGCTTGGGGGAACCCCGCTCGTGTCATCGGCCGTGATGGCCTGAGTACCGAGTGCGTTCTCGATCCCTTTGGCATGATTAAATCGGTGACTACTCCAACAGGGGCAACAACAACTTTTACTTACGATGTCCGACCCAGCGGGATCGTTCCCTCATCCGTTACTCGTCCCGATGGAACAACCAGCAGTGAGCAATATGACAATGCGGGACGTGTTGTTAGCGCAACAGATACAGCTGGTCGCAGTGTCAACATGGTGCGTGACGTTCGTGGATTGATCACAGAAAGCACCGATGCAGAAAACGCAACTACCGCCGTTGAATACTCGCCGGAAGGTTGGCCGGCCCTAGTTACTCGGCCAGACGGGACCGCACTGAGCGCGGTCTACGATGGCGAAGGAAACAAGATCTCAGTAACCAATGAGATTGGAGCAACTACTAAAACTAGATTCACCGTCTTTGATAAACCGGCTGTAACTACTGACGCAAGTGGTTCAACTACTCGCATTGAGTACAACACTCAAATGGAGCCGGTGCGTCTGATCAACGGTGATGGTAACACCTGGGTTTACTCGTATGATCGAGACGGCGAACTTGTCGAGCAGATTGACTACAACGGGATAACAACGACAAACGCCATTACCGCTGATGGTTTGATTCAAACTTCCTCTTCACCTGCTGGTGTAACAACCCGTACGAGCAATCTCATGGGTCAGGTCGAATCTGTTACAGATGCGCTTGGTACCACCTCTTTTGTTTATGATGCAGTGGGTCGGCTCATAGAGATGAACGGCCCACAAGCGAAAATTCATTACGCTCACGACAATTTCGGCCGAACTGTTCGCGAGACTGTGACCTTGACCAGTGGCGAACAGTTCACTCATGAAATCAATCGGGACGAAGCGGGCAATGCCACCGCAGAACTTGTAACACTCCCGCTTGGGGATACTTTTACTACTTTCTTCAACCGTGACCAATCTAGCGAAATCACATCTAGCAACCTGGTCCGTCGTACGCTGGGCAGTGAGGTTGAAGAAACCGTTGCACATATAGGCTACGGGGTAAACAGTCGCGGTATTCGTAATCGCATTACGACCGAATCATTGGTCAGAACTCTTTCCATTGACTCGCTCGGGCGAATTACCGGCGACACTTTAGAAGCGCTGGATTCTAAAGCCTCGGGCGGTATGCGCACTTTATCGTCGCGGCTTTTCACTTGGCGTCCAGACGGGGCGCTTGAGGGCATTGCTGACTACTTACGTGGAGTCACCACATACGACCTTGATGTAAATGGCCGAGTGACAAGACTTTCGAGGCAGCCTTCCAAATTTGGAACACTGGCCTCCGAAACTATTGACGCTCCTGTGCTTCGTTCAGATGAAGTATTCGAATACTCAGACGCTGGTGTACTTCAGGGGATAGGCACCCTACGTGTGGGAGAGCCCTATTACAACAATCCTCAAGGATTCAGCGCATCGAAGCCCAACCGGCATCCTAGCGTTCCAAATACCTCTGATGCACACGGCAAGTTCGAGATCGATGGAACAATGCCTAAACGTGTCGGCCGAACTGCATACTTCTATGACAAAGCAGGCCGCGTAATTCGCACGGTGACGAAGCGTGTCAGCAAAAAGCCGACAGTTCACCACTTCTACTACGCCACTGGCGAGCAACCCATCGGATTCTCGTCCTCTGATGAACCAGGAGTCGGATATCGTTACATCTACGATCCATTAGGGCGTCGTGTTGCCAAGGAGTGTGTAGATGCTGAAACCGGACAACTCCTTACCCGCACGGTTTTTGGCCATACCGGTAACCAACTAGTTGCGCAACAAACCACCTACGTTGCTAAGCCAATGGCTGGCACAACAGTAGGGTCTTCAAGGGTAGGTGCAACCGGTGACCGACAAAACGAAATTGACCAACTTGTCTGCGGTTCAGGCTATGTCTGGGTTACCGATCCTGCAACGGGCCAACTTATAGGTCAAGTCAGCCTCGAACCCGAGGGGGAATCTGCAGATCTAACGCAAGGACAAATCAGCACTCAATTCGCTTTTGTCCTAACCGACCTAGCAGGTTCACCCCAGGAAATTATTGATCCAGTTAACGGTGTTGTTACTGGACTGGCGACCCAATCATTGTTTGGCAGCCGTTCTTGGCGCGGCAGACAAACGTGCCCATTACTTTATTCAGGACAATATTTCGACACCGAATCTGGCTGGGCATACAACCGTTTCAGGTACTACCACCCTCACGCTGGGATGTACAACGCCCAAGACCCGTTGGGGGCTTACCCCAATATTGCAACAACACAGGGATATGTCAGTCACCCAGCACACTGGGTAGACGTGCTCGGTCTC